>JAPKZA010000344.1:1498-14382 GCA_026394015.1 Acidobacteriota bacterium
ACGCCACCGGCTGCGGCGTCACCGAACCGCGCGTAACCGACGGCGCCCCGCCCACCGCGCTCTCCCGCGCCGTGGCAAACGTCCGCGTCACCATTTCCGTAGTCGAAGTGGCCGCTCAGTTCGCTGGTGCCCATCCCCAGTTTCCTGGCATCTGCCAGATTAACGCTGTAATCCCCGCTGACACGTTCATTGCAGGCCAAGTGCCGGTGATTGTCACGGTCAACGGGATCGCCAGCAACGCGGTTTCAATCTGGGTAGCCGAATAAGGAAGCCCATGAATCGAACCAAAAAGCTAGGACTGGTCCTGTTTGCCAGCCTCGGTATGGTGTTCGCCCAGCCGGGTGGAAAGGGCACCATCGCGGGGACTATTTTCGACGCATCTTCCGGACGCCCAGTGCCGCTGGTGCAAATCGAAGTCGATGGAATGTCGGATGGCAAGGTAACCACCGACACCGAAGGCCGCTATACCGTTATCCTGTCGCCTGGGAAGTATAAGCTTCGGCTGACGAGTTCCAACCACTTGGAAACGACGATCGATGACATCGAAGTGAAGGCCGGGGTAACGACCGACGCCAGTTCGGTGCTGCAGCAGAAGGGCGCGGCGACGACACTCGATGTCGTCGAGAAGATCGGCTCCTTGCAGACAACGGCCGAATCGGTTCTGATGGAACGGAAGTTGTCGTCCAGCGTAAGCGATTCGATTTCGAAGGAAGACATCAAGGCCAGCACGGCGTCGGACGCCGCCGGTGCCTTGGAAAAAGTGGCCGGCATTTCGGTCGTTGACGGTGGGTTCGTTTTTGTCCGCGGGTTGGGCGAGCGCTACTCCTCCACGATGCTCAACAACGCAATGGTGCCGACGACGGAGCCCGAACGGCGCGTGGTGCCGCTCGACCTGTTCCCTGCCTCGCTCATCGATAGCATTAAGGTGATCAAGACGTATAGCGCCGACCTGCCGGGCGAGTTCTCCGGCGGTTTGGTGCAACTGCTCACCACCGAATTCCCGACGCAGAAGACGCTGACGGTTTCGGTGAACTACGGTTTCAATTCGCAGACGGCCGGCAAACGGCTCGGCAGTTTCTCCGGCGGTAGCCGCGACGCCATCGGTTTCGACGATGGCGGCCGGAGCATCCCGAGCATTATCCCTTCCGATCGGCGCTTGTTCGTCGGCAGTTTCACGGAATCGCAGTTTCAAGAGTTCGGTCGGGCGTTCAAGCCGGACTACCAGATTCGGCCGATCGCCTCGGCTCGCCCGACGCAGACCTACTCGATTTCGGGTGGCAACACGTTCGGCAAACTCGGCGTCGTAGCGGCGGTGACCTTTAACAGTTCTCCGCAGTCGACCCCGGAAACTCGCCGGTTCCTCGTGAACGGCGGTGGCGGCCGACCGCAGATCTTCTCCGATTATCAGTTCGACGTCGGCAATGAGTCCTCGCGGATCGGGGCGGTGTTAAACGCGGCGTATCGCTTGAATGCCTCGAATAAGCTGGTTTTCCGGAACACGCTGACGCGGGATACGGACAAGGAAGCCCGGTTCATCTCCGGTCTGAACGGCGGCAATGGACAGGACATTTTGTCCGAACGCCTCCGCTGGACCGAGCGCGGCCTGTTCTCCACCGGCCTCGAGGGCGACCACGCGGTGGCCAAATTTCGGAATAGCGTTTTCCATTGGCAGCTCACCTACTCGCTGTCGGATCGGTCGGAGCCGGACTTGCGCGAAACCATCCGCGGTCGGGAGCCGGGGTCGACGCAACCTTATGCGTTCCTGAATTTGCCCGAATCCGGGCTGCGCTTTTTCAGTGAGTTGAAGGACAAGATCTATGAGCCACAAGGCGATTGGTCGGTTCCTTTCTACAAAGGTAAGTTCAGCGGCATCTTCAAAACCGGCTTCCGCGGTACCTTCCGCCGTCGGGACTTCGACAGCCGCCGGTTCCGATACTTCCCGATTCGCGCCGGCACGATCGATTTTGCGAAGCCGACCAACGAGGTGCTCGGAACCAATAACATCCGTCCGGATGGCTTCGCGATTCGCGAAATCACCCGCGGTACCGATCGGTACGACGCGCTGATGGATATCTACGGCGGTTACTCGCTCGTTGATTTGGCGATCGGCCCGAAGTGGCGGATCATCTCCGGGTTCCGGGTGGAAGATGCGCAGATCAACGTGACCACGATCGATCCGCTCGTTCCCGGCGGCATCCCGTCGTTCGCCAATTTGAACAATCGCGACATCCTGCCGGCCGTCAACGTCATTTATCAACTTACGGCCAAGCAGAATCTACGGTTTGGTTACGGACGGACGGTCAACCGGCCGGACTTCCGCGAGTTGTCTCCGTTTGAGTTCACTAACGTTGTCGGCGGCTATTCGACGGTTGGTAACCCGAACCTGCGTCGGGCGAAGATTGACAACGCCGATGTCCGGTGGGAGTGGTTCCTGGGCGGCAATCAAGTTGTCGCGGCGAGTTACTTCTTCAAACGGTTCCAGGATCCGATCGAACAAATTTATCGTCCGACGGCTTCCGAACTCCGGCAGAGCTTCTTGAACGTCCCGAGCGCCCGGAACCAGGGCGTCGAGATGGAATGGCGGCAGGGGCTGGGCCGGTATTCGAAATCGCTCCGCGACTTCGGGATGCAGGCCAATTTGACCCTGGTTGATTCCAGTGTGCAAATCCCCACGGACCAGTTCGTCCAGCTCACCTCGGCCAAACGGCCGCTGGTCGGCCAGTCGCGCTACATCTTCAACATCATCGCCGAGTGGCGCCGGCCCCAGTTGCGGTCCAACGCCCGCTTCTACGTCAACACGGTTTCGCGCCGGATCACCGACGTCGGCACCTTCCGGCTCCCCGACATCTATCAGGAACGCAATGTCCTGCTCGATTTCGTCTACGAACTCAACGTCAATGAAAGTGGTAAGTGGAAGGTTCGTTTCAGCGGAGAGAACCTCAGCGACAATACTTACCGCCAGACGCAGTCTACCTTCGTAGTGCGGGAACTCAAGATCGGTCGTACTTTTTCGATCGGAACCAGTTACACGTTTTTCTAACGCTAGATTAAGGAATAACACGCCAGTTATGCGACATTTCACATTCGCTACCGCGGCGCTGAGCCTGCTCAGCACCGGTCTTCTCGCGGCGGAGGGTCCGATTTTCCGGACCGTCAACGCCTCGCAGGCCGAGCGCGAAATTAGTGGCTTCACGAGCATTGATTCCACGGCCGCCATGTGGGTCTGGGCCGACAAGTATGTCTACCGGCCGGGCGAACAGCTCACCGTCCGTTGGACCGTGAAGCCGAACAACGATCTGTATCCCTATACGATCGTGGCGTACCGCCAGAATAACCAGACCGGAGCAAAGTCTTACCTGCCGGCGAACAATGCGACCGCCACCGACTTCTTCGGCAACACGCCGGATCAGGGTTTCCGGATCGTGCGTCTGCCGGAAGCCAACAAGGCGACCGTAGCCACCGTCACTGTCCCCGAAGAGTTCGGCATGCACACTTTGGTCGTGCAACTCCGCGACTACACCGGCACCCGGATCGTCAAAGCCGCTTACTTCAAGTTTGGCGTCGTTCGTGCGACGGTTGAGCTCACCGGAGGCATCACGGAGAGTCGGACACTGACTTCCGACAACGCTTACAGCATTCGGGGCATCGTCACCGTGCGGAACAACGCGGTGCTCACGATCCAACCCGGCACCTTCATCCTCGGCCAGCCTGGCTCCCAGCCGCCGTCGGTGCTGCTGGTAGCCACCAACGGCCGGTTGATCGCGGAGGGCACGCGTTCGCGCCCCATCATCATGACCTCGTCGCAGCCCATCGGCAGCCGCCAGCGCGGCGACTGGGGTGGCCTGCTGATGCTTGGCTTGGCTCCGATCAACGATCCGGCCGGGTTCCTGGCGATCGAAGGCTTGCCCGAACTGCCTGAGACCCGCTACGGCGGCACCGACCCGAACCATAGCTGCGGCAGCTTGCGCTATGTTCGCGTCGAGTTCGCCGGCGCGCTGCTCCGCCCGAACGAAGAGACGAACTCGTTCACCTGGGGTGGTTGCGGCAAGGGCACCAAGAGCGAGTATCTCCAAGCCCACTACGGCCTCGACGACTCCTTTGAATGGTTCGGCGGCACGAATGACGCCAAGTACCTCGTGGGCACTTACGGTGCCGATGACTACATCGACGGCCAGATCGGCTGGTCCGGCCGCATCCAGCATGGCGTGATGGTTGCCAACGACGACCTTTCCAACCGCGGCATCGAAATGGATAACTACGAGCGCGATTTCGCGGCCAAGCCCCTGGGCAAGCCGAGTATCTACAATGTCAGCTTCATCGGCGGCGGCGCGCGCGGCTTTGACGAAGCGGATGCGCCTTGCCTTTACTTCCGGCGCGGCGCCGGCGGAGCCTACAACAACTTGCTCTGCTACAACTGGGTCACCCGGACCGTGGGGGGAGCCAACATCCCGGACAGCATTCAGCCGAACATCACGAGCGGCGACTTCAGCGCCAACGGCTTGCTTTCCTGGAACAACGGTTTCAACACCTCGCCGGCCGCTCCGAGCACGGTGGACGGGCAGGTTACCGCCGACTTCCGAACCTTCTTCGGTGCCCCGGCGCGCCAGATGGTGATCGCCGACCCGCTGCTGCGGCGCCCGCTGGAACGGTCGAACCCGGACTTCCGTCCGTTAACCGGTTCGCCGGTCTTCCGCGCTAACTGGATCCAGCCGCCCGACGATGGCTTCTTCGATCAATGGGCCACGTGGATCGGCGGCTTCGGCGATTTCGATTGGACCGAAGAGTGGACTAACTTTGCCCAGGAACAGGATTTGAAGCCGTAGTTTGGTCTGAAAGGTTTAGCCCTACTTACGCCCGCGACTTCGGTCGCGGGCTTTTTTTTATTCTTGATTCAGTGTATAGTTGAAAAATGGATGCCCACGAGATTTCTCCGGAGGATCCATCTGTTACTTTGGACTCTGGATTCCCGGTCGTAGGCCTTGGTGCCTCGGCGGGGGGATTAGCGGCTTTTGAAGCCTTTTTCGCCGGAATGCCAGCGGATTCCGATCCGGGAATGGCGTTCGTCCTGGTGCAGCATCAGGCCCCGGATCACAAAAGTGTTCTCGCCGACATCGTCAGCCGCTTCACCCGTATGCCAGTTTTCGAGGTGAAAGACGGGACGAAGCTGCAGCCAAACTGTGTCTATGTTATCCCGCCCAATGCCCATTTGACTTTCGGGAACGGCAAACTGCAACTATCGGAACCGGTGGCCCCGCGCGGGCGACGGCTGCCGATTGACTCCCTCTTTCGCTCGCTGGCCGAAGACCAGCAGGATCGCGCCATCGGCGTCGTGCTATCCGGCACGGGGAGCGACGGCACCCTCGGCTTGCGGGCCATCAAGGGAGTCGGCGGAATAGCGATGGCGCAGAGCCCGGACTCCGCCGAGTATGATGGCATGCCGAGCAGCGCCATTGCCACCGGGCTCGTCGATTTCGTGCTGCCGCCCGTGGAGATGGCAGCACGACTGATCGACTATCTTTCGCGGACCGTTTTGAAAACGTCTCCTCCCCCGGTTGCCCTGTCGCCCCGCGAGGAAATTTCCTGGCAGAAGATTTTCGGTCTGCTGCGCGCGCACTCCGGTCATGATTTTTCCTTGTATAAGCGGAACACCGTCCATCGCCGGATTGGGCGCCGTTTAGCCCTGCATCAAATTGAGTCCATCGAGCAGTATGTCCGGTACCTAGAGGCCACTCCCGCTGAAGTCAGAGCACTCTTTCGCGATCTTCTGATCGGAGTGACGAGCTTCTTCCGCGATCCGGAGGCTTTTCTCGTGCTCGAAGAGCAGGTGATCCCGGCGATCCTGGCCGGCAAAGCGAGCGAAGCTCCGGTACGGGTCTGGGCAACGGGTTGCTCGACGGGGGAGGAAGCGTATTCCTTGGCAATCCTGCTGGCCGAGCGGCAGGCGGCGATGAAGCAGCACTTCGGGTTGCAGATTTTCGCCACCGACATCGACCCGCGCGCGATTGAGTTTGCCCGGGCTGGCCGCTATCCGGCGAGCATCGCGGCCGACATCTCGCCGGAACGGCTGAGTCAGTTTTTCATCGCGGAACCGGGTGGCGGCTACCGGGTTAAAAAAAGCATTCGCAGCACGTTGATTTTTTCGGAACAGAATTTGATTATGGACCCGCCATTTTCGAAGCTCGACCTGATCAGTTGCCGCAACGTTTTGATTTATATGGGGCCGGAGCTGCAGCAAAGGCTGATCCCGATGTTTGAAAACGCTTTGCATCCGGGCGGCTATCTTTTCCTGGGCACGTCGGAAACGATAGGTGCCTCGAACGAGTCTCTTACCGTGGTAGACCACGAAGCGAAGGTGTATCGTTGCAGCTCAAATCCGCGTCTCTGGTCCGCCCGTTTCCGACAAACTCGGTTTTTTACCCCTGGCAGCGGACCCGAGGCAGTCGCGGCGAAAGTTCCCATCGGGGCTAAAACTTCGCTGCGCAACTTGACCGAACAGGCTATCTTGCGACAGTTCGGCTTGGCCGGGGCGCTCGTGAACCCGTCTGGCGATATTTTCTACCTGCACGGTCGCACCGGCATGTTCCTGGAGCCGGCAGCGGGAGAGGCGGGAACCCCCAATGTCATAAAAATGGCACGGGAAGGATTAGGACGCGAACTGGCATTCGCCCTTCGCACCGCCGAGTCGACGGGCGAAACGGTCCGCAGCTGGGGCCTGCGGGTGAAAACGAACGGCAATTTCACTTTCGTTAACCTTTCGGTGAGTTCGCTGGCCGGCAGCGCGGCCGGGGAGGTTCCGTTGTTCTTCGTGCTGTTGGAAGCGGTTCCCGGCGAGGCAAACGAGAGCGCTTTGCTCGGGCCCGGCGACAGCACCGACGAACGCATCGTCGCTCTACAACACGAACTGCAAGCCAAAGAAGAGTATCTCCAATCAGCCAATGAGGAACTTGAGACTTCCAACGAAGAGCTCAAATCCTCAAACGAGGAGATGCAATCAATGAACGAGGAGCTACAGAGTACCAACGAGGAGATGGAGACTTCGAAAGAAGAGTTACAGTCGGTCAATGAGGAGTTGGCCATAGTGAACTCTGAGTTACAAACCAAGATTAAAAGCATGACCCAGGTGCACGATGACATGGTTAACCTGCTGGGGGGGACGGGAATCGGGACGGTGTTTTTGGATCTTAAACTGCGGATTCGGCGCTTCACCCCCGCGGTGACGACCCTTATCAACCTGATCCCCGGGGACGTGGGCAGGCCGATCGGACATGTTGTGTCTAACGTAGTGGGGTATGACCAGCTGGAAGGGGATGGTGCCGCAGGAGACCGAGGTACAGACGAAGGCGGGGCAGTGGTATCGGCTGCGCATTCTGCCGTACCGAACGCTCAATAATGTGATTGAGGGGGTGGCCATCACTTTTATCGAGATTACGGAGACTGTCCACACCCGCGAGGCGCTGCGGAAGGCCAATGGGCTGGCCCGGATGGCGGTGATCGTTCGCGACGCGCACGATGCGATCACGATGCAGGATTTGGACGGCCACATCCTGGCCTGGAACGCCGGAGCCGCGAGGATGTACGGTTGGAGCGAGGCGGAAGCGTTGGCGATGAATGTGCGGGACCGAATCCCGGCGGAACGGCGGGTAGACGCCTTGGACAAGATTCGTCAACTGAGCCAAGCGAAGGTGCTGGAGCCGTATCGAACGCAGCGCCTCGCCAAGTCCGGGGCGGTGCTTGCTGTCTCGATTGTGTCGACCGCCTTGGTGGACGAGCAGGGGAGTGTATACGGCATTGCGACGACCGAGTGGGTGAGCGGCGGGGAAGAGAGAGCCCCCGCATGAGGAACGACGACACGAAGTACTGGCGCGCCGCAGAGTTAGCCGCGAAAATTGCGTTGCGCCAACCGATGGACACGGAACCGCCTTCCCGCGAAGAGACGCAGAAGACGATCTACGAATTGTGCGTTTACCAGATCGAGCTCGAGATGCAAAACGAGGATCTGCGCCGGACGCAGGAAGAGCTGAGCGTTGCGCGCGAAAACTATTTCGACCTCTACAACCTGGCGCCGATTGGCTACTGCACGATCAGTGAATCTGGAGTGATCCTGCAGGCCAATCTGACGCTGGCGAGTTTACTGGGAGTCAACAAAGAGGATCTGATATCGCGCCCGCTTTCGGTTTCTTTCTCTCAAAAGGACCAGGATGGTTTCTTTCTCCTGACGCAGCAGCTATTTCGAGCCGGAACTCCCAGGGGGTGCGAGCTGCGGATGTTGAAAGCGGACGGATCCGAATCCTGGGTTCGGCTGGAGGGCACCCTTGGAAAGGGCGATAGCGGTGGGCCAGTTGCCCGGCTGGTGGTGCAGGACGTCAGTGAACGGAAGCGAACGGAAGCGGCGTTGTCTCTGGAGCGCCGGAGGCGGGAAGCGGATCTGGAGGCTCTGTTTGAAAGCGCGCCGCTGGCGTATCACGAAACCGACGGCCAAGGGACGGTGCGTCGGGTGAACGCCGCCGAATGCGCGTTGCTCGGGTGCCGGGCGGACGAGATTTTGGGGCGGCCGGTGTGGGAGATCCTCGGTGGCGCGGACCGCGGCGGCAGCCGGTCTGCGTTTTTCGAAAAGTTAGAAAAGATGCAAACCGACGAGCCGACGGAGCTCCGCTTCCTGCGGCCAGACGGTGCAACGTTAGTGTTTGAGATCCACGACCGACCCGTTTTCAATGAAAGCGGGGAGATCGTCGGACTCCGGACGGCGTTGTTGGACGTAACGGCGCGGGCGGAGGTCACGAGGCAGCTCCGGGCGTCCAGGGATCGGACGGTCGCGGCGCTGGGGGAGTTGGAGAACCAGAAGTTCGCTCTCGACCACCATGCCATCGTCTCCATCACCGATACGACCGGTGCAATTGCGTATGCGAACGACAAGTTTTGCGCGATCTCCGGATACTCGCGGGAGGAGTTGTTGGGCCAGAACCATCGCTTGATGAACTCGGGTACCCACCCCACCGAGTTCTATATGAACCTGTGGTCCACGATTACGCAGGGAAGCGTCTGGCACGGTGAAATCTGTAACCACGCTAAAGACGGGACGCTGTACTGGGTTGATTCAACGATCGTCCCGGTGTTGGGTGCCGAAGGCAAGCCCCGCGCCTACGTCGCCATCCGGACCGACGTTACGGCGCGGAAACGGGATGAGGACCAGATCACGAGATATACCGCGGAACTGGCTCATACGGTGGCCGCGCTGGAACGGGAGAAGAATCGGGCCGAGGCGGCCAATCGCGCCAAGAGCGAATTCCTGGCGTCGATGAGCCATGAGATTCGGACGCCGATGAATGGCGTGATCGGAATGACCGGCCTGCTGCTGGGGACCGCGCTGAGCCCGGAGCAGCAGAGCTATGCCGAAACCGTCCGTACCTCGGGCGAAGCGCTGCTGACGATCATCAATGACATTCTCGACTTTTCGAAGGTTGAAGCCGGGAAGATGGCGCTGGAGGTTGGTCCATTGGACCTCCATGGCGCGCTGGAAGACGTGATCGAACTGATGGCGGTAAAGGCGCGGGAGAAGCAACTGGAACTGCTGCTTCACTATACTCCGGACACGCCGCGCAAGTTCTTCGGCGACTCTGGCCGGATCCGGCAGGTGTTGCTGAATTTAGTTTCGAACGCGATTAAGTTTACCGCCGCGGGGCAGGTGCTGGTGGAAGCAGAGTGTACGGCCGTCGTTGCGGGGGTCGCGAACATTCGGATTGCGGTGCACGACACCGGGATTGGCATTCCCGCCGACCTGATGGAGTCGCTCTTTCAGAAATTTCACCAAGTCGACTCTTCCACGACGCGGAAGTTTGGCGGCACCGGTTTGGGTTTAGCGATCTCCCGGCAACTGGTCGAATTGATGGGCGGGACGATCACTCTGACGAGTCGGGAGGGGGAGGGCTCGACGTTCTGCTTTGAACTTCCGCTGCCGCTGCGCCCGGATTCCGAAGTCGAAGCGGCACCGATTGTGCCGCTGCTCGGGGTGCGGGTTCTCGTGGTGGATGATTTTTCCGTTTGCCGGCTGGTTACGAAGAGCTTGTGTGCGGGGTGGGGGATGCGAGTGGAGGAAGCGGCGTCCGGTGAGGAGGCGTTGCGGAAGGTGGCGGAGGCCACCGCCGCGGGCGACCCCTACCAGATCGTCTGCTTGGACCACAAAATGCCGGGAATCGACGGAGCCGAAACGGCCCGTCGGCTGCGCGGAGAGGGAACAGTTGGCGGGCCGGCCATCGTCATGACCACGGCGACGGATGGGCGCGACGGAATCAACTTTACGGGCGACGCTCGACTTTTGAAGCCGCTGCGGGAGTCGGTGCTGCTGCGAACGTTTCAACAGCTTTTGGACGGCGGCAAGGGAACCGTTAGCACTCCGGAGAGGGCCGCGCCGGTTGTGGAACTCCCTCGCCATGGCGGTCGCCGTGTGCTCGTCGTGGACGACAACATCGTCAACCAAAGGGTGGCGATGGCGCTGCTTCGTAAAATGGGCTGTTTAGTGGACGTTGCCGCCAACGGGCGGGAGGGGTGCGAATTGGCCGCTCTGCTGCCTTACGATTTGATTTTTATGGATTGCCAGATGCCCGAGATGGACGGTTTTGCCGCGACGCGCGAGATTCGAAAACGGGAGGGAAGCAATTCCCATCACACGCCGATTGTCGCGCTGACGGCCGGAGCGATGATCGACGATCGCGACCGCTGTCTGGAGGCGGGCATGGACGGCTACCTGACGAAGCCGGTGCGGGCGGATCACTTGCGAGCGGTGGTCGATCAATATTTCGAAGCTTAATGGCTGTGGCGCGGGATCTCCTTGCCGATGTCCTGGTACTTGACGGCAAACTCCAGCACTCCTCCCTCGCCCAACTGCCCGACGTGCTTCTGGTAAAGCTCCTGCCAGGGGGACTGCGGCGTGGCCGCGGCCACGGCCATCGTCTCTTTCCGGGCCGCTAGCTCTTCGTCCGAAATCAGGACGTCGACGCGGCGGGTGTTGAGGTCAACGCGGATGGCATCGCCGGTTTTGAGCAGCGCGAGGTGGCCGCCGACGGCGGCTTCCGGGGAGGCGTTGAGAATCGACGGGCTGGCCGAAGTGCCGCTCTGGCGACCGTCGCCGATGGTGGGCAGTTGGTTCACGCCGATTTTCACAAGCGCATCCGGCGGCAGCATATTGACGACTTCGGCCGCGCCGGGATAGCCAACCGGGCCGCAGCCACGGATGACAAGAATGCAGTGGGCGTCAATCTCCAGAGACGGATCGTTGATGCGTTCGTGGTAATCCTCAGGGCCTTCGAAGACGATCGCCCGGCCGGTGAAGGCGTTCGGCTCGCCTTCGTTTTCCAGGTACCGGGCACGGAACTCGTGGCCGATGACGGAGGTTTTGACGAGGGCGTTGTCGAACAGATTACCTTTTACGACGAGGAAGCCGGCGTTGGCCATCAGCGGCTTATCGAACGGATGGATGACGATCGGGTTGGCGGTGCAGCAGCCGGCGTAGGCCTCGCCGACGGTTTTGCCCGAAACGTTCATGGCCGATTCCCGAATCTGGCCGCCGCGGAGCAACTCCCCGATGATCGCCGGGACGCCACCCGCGCGGTGGAAATCTTCACCGAGGAAATCGCCGGCCGGTTGAATATTCGCGAGCAACGGAATGTGGTGGCCGATGGTTTCCCAATCTTCGACTTTCAGTTCCACCCCAATATGACGGGCGATGGCGATGATGTGCGGCGGGCAGTTGGTGGAGCCGCCGATGGCCGAGTTGACGACGATGGCGTTTTCGAACGCTTCGCGGGTGAGGATCTTCGACGGCGTCAAGTTTTCGTGGACCATGGCAACGATCCGGCGACCGGTTTCGTAGGCCATCTGCCCGCGCTCGCGGTAGGGCGCCGGAATCGCCGCGCAGCCCGGAAGGGACATGCCGAGCGCCTCGGCGAGCGAGTTCATGGAGAGCGCGGTGCCCATCGTGTTGCAATGGCCGGCGCTGGGGGCCGAGGCGATCACCATGTCGACGAACTCGGAGTAATCGATTTCGCCGATCGCGTGGAGGCGGCGAGCTTCCCACACGGCCATGCCGCTACCGGCCGGTTTTCCCTTAAAGTAACTGTTGAGCATTGGGCCGCCACTCAAAACAATCGAAGGGATGTTAACGGTGGCCGAGGCCATGATGCAGGCCGGGGTCGTCTTGTCGCAGCCCGTCGTCAACACGACGCCGTCGATGGGGTAACCGTGGAGGATTTCGGTGAGGGTGAGGTAGGAGAGGTTGCGATCGATGGAGGCGGTGGGACGGCGGCAGGACTCCTGAATCGGGTGCGTCGGGAAGACGAGCGGCACCCCGCCGGCGTCGCGGATGCCGTCGCGGACACGACTGGCGAGTTCGAGATGGATCCGATTGCAGGGCGAGAGATCGGAGCCGGTTTGGGCGACCCCGATGATCGGCTTCCCGCCCTGCAGCTCGTCGCGGGTGAGACCGAAGTTGGTCATCCGCTCAAGATAGATGGCCATGTTGCCCGGATCGTTCGGATTGTCGAACCACGCTCGACTGCGCAAACGCCCTGCTATCTGTGCTTTAGGATCGGTTATCATATATTTTAGTTGAACTTATTCACTGTGGCTTTGATCACGTGCGGCGCGAGTGCAAAGCTCGTCGCAGCGATTGTTGTCGGCATCGTTGGCATGGCCCTTGGTCCAGCGCCAGTCGGTGGCATGGCGGCTGACCTGAAAGTCCAGCGCCTCCCAAAGGTCTCGATTGATGACCGGCGACTTGTCGGCCTTCACCCAGCCCCGCTTCTTCCATCCATGGATCCACTGGGTGATGCCGTTCTTCACGTATTCTGAGTCAGTTGTGACGATTACTTCACACTTCTCTTTAAGAATCT
>JAPKZA010000344.1:14387-15081 GCA_026394015.1 Acidobacteriota bacterium
TCAACTCCATTCGGTTGTTGGTGGTGGCCTTTTCGGAGCCCCAGATCTCCTTGACGTGTTCGCCAAAGCGGAGAACCGCCGCCCATCCCCCGGGTCCGGGATTGCCCAGGCATGCGCCGTCGGTAAACAAAATCACCTTTTTCAAGCAGCTACGAGCTCCTTGGTAAAGAAATGGTCGACTAGGTCGCGAATCTGCTGCGACGACTTGGCGTGATAGATATCCACCCTCAACTTGGCGCCGTTGCGAACGCCATGGGTGAAATAGCTGGCGAACTGCTTCATCTTGCCGATCGAGTCCGGCATCTCTTCTTCGTCGAGCATCCGGTAATAGGTGCTCATGATTTCGTGGCGATCGGCCTCGGTCGGCTCCCAGTAGGAACCGGTTGCCAGGTACTCATTGATCTGCCTGAAAATCCAGGGGTTAGACGATGCGGCCCGACCGATCATCACGGCATCGCAGCCGGTCTGACGGACCATGCGAACAGCGTCTTCCGGCGTCAGAATATCGCCATTGCCGATAACGGGGATCTTCACAGCGTCTTTGACTTCGGCGATGCGGGTCCAGTCGGCGAGGCCGGAATAGCCCTGCTCGCGGGTTCGGGGATGCAGCGCGATGGCGGCAACTCCTATATCTTCCGCCATTTTAGCCATCTTCACGTGAACCAATTCCTTATCATTCCAGCCGGCGCGGAAC
>JAPKZA010000387.1 GCA_026394015.1 Acidobacteriota bacterium
CAATGAGGAGGAGCAGAGGCCGTGCGCGAGACGGTTTTGGCTGGACGCCGCTTTGCCTTCGGGCGTACGGGGTCCGGTTGACTTCATCGCGTTGCGCCGGTTGGCCATCGTTTGCGCCATGGCATCGCGCCTGGCGGCTTCGGCGGCCATTTCGGCTTCTTTGTCGGCGACAATTTTGTTGATGATGGCGTCGCGGTTGGCAGCGTAAAATTCGTTGGACATGGGTGAATTCTCCAGGGTGTAGAAATGGAAAAGCCCGCTCCACCGGTGATTCGGTGAAGACGGGCTTTTCTGAAAACAATCCTACCCTATGGGAGAAGGGTAATTTGGCGGCTTCGTCTGTAAGTGATAGAAAAGAAGCGAAAGATATTTTTACTTGGTCTGTGACAGGCCTAGGCCGTCTAGGTATATTTTGCGTTTTTGAAGCTTCACGTGGGTGGCAGCCGACCGTGGTCGGTCGCGGCGGAAAGGGGTATTCCGTACCGGCCGTCGCCGTTGATCGTTTCCTACCCGCGGGGCCTGGCGCACTCCGTGGCGCTCCGAGGTAGCGATGGGTTATAGGTTGTGTATAACAATATTCTCTTTGAGTAGGATTTGAGACGGCATCGCGGGTCTTCGCGGATCCGCATCTGATTCTCCGCAAAGACCGCGTGATCGATGATGAGCAACGCTGGCATGCGATCGGCGGGGTTCGCAAAGCGGTCTTGCTGGTGGTGGACGTATACCGTGAGGAGAAGTCAAATTGCGAAGAAACAATCCGGATCATCTCAGCCCGAGAAGCCAATCCGCGTGAGCGCCGAATCTATTTGGAGCAAGCCCCTGAGTAAACGCCAGAGAGCCGTGTTTGATGTAGTGGCGAAGAGTCAGGCACTAGGCGGCGATGCCCATATCGACTACTCTGATATTCCGTCACTTTCAGACAAGCAGCTCGCGCAGTTCAAACGCGCCCCCAAGAAACTGGTACAAGAAACTGGTGGCCGTGCGTTTGGATGCCGATGTTTTTGAATGGATACGACAGTTCGGTGCGGGATATTCGACCCGGATCAACAGTGTTCTGCGCGTCGTGATGTCGCAACAGCGCTAGTTGGTGCCGGTAAGTGGGTCGGTTCCGCACGGTACGGTTGCTTCGCCGTCAAGATGGGTCGAGCTGGGAATCGCCTAGTCCCGCCAGTCCCCGGGGGGGGGCGGCGGACGGCCGGCGTTCCCGGTAGGCACGGACGAGGGTCGGCAGGTCCAGAGAGTAGTTTGCGGTACGGTAGAGTTCGGCGAAGGCGGACCGGATTCTCCACAATCTTACGATTCTCTGGCTCCAACTGGAAGGGTCGCAGGCTTCTGCGTCCCTCGTGCAATCCCTTCCGCAGTACGAAACCCGGCGGTACCCAAGCGTGTCCTCAGCCTGAAAGTTCGCCTTCAAGTGGTGGATGCTCCTGCCCGTATCGCCTCAGGAATTCGTTCGCCCAATTCACTGGTATCGCTGTCTTGCAACGATGCCGCTGCGCTGCGGGTAGCTATGATATGCTTCGACGGATGTTAGTACTCTCAGCACTTTTGGTCGGTTTAGCTGTTGGTTTTGTCATCGGGTTGCTCGCAAAAGGCGAACGGCGTAATGAACCCCTAGCGTCTGAAGTTAGCGGCCCGGAGCTTCAGGGCGTCCGCGAGAAGACGGTAAGGTTGTCCCCATCCACAACGGCATCGAAGTTAGCGGCCTGGAGATTCAAGGCATCCGAGAAGTAAAGGCACCTGATCTCCGTCGGGCGCGAAGATCGATTGGCAAGGGGCCTACCTGAGACAACCCTATTCCAATCTTGATGTTCTGGGCATGGGAGTCTCTCTCGGACGCTTCAACAGCAAGTTTGTTTTGCAGGGGTGTTCCCTACTTTCGTTTTCGCTGGATCACGCGCCCGGCTGGTCGCCGTCCGTTCACGATTCGTCCTTGGGCTCGAAGCCGACCGCGGCTTGGCCGATCCGCTCGCTTTCACGATTGACTTTGGCACCGCGAACGAGTGCCTCGGAACCCAGGGGTGCTCGAAATGGCTCCACGGCAATGCCCTCGTAGGTGACCTCCAACACGGTCAAATTGGCGGTCCCGCCCGGTGCGCGGAGTACGACGCTGTCTCCCTCTTCGGACTTCATCAACGCCCGCCCCAAAGGCGATACCCAACTGATGTGCCTGCGCTCGAGATCGACCTCGTCGACCCCGACGATGTTCACGACTCGTTCGGTTCCTTCCTCCTCGGCATATCGTACCGTGGCTCCGAAGTAGACCCTGGTTGCGGCCAAGCCGGTGCGGGGGATCTCGGGGTTAATCACTTCGGCAGCCTCGATGCGCTTCATGAGGAAGCGCAGCCGCGAATCGATTTGGCGTAACCGCCGCTTTCCGTACTGATAGTCGGCGTTCTCGCTGCGATCGCCGTTGCTGGCCGCCCAGGTGACGACCTCCTTTACGGCCGGACGCTCCCGGGTGAGCAGAAACCGGTGCTCCTCCTTGAGGCGCTCCAGGCCGCCCGGGGTGATGTAGTTTTTGACGGTGGTGGCCGGCGCATCTGGTTTTGGATTTCGGGTAAACCCTTTTCGCATTCCTTTGCTATTGGAGCACGAGTCCGGTGGCGGCGACAGCGCTCGGAGGCGGAAGTGTGGGGCGGATTGGGGCTGGGGATAGAGGAACTCCGGAAGCTGACGATTCAGTAGTAGGCTGAAGTGCGCAAGATGGAGTCGAGTGGCGGCCGTTCAGGGTCAGTCCGTCAGTGGGATTCTTGTATAGACACTGGCGGCGGCGAAGGCCGGTTCAGGTTGGCGACGCTGTGCCCGATCGTGTTGAAAGTGA
>JAPKZA010000277.1:0-73505 GCA_026394015.1 Acidobacteriota bacterium
GCGGCCGAGGGTGGAGTACCCCGGGGTGGCCCAGCGGCCGAAGAAGGTAGGGCCGGGGAGCGCGCCGATCAGATTGGCGGGTAGGCCGAGGGAGGCGAGGTCAAAGCCTTCATTCGAACGACCGAAACCTTTCTCGATGAAGCGATTGCTGGAGCCGCGGATGTTGAGCACCGTGGTGGGCGAGATGGTCCAGAGGTAGTCAGCGACGTAGGCGTCGTTGATGCGCTGGAAGGGTTGCTGGCCGTCGGTGCCGGTTTTGTTATCGATGCCGTTGACGGCGCGATCTTCGGTGCGGTCGTTCGACGCATGGCGGAAATAAGCGCGGTGCCGATCGCCGAAGTTCCAGTCAAATTTCAAGATCAGGTTGTAGAATTTGTCTTTGCTGAGGTAGTTCGGGAGACGGTAGTTCTGGGTGGCGTACTGCTGATTGGACGGGGTGGGAGCGTTCGGCAGCGGCATGAATTTGGTAACGGCAGCGGCCACAGGGCTGATGCGGTTCGCTGGGATCACATTGCCGGGGAACGGGTTCCGAATCGGATCGCCGTTGGCGGCCGTCTGGCTGTTGAAGGGATCGTAGATGATGACCGGGGCACCGGCGGCGTTGCGCAACTTCGAGAAGTCGCCGTTCCGCATTTCCGGCTCCGGGTAGGAGTTGGTGAGGGGGTTGGGGGTGTTTTCGCGATAGTTTTCGAAGCTGCCGAGGTAGAAGAGCTTCACGGGCGAATTCTTCGTTAGGAGCTTCGGGAGATAGACGGGGCCATCGAGTTGGAAGCCGTACTGGTCGAGGGTGTGGTCGGCGCGCTTGTTCTTCAGGCCATCGGTGCGGGGCACGGCGTTGCTCTGGAAGGTGTTGGCGTCGAGCCAGGGGCGGCGAGCGAACTCCCAGCCGACGGCGTGGAAGGCGCTCGAGCCGGACTTGAGGACGACGTTGAAGACGCCGCCGCCGGTTTTGCCGTACTGGGCGTCGTAGGAGTTCTGTTGGACGTTGAATTCCTGCACCGCGTCGACGATGGGGACGTAGGCGACGTTATTGTTGCCGGCCTGGGCGTTGTTGGGAGCGCCGTCCATCATGAATTCGTTGGTGGATTCGCGTCCGCCGTTGATGGACCACTGGGCGATGGCGCCGTTGTCAAAGGGACGCTGCCAGATGGCCGCGCCACGGAAGACGACGCCGGACATCATGGTTCCGAGCATGAACGGGTTGCGCGCGTTGAGCGGCAGTTCCGAGACTTGCAGGGAGTTGACGACGCCGGAGCGGGAGGCGGTTTGGGTTTCGAGGAGGGCGGCTTCGCCGGTGACGTTGACGGTGTCGGTGAGGGCGCCCACTTCAAGGGTGACGTCGATACCGGCCATCTGGCCGACTTGGAGCAGCACGTTTTCGCGGCTGCTGACTTTGAAGCCCTGGGCGGTGACGGTCAACTTGTAGTTGCCGGGGCGCAGGAAGGGGATGGTGTAGACGCCGGACGAATCGGACGTGGCGTTGGAAACTTCGTTGTTGGCGAGGTTGGTGGATTGGATTTTGGCGTTTGGTACTGCGGCGCCGCTGGAATCGAAGACGTGGCCGGTGACGGTAGCGCGGAATTCTTGCGCAAACATGGCACTGACCAGGAATCCGAGAAGGCAGACAGACGAGAGGAATCTGATCTTCATGGAAGCCCCTGGAGGGTGGATTTCTATGTAAACACGAGGTTACATAGGTGGGGGTACTCTATCACAGCGGGGGTAGGGTGACGTTGCGAGTTCTTAACAAAGCGGTTACGTTTGTGAAATTTTGTTAACTCCGGACGGCTTCTCTCGTGATAAAGTTTCATCAAGTTCGGTGGGTCCCTCTCCAACCGCCAATTTATTGATGGGGTTTTTCTATGAAGAAACGATCTACCAAGATCGCCTCTATGCTTGCGCTATGCTCTTTGGCCGGGTTTGCCCAGGAGTTTCGCGCGACGATGACAGGCCGTGTCCTGGATGGTTCCGGCGCAACGATCGCCGGGGCAAAGGTGAAGGCCGTAAACAACGCTTCGCAAGCGACGAGCAACGCGACGACGGACACGTCTGGTGTCTATTCGATTCCGTTTTTGACGCCGGGGCAATACACGTTGACCGTAACGCAGTCTGGCTTCAAGACGGCGGTGCGAAGCAACATTACACTAAACGTCAGCCAGGTGGCTGGTATTGACATTGCGATGGAAGTTGGTCAATTGACTGACTCAATCACGGTGGAAGCGAACGCGGCGGTACTGGAAACGCAGACTGCTTCGCGTTCGGGCATTATCGACAACAAGACGATTGCGGACTTGCCGCTGAATGCACGTAACCCGTTTATGCTGGGTGCGACGCAGTCCGGGGTGACGTTCCGCGGCGCGGCGATTTGGCAGCGTCCGTTCGACAACGGGGCGATTGCGGAATGGTCGATCAACGGCGGGCAGCAGAGCCGGAATGAGTTCCTGATGGACGGCGCGCCGAACAACGCGCAGTTGGGCGGGAACAACATTGCGTATGTGCCGGTGGTGGACGCGGTACAAGAGTTTACAATTCAGACAAACTCTTACGACGCGGCCTATGGGCGTACAGGCGGCGGTGTGGTGAACGTGGTGTTGAAGGGCGGTGGTGCGAAGCATCATGGCGCGGCGTGGGAGTTCCTGCGGCGGGCCCCTTTGAACGCGAATTCGTTCCAGAACAATGCGCGTGGACGGAATGCGGCGGGGATTGAGAACGCTCCGCGGCCGAACGGAAACATGGACCAGTACGGTGTGCAGGTGGATGGACCGCTGCTGATCCCGAAGATTCTCAAGAAAGACGGCCCGGTGAAGTTGTTCTATATGGGCACCTACGAGGGATATCGGGAAGGGACGCCGAATCCGCTGCGGAACAGCTTTGCGCAGCCTGAGATGCGGACGGGTGATTTCAGCCGGTTGACGCAGCCCAATGGCGCGGCGATTCGAATTTTTGATCCGTTGAACACGACCCTGGACGCGAGCGGCAACCCGGTGCGGATGCCGTTTGTGGGCAACATCATTCCGGCGAGCCGGATTGACCCGGTAGCGCGACGGGTGACTTCGTTCATGCCGACGCCGAACAACATTGAACCGGGACAGCGGTATTCGACCACCAACTTCATTCTGCCGACCTACGTGAACCAGGACGATTTTTACAGCCTGATTCTGAAGTTCGACTGGAACTTCGGGGACAAGCATCGGACGTTTTTCCGCCATGCTTCGAACGACCGGACGGAAGAGCGCTGCGTCAACGGCATCTGCGCCGGACCGGGAATGGACGGCCAGCAGCCGTTTCAGCGGATCAACGATGCCTATGTGATGGACTGGGTTTCGACGATCAACCCGACGACGGTGGTGAACGTTCGCGCTTCCTACAACCGGTTCATCGAAAAGGGTTTTGGGCGGGACAACGACAAGTTTGACCTGACAAGCCTGGGCTTGCCGGCCAACTTAGTGAACCAACTGCCTTCGCCGGCGTACTTTGGGCGGTGGAATTTTGCCGGTTACAGCCCGCTGGGCCGTGACCAAGGCATCAACATCACGAACAACTACGGCATCATGGGCAGTGTGACGAAGAACTGGCGGAGCCACACCATCAAGGGTGGCGTGGACTTGCGCCGGATTCACTTCATCCAGCAGAACAGCGGCAACATTCTGGAGTTCCAGTTTAACGACCAATGGACACGCCGGAATTGGAACCAGGCCGAAGCGGATGCGGGCGACTCCTATGCCAGCTTCCTGCTGGGTATGCCGAGCAACTTTGGTGGCGATCGGACGGTAGGCGGCCAGCAGAACTTTCCGCTGTATCCGTTCTACCAGAACTGGTACACGGCGCTTTACTTCCAGGACGACTGGAAGGTGAGCCGGAAGCTGACGATGAACCTGGGCTTGCGCTATGACATCAATGCGCCGGCGAGCGAGAAGTATAACCGGATCAATCGCGGCTTCGACCCGTCCGTAACGGGCGTGGCGGTGCCGGGGATGAATCTGCGCGGCGGCTTGCAGTTTGCCGGCGTGGGCAGCAATCCGGCGAACTCGGGCAACCTCTACACGAACACGTGGCAGCCTCGGATTGGCGCCGCGTACCAGGTGAACGACCGCATGGTTATCCGTGGCGGGTTTGGCCGATACTACATGAACCCTAGCAACAACAATCTGCGCAGTCTGGGTTTCCAGACGAATACGCCGATCGTGGCGAGCTTGGACGACGGCCGGACGCCGATCACCGGTTTGCTGAGCAATCCGCTACCGAACGGGTTCGCCCGGCCGGCGGGCGCGGGACTGGGCGCGGCGACGTTTGTGGGTCGCGACTTCCAGCAGTGGACCCCGAACTTCAAGTTGCCGGCCATTGACCAGTTCTCGCTGGGTTTCCAATACCAGGTGAACCCGAAGGCGGTGCTGGACGTATCCTACATTGGCAGCATCACGCGCAACCATGAGACGGAGCGAGCGTTTAACATTCCGAGCGCCGCCTTCATGCGCCAATGCGATGCTTTGCAGGGCGGCTTGCCGAACTTCTGCAACGATCAGTTGCCGAACCCGTTCCGGGGCGTGGGGGCCTTTACCGGCACCCCGTTCTTTACGGCTACGACGCTGTCACGTTATCAATTGAACCGGCCGTTTCCGCAGTTCAACGGCAACCTGACTCAGCAGGGGCTGAACAATGGACGGATCAACTACAACTCGCTTCAGGTGAACTACAACATCCGCATGAGCGGCTTGACGTTGATCACCAACTACACCTGGTCGCGGATGCTGGAGCGCTTCGGCTTCACGGACCCGTTCAATAATGTGGAGCAGCGCAGCTTGTACTTCAACGACCGGCCGCATGTGTTCAAGTTGACCGGCTCTTACGACCTGCCGTTTGGCAAGGGTAAGAAGTTCGGCAGCGGCGTGAGCGGCTTGGCCGACAAGTTCATTGGCGGCTGGCAGGTGACCAGCTTCTTCCAATGGGCGACGGGTGAACCGACTGATTATCCCGCGAACGTATTGCCGTTGCGGGATTCGTCGAACCGGAACATCGACTGGAACCAACATTCGGTGCGCGGCTGGGGCAACTGCGTAGTCCGTCAGAACAACGACGGGACGCGGACGCCGATGGCGTATTCGACGGCGGCGGGTTGCGGTACGGACCTGACGAAGTACGATTGGCTGTGGGTCGGCGACTACTCGCCGGGCCAGACGGCTCCGGGCCGGCAGACGCCGAACCGGCAGCCGAACCTGCGGAAGCACCGGGTGCCGACGCTGGACGCCTCGCTGCTGAAGACGACGAAGTTCGGCGAGCGGTATCGGGCGCAGTTCGGCTTTGAAGCGTTCAATGCGATCAACAAGTACTACTTTGGCCGCAACGACAACTTCAATACGAACCCGAACGATCCGAACTTCGGTTTACTGTTCCCGTCCCTGACCTCCAATCAGAACTTTAGCCCGCGCACGATGCAGGTGCGGTTGAAGTTCCTTTGGTAGTCGGTTAGAGCGCAGTAGAAGAGGGGGCATCCGGCAACGGATGCCCCTTTTTTTATGCCTCAGAGGGATCGAGGAGGCCGGCTCGTTGGAGGTCCTTCCAAAGTTCGCCGCGGACGTTGCGGGGGTAGCCGAAGTCCCACCAGGGGTCTTCGGCGGAGCTTTCCCAGACGCGGGTTTGGGTGGAGGTGAGGAGTTCGGAGAAGCGGGCGTCGGAGTCCGAGACTTGCGCGTCGAGGCCGGCGAGTTGGATGACGCCGCGGAGGTCGAGGTCGTGGCGGTAGTCGTCGAGGCGGTAGCGATAGCCGGCTTCGACTTCGTCGACGAAGGCGTGCCAACGTTTGATCACGCCGGGGGCGCCGGCTTCGACGATGTGGGCGGGGTAGCCGTTGTCGTCGAGGTAGGCTTGGATTTCTTCGTGGGTCATGCGTGATTTTAGCCTTCGGTGGAGAAGCCGTGCTGCTTGCGGTGGTGGGGCCCGTCGTACATCTTCGAGCTTTTGAAGAGTTCGTGGCGGCCGTCGCCGGCTTGGTCCTTGACGCGGGCGCGGAGGGCGTCCATTTCGGCGGGGGACATGGGTTTGAAGTTGCGGGCGAGGGCGACGTCGGCCTTGAGCTGAGCCATCGAGGTGATGCCCATGACCTGTGCGGTGATGGGGAGGCTGAGGCAGTAGCGGTAGCACTCGTCGGCGGTGAGGCCGAGCATTTCGAGCAGGCGGCCCTGGGTGTTGCCACCGCCGAGGCCCTTCATGCCGATGATGCCGACGTTCTTCTGCAGGCAGACGGGGACGACGGATTTCTGGAAGCTACGGTAGAAGGCGTCGCAGACGTTGATGGGCATTTGGGCGGTGTCCCAGGCGTGGGGCTTACCGAGCATTTTGAGATGGATCTGCGGGTCCTTGTGGCCGGTGAAGCCGATGAAGCGGACCTTGCCGGCTTTCTTGGCTTCGAGCGCGGCTTTAAGGCCGCCCTTTTCGAAGACCCAGTCGGGGTCGTTGTCGTAGACCATTTCGTGGAACTGCCAGAGGTCGAGGTGGTCGGTTTGGAGGCGGCGGAGGGACTCGTCGAGATTGCGCAGGGAGCCGGCGTAGTCGCGTTCGCAGTTCTTGGTCATGAGGAAGACCTTCGAGCGGCGGTTATCCATTTTGAGAGCTTTGCCCATGACCTCTTCGGAGTGGCCGTTGTGATAGTCCCAGGCGTTATCGAAGAAGGTGAGGCCTTCGTCGATGGCGGCGTGCATGATGCGGATGGCTTCGGCGTCGTCCTTGACGCTGCCGATGTGCCAGCCGCCGAGGCAGGCCATAGAGACCTTGACTCCGGTGCGGCCGAGGGTCCGTTGGGGGAGGCCGGTGCCGGAGGTCTGCGCCATGGCCTGGTCGGCGAGGACGGCGAGCGAGGCGGCCTGGAGGAAATGTCGGCGGGAATTCGCGGTGGGCTGCATGGCGCCGAGTTTATCCCAATTAGAGGGCTACGGTGTGGGTGTCGTAGTCGATCGTCGCTTCGCGGCCTTGGTTGAGGATGGAGAGACGACCGGCTTCGACGACGAGTTCGTTGTACCGGGAGTTGGAGGGGGTGGCGAGGATGCCCTTGGCGTCGATGGCTTGGAGGGCGGCTTGACGGGCCCCGAGGTCGAGGCCTTGGAGTGAGTCGATTGTGTCGAGGATGTAGTCGACGCTGCGGACCCCGTAGCCGACGGGGACGAGGCCGGGGCCGCCGAGGTCGTTGTACTGGAAGTAGTCGGGGCTGGGCTCGGTGTAAAACGTTGCTCCGGGGGAGGAGGACTTGGTGGTTAGAGAGTAAGACAGGCCTCGGTACTGGTCGGAGTGGTCGAGCATGGCACCGGTGGGGCCGGAACAGTAGAGGGTCATGCCCTGGGTGTTGGGGCCGGCGGCTTCGTTGGGGTAACAGAGGGAGGTCTGGACGTTGAGGACGGCGCCGTTGGACCAGCGGACGCGGGTGTCGCACCAGAGGTAGCCTTCGCGGCCGTTGGGATAGGTGTCGATGATGCCGTAGTTGGAGACGGCGACGGGGAGGAGGCCGGTGATGAAATGGACGAGGTCGACGTAGTGGCAGCCGATGTAGGTGAACGTATCGGTGTGCTCGGTGGTGCACCAGTTTTGGAAGTTGGATTCGCGGTAGTACCACTTTTCCATGAGGCGGGCGGTGCCGAGCTTGAAGTCGCCGAGGCGGCCGTCGCGGTAGAGGGAGCGGGCTTTGTGGGCGCGGTCGTCGAAGCGCTTGTGATACTCGACCGCGACGAGGAGGCCGCGGGCTTGGGCGGTTTGGGCGATGGTTTCGGCTTCCTTCGCCGTCAGGACCAAGGGCTTGACGCAGAGGACGTGCTGGTTGGCTTCGAGGGCGGCCATGACGGCTTCGAAGTGGACTTGGTCGGGGAGGGCGACGAGGACGGTGGAGTACGGGGGGAGGGTTTGGAGGAGGTCCTTATAGAGATGGGGCTGGGGGCCTTCGGTTTTGGGGTAGGCGTCGAAGGATTGGCCGGGGAAGGCCTGGAGGATGGCGGGGGCTTTCGCTAGCGACTGGACGGTGCGCTGGTGCTGGGCGCAGATCGTGATGGGCCCGAGGCGGCCTTGGCGCTGGCGGTGATAGAGGGCGGGGAGGAGCTGATCGTGGGTGATCATGCCTCCTCCGATGACGAGGACCGGGGTTAGAGGCATGAGACGAACGCTTCCTCGAATACGGCCAGAGACTCGTCGACGGCTTCCTGGGTGATGTTGAGCGGGGGGCAGACTTTGATGGTGGCTCCGCCGAAGCCGACGGGGGAGAACATGAGGACGCCGCGTTCGATGGAGGCGCGGATAGCGTCCCAGGCGAGGTCGGGGTCGGGGTCTTTGGTGCCGGGTTTGACGCAGGCGATGCCGGCGACGAGGCCTTTGCCATCGACCCAGCCGATTTGCGGGTATTTGGCTTGCATGGCGCGGAAATGGGCCAACATGCGGTCGCCCATGACGCGGGCGTTTTCGGTGAGATTTTCGTTGAGGATGAGGTCCAGCGAGGCGAGGGCGGCGGCGGCGCAGACGGGGTTGCCGGAGTGGGTGGAGGTCATCGAGCCGGGGGGGAACATGTCCATGACTTCCCGGGAGCCAATGATGCAGGCGATGGGGAGGGAGCTGGAAATGCCTTTGCCCCAGGTGGAGAGATCGGGGACGATGCCGTAATGTTCGAAGCCGGAGAACTTGCCGGTACGGCCGAAGCCGGCTTGGACTTCGTCGCAGGTAAGGAGGATTTGATGCTCGTCGCACCACTGGCGCATGCGCTGCATGTAGGCGACGGGGGCGAAGGAGGCGGAGCCGCCCTGGTAGGTTTCCATAAGGACGCCGGCGACTTGGGCGGGGGTGACGCCTTTATCGGCGAGACATTTTTCGAAAAATTCGAAAGAGGTGTCCTCGGTGCGGAAGCCGTCGGGGAACGGGACTTGGACAAAGCCGGGGTCGAGGTTGACGATCCATTCTTTAAGCACGGGGATGCCGCCGGCTTGCTGGGAGCCGAGGGTACGGCCGTGGAAGGCTTTTTCGTAGGAGACGATGACGTTCTTCGAGGGGCCACCAACCTTGACGCCGTGGCCGCGGGAGAGTTTAATGGCGCATTCGACGGTTTCCGAGCCGACGGTGAGCAGGAAGACCTTCTTATGGGGTTCCGGCATGAGGTCGGAGAGGCGTTTGACGAAGTTGGCGCGGATTTCGTTGGGGAAGCAGTAGTTGGTGAGGAGGCCGTGCTGGGCCTGTTTGACGATGGCGTCGACGATTTCGGGGCGGCCGTGGCCGGCGTTGGTGATGAGGACGCCGGAGGACCAATCGATCCACTGGTTGCCCCATTTGTCTTTGACGGTCGTGTTGAGGGCGGAATCCCAGACGACGGGGGGTTGGCCCTGCATGGCGGCGGGCTCGAAGGCGGCGAGTTGTTCGAGGATGGGGATGGATTCGGGGACGGGGAAATCGGTGACGATGCGGCGGAGGGCGGTTTCGACACGGGGTACGGGGCGGGGGATGAGGTCGTAGGATCTAGCCATAATTAACTATTCTAAACGGCTACACTGGGATTGCTGTGTATAAACTTTGGCTGCGATTTTGTGCGGTGGGCTGTATGGGGTCGGTCGTGCAGACGGGGATGATGTACTTGGGGCGGGACGTGCTGGGTTGGCATTATTTATGGGCGACGGTGGTGGCGGTGGAGGTGACATTGGCGCACAATTTTACGTGGCATGAGCGGTGGACTTGGGGGATGGCGGGGCAGCCGGGGTGGGGGGCCCGGGCGTTGAAATATCAGTTGGGGACGGGGACGGTGGCGATGATGGCGAATCTGTTTGCGGCGGGGTTGTTCGTGGGGAAGATGGGGTTGCCGACGTTGGTGGCGACGCCGCTGGCGATTGTGAGTTCGGGTGTGGTGAATTTTCTGATTGGGCAGTTTTTGGTGTTTAAGAGGGTGGAGGGGTGATGGGGAAGGATTTTATTGAGACGATTTCGGTGAGTGGGTTTAAGGGGATCAGGAAGATTAAGGATCTTGAGCTTCGGCGGATGAATGTGTTGATTGGGGCGAATGGATCGGGGAAATCGAATTTTCTGGGGGTGTTTGAGCTGCTGAGGGCCCTGCGGGGGGAGCGACTGGAGGACTACGTGGCACGAGCAGGAGGGGCGGAAAGGCTACTGCATTTTGGTTCTAAAGTCACTCAGCGTATCGAAATCGAGTTGAAATTTACCGCCAACTCCCTTCGCGCTTTGTACCATCTAAGTTTCGCAGGGCCAGATCGTCTGCGGAGCGGGTATTTACGCATGAGGGCGCCGGAGAGCGTACTCGGATCGCTTCGGGTATATCACTTTGCCGATGCCGGGCGAACTTCGCGGATGAGGAAGACGGCCGCGATTAACGACAATTTAGAGCTCCAGCCGGAGGGTGCGAATCTGGCGGCGGTGCTGTATCTGTTGCAGGAGCGGTATCCTGCCTCGCTGCGACAGATTCGGGTCGCGGTCCAGCAGGTGGCCCCGTTTTTTGATGATTTCATTTTGCAGCCCCTCGCCTTGAATCCAGAGACGATCCTGTTGCGATGGCGTCATCGCGGGTCGGACGACTATTTTGACGCGGACTCCTTTTCGGATGGGACGTTGCGGTTCATCGCGCTGGCTACGTTGCTGCTGTTGCCGGAGCAGTTTAAGCCTTCAGTGATCTTGTTGGATGAGCCCGAGTTGGGGCTGCACCCTGCGGCGGTTACGTTGTTGGCGGCGTTGTTGAGCAAAGCAGCAGTCGACTCGCAGGTGATCGTTTCAACGCAATCGCCGCAATTGCTCGACCACTTCGAGCCGGAGGATGTTTTAGTGCTGGGGCGGGTGTCCGGCGGCACAACGGTAACGCGACTGGATGCAGAGCGGTTGGCCGGGTGGCTCGAGGATTACAGCTTGGGCCAGCTCTGGGAGAAGAATGAATTCGAAGGACAGCCGGTTGGCGAGTAGCTATGTCAAGACTGCTGATTCACGTTGAGGGACAGACGGAGAAGAATTTCGTCGACCAGCTATTGCGCGAGTTCCTGATTGGACACGGGTATTTCAGCGTGGCTGCTCGGCTGCAAGGTCATGCACAACTTAAGAGCCATCGCGGGGGCGGTCGGGCTTGGTCCGGGGTCAAGAAAGAGATTCTTCGACATCTTTCCGAAGATGAGGGGGTCGTCGTGACAACATTCGTCGATTTCTATGGGCTTCCCCCAAGCTGGCCGAAACGGCTGGGGGCAACGGGTCCGACTCAGATTGAAGCGGAGATGGCGAAGGAGATTGGCTCGGGCCGTTTCCTGCCATTCGTCATGATGCACGAGTTTGAGGCATTGCTGTTTAGTGATAGCGCGGCATTCTGTGGGTCGGTCGAGCGGGTGGATTTGGAGCCGCGTTTTGCGCAGATTCGGACTGGATTCGCTAGTCCCGAGGAGATTAACGACTCCCCGCAGTCAGCGCCGTCTAAGCGGATCCTTCAGTTGATGCCGGGCTATCAAAAGCCTTTTGATGGGGTAAACGCGGCGCGGGCGATTGGTCTTGAGCGGATGCGGGCCGAGTGTCCTCATTTCAACGACTGGTTGGGGCGGCTGGTGGCGTTGCGGGCGCAGTTGTGATGGAGTAGCTGGTCATGTTGCTTTCTCGTCGCCAACTTTTCGCCTCCCTTGCTTTGAAGCAGCCGGTGCCCATGCGGGCGATCACTAAAGGGCCGAAGTTCCACTGGTTCGGGTACTACGACAAACTCGAGTTCGACCCGACGGGGCGGTACGTCCTGGGGAACGAGGTCGATTTTGAAGGGCGGTCGCCGCGGGCGGAAGATACGATTCGCGTCGGGATGGTCGATCTGCAAGACAACGATCGATGGATCGAACTGGGCGAGTCGCGGGCTTGGAACTGGCAGCAGGGATGCATGTTGCAGTTCGTGCCCGGGAGCAAGACCGACGTCATCTGGAACGACCGGGTGGACGGGGAGTTCGTTTCGCATATCGTCAACGTCAAAACGGGCCGGAAGCGGACGATTCCTTCGCCGGTCTATACCCTGGCGGCGAGCGGGCGCTGGGGGATCGTTTGCGATTTTCGACGGCTCAACGATGTACGCCCAGGGTACGGCTATGCCGGGGTGGCGGATCCGAATCGAGAGAAGCTGATTCCGGAAGACGTGGGCATTTGGAAAGTGGATTTGGAATCGGGGAAGCGGGAGTTGTTAATTTCGGTGGCGGACGCGGCGGCGATTCCGTATCCGGGTGGGTACTCCGAAAACGCTAAACACTGGTTCAACCACCTTCTGATTGCGCCCGACGATCGGCGGTTTATCTTTCTCCATCGCTGGCGGGGGAAGAAAGAAGGCACGAGCTTTTCGACGCGGATGTTTACGGCCAATTCCAGCGGGAAAGATCTGCATGTGCTCGATCCCTACGGGAAGACGTCGCACTTTGTGTGGCGGGACGCGACGAGCGTGCTGGCCTGGGCGTGGCACCCATCGAAGGGCGATCGCTTTTATTTGTATCAAGATAGGACGGCGCAGGTGGAGGTGGTAGGCGAAGGGGTGATGACCGTCAACGGGCATTGCACGTACCTGCCGAAGCGCGGGAACCGGTGGGTTTTGAACGATACGTACCCGGATAAGGAGCGGAAGCAGAACGTCTACGTGTTCGATACGAAGACGGGGGAACGGAAGCCGTTGGGGAGTTTGGTGGCGCCGAAGGAGTACACGGGCGAATGGCGGGCCGATACGCATCCGCGGTCGAGCCCGGACGGGCGGAGCGTGGTGGTGGATTCGGCGCACGCGGGGGGGCGGCAGATGTACCTTTTCGACGTGAATGGCTTGTGACATACTGAGGACAACTCGCAGGAGAGAGCTTTTTATGTCCCGTTTTCGAATTTCTCTGGCGGCACTTACCTTGGCCGGCGTATTGCAGGCGCAGGAGCCGGCCCCGGCACCCGCACCGACTGGTGGTGGCGGAGGAGGAGCAGCGGGAGGCGGGGGCGGTTCGACGCAACAGCCTACGTCACCAGGCGGAATCGGCCAAGGGACATCGACACAGCCGGGGAACACGGGTCGCAATCCGTTTCCGCAGGGGCAGGATCCGAATCAACGGCAGCAGATGCCCGAGATGCAGCGGTCCATTTTCCTGTCGGGGAAAGTGATGCTCGACGACGGGACGCCGCCGCCGGAGCCCGTGACGATTGAGCGCGTTTGTAACGGCAATCCGCGACCGGAAGGGTACACGGACACCAAGGGCCGGTTCAGTTTTGAGCTGGGGCGGAACTCGGCGATGATGGCGGACGCGAGTACGAATTCGGGTTCGTTTGATGGGATCGGGAATAACTCGCCGGGGATGCCGCAGGCGCGGGGCGCCGGGAACTTTCCGGGGCAAGGGATTGAGCAGGCGTTAATGGGCTGTGAAATCCGGGCTTCGTTTCCGGGGTTTCGGTCGGATGTGGTGAATTTAGCCGGGCGCCGGTTGATGGACAATCCGGACGTCGGGACGATCGTGCTGCACCGGATGGCGAACGTGGAAGGGTTCACGTTCAGCGCGACTTCGGGGTTGGCGCCGAAGGACGCGCGGAAGGCGTTTGAGAAGGGCCGGGAGCTGATCAAGAAGAAGAAGTTTGTCGAGGCGCAGAAGGAGTTCGAGAAGGCGACGGGGATGTACGAGAAGTACGCGGCGGCGTGGTACGACCTGGGGCGGATTCACGAATCGAACCAGCAGACCGAGCCGGCGCGGAAGGCGTATGAGGCTTCGATCGCGGCGGATAAGAAGTACGTGAATCCGTATCTGAACTTGTCGGGGATCTACGCGAAGGAAGCCAATTGGGAGAAGACGGCGGAGTTTACGGCGATCGCCTTGAAGCTGAACCCGTTTGAATATCCGACGATGTACTTCTACAACGCGGTGGCGAACTTGAACCTGAACAAGCTCGACGAGGCGGAGAAGTCGGCGCGGGAGGCGCGGAAGTTGGACGCCAAGAACCGGATGCCGAAGATCGACCATGTTTTAGGGATCATTCTGGCGCAGAAGCGGGATTTGCCGGGGGCGAAAGAGAGCTTGACGGCGTACCTGAAGGCGAGCCCCAAGGCGACGGACGCGGACGCGGTGAAGAAGCAGCTGGAGCAGTTAGATAAGCTGATAGCTGAGGGCCAGTAGCGCCGAATGAATTTTGTAGAAGAGTTGGAGCTGGTTCTGCCAGCCGATTTGCCAAACCGTGTCCGGGTGATCGAGAAGTCGGGCGAGCATTTGGCGCTGATTGTGGCGGCGAATGAGCATTTGAACTTGACGCGGATCACGTCGCCACGGGATGCGGCGGTGAAGCACGTGCTGGATTCCGTGTTGCCTTGGCGGCTGTTCGCGGGGGCGAAGAAGGTGGTGGACGCGGGTTCGGGGCCGGGGTTTCCGGGGGTGCCGCTGTCGCTCGTGTTGCCGGACGTGCGGTTTGTGCTGGCCGAAAGCGTGCAGAAGAAGGCTCGCTTTTTGAGCGCGGCGGTGGAGGCGTTGGGGCTGGAGAACGTAAACGTGCTGCCACAGCGGGCTGAAGAGGTGGTGAAGATTTTGAAGGCCGACATGTTGACGGCCCGGGCGATGGCCCCGTTGCTGCGGGCGGTGGGGCTGTTTGCGCCGGCGGTGAAGTCGGGGACACGGACGTTCTTTTATAAGGGGCCGGACGTGGAAGCCGAGATTGTGGCGGCGGCGGAGGAGACCAAGCGCCACCGGATGCATGTGCAGGTGGTGGATCGGTACGAGTTGCCCGAAGGATTCGGGACGCGGACGGTGGTGGAGATGACTCGCTATGCCCGTCCTGCTTGACGAGAAGGTGCAGCGGCGGACGTTGACGCTGATTTTTTTGACGGTATTTTTGGATCTATTGGGTGTGGGGATTTTGATTCCGATTCTGCCGTTTCTCGTGCGGCAGTTTCAGAGCGATGCGACGACGGTGGGGCTGCTGAGTTTGTCGTACTCGGCGGCGCAGTTTGTGGCGACACCGATCCTCGGAGTTTTGTCGGATCGATACGGGCGACGGCCGGTGCTGGTGTTCAGCATCTTTGGGTCGGCGATCGGGTACTTTCTGTTTGGGTGGGCGGGCAGTTTATGGTTGATGTTTTTCGCGCGCATTGTGGACGGGATCACGGGCGGGAACATTTCGACGGCGCAGGCTTGCATCGCCGACATTTCGTCGCCGGCGGACCGGGCGAAGAATTTTGGGATCATCGGGATGGCGTTTGGCTTGGGGTTCATCATCGGCCCGGCGCTGGGCGGGTTTTTGAGCAAAATCGACATTCACGCGCCGGCGTATGCGGCGGGGGGGATGGCGTTGATCACATCGTTGTTCGCGTACTTCCTGTTGCCGGAGACGTTGCCGGCGGAGCGGCGGAAGGCGGGGACGGCGCAGTGGAGCGATCTGAATTCGTTGCGGCCGGTGGTAGCGGCGTTTCGGAATCCGGCGTTGCGGGCGTTGCTGGCGAGCCTGTTTCTGTTGAACTTTGCGTTTGCGGCGTTGCAGACGAATTTTTCGCTGTTTACGCTGGCGCGGTTTTCCTGGGGGCCGGAGGACAACGCCTGGGTGTTCGCCTTCATCGGGTTGATGGTGGCCTTTAATCAGGGCTTTCTGGTGCGGAAGTTGCTGCCAATTTGGAAGGAGCGACCGATGGCGCTGGCGGGATATGTCTTCTTCGCGTTGGGGTTTTTGTGGATCGCGGTGGCCCCGGTGGGTTGGATGATGTATCCGGCGAGCGGGTTGATCGCGCTGGGCAGCAGCTTTACGAACCCGACGTTGACGGCGTTTATTTCTCAACGGGTGAGCAACCGGGAGCAGGGGTCGATTCTGGGGACGACGCAGGCGGTGTTGAGTTTGACGCGGGTGGTGGGGCCGTTGTGGGCGGGGTTGGTGTTTGATCACTTTGGTACGGGTTCGCCGTACTCGACCGGAGCGGTGTTTATCCTCGTTGCCGCGCTGTGCGCGTGGCCGGTGCTACGAAAATGATGCTTCTATTTGCAGCGACCTTGTTGGTGGTTTCCGTGGACGGGATGGATCAGCGGTATTTGGAAAACGCGGATCAGTTGGGACTGAAGATTCCCCATCTGCGGAAGGTGACGCGGGAGGGGCAGTGGTCACGGGGGGTGAGAGGGGTGGTGCCGACGGTGACTTGGCCGTCGCATACGACGCTGATCACCGGGGCGACCGCGGAGGAGCATGGGATCCTATCGAACCGGCGGCCAGCGGAGGAGGGGGGCGACTACTACTGGGACGTGAACCTGCTGAAGCGGCCCACGCTGTTGGACGCGGCGACGAAGAAGGGGCTACGGACGGCGGTGATTACGTGGCCGGTGACGGTGAACGCGCCGGCGACGTTTAACCTGCCGGAGTACTTCAAGAAGCGGCGGGGCGGGGCGATGGATACCCCATCGATTTGCGGGAAGGCGCGGCCGGCGGACCTTTGCGCGAAGATCGCGGCGCGGTACCCGAGTTTTCCGCAGGAGTGGATGGATGACCGGTCGCGGACGCTGGCGGTGCGGTATTTGCTGGAGGTGGAGAAACCGGACATCCTGCTTGTGCACCTGGTGGATTTAGATAGTGAGGCGCATGAGACGGGACCGTTTTCGGTGGAGTCGAATGCGCAACTGGAGTATACGGACGAGTTGGTGGGGACGATGATGGGCTCGCTGCCGCCGGGGGGGCGGGTGGTGTTGGTTTCCGACCACGGATTTGAGGCGGCGAAGGCGGAAGTACACCTGAAGGCGGAGGCTCCGGCGGGAGTGAAACCGATGGGGGGATATGTGTTGGGCGAAGATGCGGCGGGGGAATCGTGGTTGCGAAAGGTGAAAAGTGATGTGCGTTACGGAATTGGGCGGGAGATTCCGGCGGCGGAAGTGAAGCGGTTGGCACCTCGGTTGGCGTCGGCGAAGGTAGTGTTTGAGTGTGCGGAGGGGGTGTGGTTCGGGTTCGGAAACGTGAAGTTATTGAATAACCCAAGGGAAATTGGCAATCACGGGCATTGGCCGACGCGGTACCGGGCGGTGTATGCGGTGTGGGGAGCGGGGCTTGCGGCGAGGCGATTGCCGGAACTCGGCATGCAAGAGATTTATGAGAGGCTTAGCGTGCTGACTGGCCTATCTTCTACAATAGATACGAAATGAGTATGCTTTCCCAGCGACTGCATGTCGGCATCGCGCAGAAGCAAATCCTAACTCCTGGCCTCGTCCAGTTAGTGACGGTTCTGCAGCTGAACCGCCTTGAATTGCGAGATATGATTGCGCAGGAAGTGGCGCAGAACCCGGTGTTGGAAGAGTCTTTGGACTCGTCGGAGGAGTTGACCCCGGCGGAGTTGCAGCAGGTATTGGAGCGCGAGCGGGAGACGACTCCGGCGGACCATGAGCTGTTGGCGGCGTCGGGGACGGAGGCGGAGTATCACGCCGAAGCGGTGGCCGAAGCGGCGGCCGAGGGCAATCACGAAGAGATCGTGGCTCCGGCGGCGACGGACCCGTTTGATGAGATCGACTTCGATAACTACTTCAACGACTACCTGGAACCGGGGTTTAAGAGCCCGGCCGGGGAGAACACGGAGAAGCCGAGTTGGGAGACGTTTGCGTCGGCCCCGGTGACGCTGCCGGACCATCTGCGGAGCCAGTTGAGCCTGGTGGTGATGTCGGAGGATGTCCGGGACGCTTGCGAGAGCGTGATTGGGAACCTGGATAACAACGGCTATGTGACGGTGACGCTCGAAGAGATTGCGACTTACGGGACGCACACGCTGGACGATGTGGAGAAGGCGCTGGAAGAGGTGCAGTCGCTGGATCCGGCGGGGGTGGGGGCGCGGGACGTGCGGGAGTGTTTGATGCTGCAGATGGAGAGTCGGCGCGCGGTGGGCAGCGTGGCTTGGCAGATTCTCGATCAGCACATGAAGCTGCTGGAGATGCGGCAGTATCGGGATCTGGCGAAGGCGTTGGGCCGGCCGCTCAACCATATTCAGACGGCGGTGGAGGTGATTAAGCACCTGGATCCGCGGCCGGGGCTGAAGTATTCGGGGCCGGGGGCGCAGACCGTGGAGCCGGACGTTTACATCTACAAAGATGGCGACGGGTACCATATCGAGTTGAACGACGATGATATGCCGCAACTGCGGCTGAATCGGCAGTACATCAAGATGCTCGATCGGGAGCAGGAGCCGAGCAAGGAAGTTCGGAACTATGTGAAGGATCGTTTTAACGCGGCGGCGATGCTGCTGAAGAACATCGAGCAGCGGAAGCAGACCATTTTGAAGGTTTGCCAGTGCATTATCGATCGGCAGCGGGAGTTTTTGGAGCATGGGATTAACCAGCTTCGGCCGATGATGATCAAAGACCTGGCGGAAGAGATCGGCGTGCATGCGTCGACGGTAAGTCGAGCGGTATCGAGCAAGTACGCGCATACGCCGCAGGGTGTCTTTGAGCTGCGGTATTTCTTTTCGGAAGCGGTGCAGGGGCCGAGCGGAAGTTCGACGCCGTTGCTGCTGCTGAAGCGGATGGTGAAGAAGATGATCGACGACGAGGACACCTCGAAGCCTCTGACCGATGATCAGATCACCGCAAAATTACAGGCTGAAGGAATCAATGTTACGCGACGGACGGTGGCGAAGTATCGGGAGGATTTGAAGATCCCGTCGACCCATCAACGCCGCGTGAAGGACTAGGAACAATATGAATTTGCACTACACTGGCGCGAACGGAGAGCTGACCCCGGCTCAATTGACCAAGCTTGAGAAGCGATTTATAAAGCTCGGTAAGATGATCGACGGCAAGGGGGAGAAAGAAGCGCATGTCATTCTTAAGACGGACAAGCGCTTAGTGAAGCAGGCGGAGATCACGGTGAATTTCCAGAGCCATTCGCTGGTTTCGATTGCGAAAGGTCCGGCGTATTTGCCGGCGTTGTCGGAAGCGCTCGACAAGCTGGAAAAGCAGGTGATCAAGCTGCGGGAGAAGCGGCGGGATAAGGTTCGGGTGGGCGTGAAGTTGATCGAGACCGTGGCGAAGGAAGCGGCGAAGGAGACGGCGAAAACGGCTCCTCCGAAGGCCCCGGCCGCGCCGAAATTGAAGCCGGCGAAGGTGAGCAAGAAGCCGATGACGGTAGACGAGGCGGTATCGGTGGCGATTCGCAAGAACGTGGCCTACGTGGCGTTTCGCGATGCCGAGACGAACGGCATCAGCGCGGTGATCCGGCGGGAAGACGGCGACTTCGACTTCTTCCAGGCGTAGTCACTTTCAGGTTTAAACAAGCGTGGCGAAAAAGATTCCAGCGAAAAAGGTGGGCCGCTCCGAACTCGTGATCATCACGGGCATGAGCGGCTCGGGCAAGGGTACGGTGCTGAAGGCGCTGGAAGATTTGGGTTACTACGCGGTGGATAATCTGCCGATTGAGTTGATTCCAAAGTTTGCGGAGTTGACCGGGAGCAGTGCGCAGATTGCTTCGGCGGCGCTCGTGGTGGATGTGCGGGAAGGGGAGGCGCTGCGGCGCTTCCCGGCCATGTACCAGCAGTTGCAGTCGGCGTTACCGACGCGGCTGGTTTACCTGGAAGCGGACGACCCGGCGTTGCTGCGGCGGTTCAGCGAGACGCGGCGGCCGCATCCTTTGGGGGCGGACCGGTCGGTGGCGTCGAGTGTGAAGGAAGAGCGGCAACTGCTCGAGCCGATTCGGGCATTGGCGGATTTGGTGCTGAACACGTCGAAGTTCAACGTGCACGAGTTGCGCGAGTTGATCGGAGAGAAGTTTGGGGCGGGGCGGGACGAGTCGCAGATTTTGATCTACGTGACGAGTTTTGGATATCGGCACGGGATCCCGTCGGATTCGGATTTGGTTTTCGACGTGCGGTTTTTGCCGAATCCAAACTACATTCCGCAGTATAAAGATTTGACGGGCAAGAACGCCGAGGTGGCGAAGTACATCCGGAGCTTTCCGCAGACGAATGAGTTCATGGAGCGGATTTCGGATCTGCTCGCCTATCTGCTGCCGCACTACATCGAAGAGGGAAAGAGCTACCTGACGATTTCGTTCGGGTGCACGGGGGGCCATCATCGGAGTGTGATGATGGGAGAGGAGATCCGCAAGCGATTGACTAAATTGGGCTACCGGGTAAAAGGGTTGCACCGGGATATTCAGAAATAATCTGGGGCCGGATGATCAATTCCGGGTTACGGCCGCGCCTGAGTAGATAGAATGTCGAATCTATCTACTCAAGCACTGGCCGAAAACGCGGCGGATATCTTCCTTTGTGACCTGTTTACGCTGGATCCCACGATTGCTCGTCGGTTTGGCCGTCGGCTGCGGGAGGAGCGGGCGGGATTTGTCCGCGTGTGGGCGGCAATGTTGCGCACCGCCGATGACGCCGAGCGGCTGCGCCCGCTGATTTCCGGGTTGCTCGACGGTTTTCGATTGCAAGGGGCGAACGTGGATGATCAGGCCATCTTCGGCCTGGCGTTGGTTCGGGTGCTCCGGTCGGCCGTCGGTCGGCAGGGTACGGGCGTGGCGGCGGGATGGGTGATCTCGTGGCAGGAGATGGTGGAGCAGTCGGTCATGATAGAGCCGGTGTGCGCCTAGACCCGATGTGCGCCTAGACTAGGTATGGGACTAAAGCGTCTAGTACCAGGACAGGGTACTTGTACGAATTGCCCATGGATCCATATCGACCTGGAGTCTACATTTGAATAACATCCGATTTCTCGGATGCTGCACCAAATGGCAACAACGAATCAAAACCACTACCGTGGGGCTACTGTCGGAGCGTGGCGTGAATAAGAGCTACGCCGAGATGCCGGGTTGGCACGAAATCGCCGATGCGATTTTTCGTCGGAAGGGCTTTATCCTGATCGCAACCGCGCTTCTGGTGCTGGTGGTGGGGCTGGCTTGGCGGAGCACGGGCGGAAACTATACGGCCCAGATGGTGCTGCTGGTTCGCAACAACCGGGCCGAAGTGGTGGTGGTGCCGGGCCAGACGACAGACTCCTCCCGCCCAGCGGGAATGAACGAAGGACAGATCGCGACCGAAGCCCAACTGCTGACCAGCCGTAACTCCCTCCGTCAGGTGGTACAGCGGTGCAAGCTGGGCGGGCCGGACTCGGCAGGCGGCTTGGATCTGGTGGTTGATGCCTTGGCCAGGGACATCAAGGTGACCCCTCTGCCGAAGGCGAGCATCCTCGAGGTCCGCTACACGAACCAGAACCCGGAGAAAGCGGCCGAGGTGCTACGGGAACTGCTGGCGGTGTACACCGACCAACACATTCGGGTGCACAAGGGCGGTGGAACGGAGTTCTTCCAGAACCAATCGGGAGATCAGGGTGCCCGTCTGCGCGACGCCCAGCAGCGGCTGGCGGCCTTTCAGCGCGACTCGAAAATCGTGTTGCTGAGTGAGCAAAAAGACCTGAATCTACGGCGGCTGATGGACCTGGAGGCGAATGCCCGAGAGACCGAAGTGGCCGTGCAGGAAGGCAAGCAGCGGATCAGTTCGCTGCAGGAGATGGCCAAGTCTCTTGCTCCGCGCATCACGACCCAGGTCCGTACGATGCCGAATCAATTTCTAGTGGAACGATTGAGTACGATGCTGGTTGAGCTCGAGAACAAGCGTACCGACCTGTTGACGAAGTTTCGGCCGGAGGATCGGCTGGTGAAGCAGGTGGAGCAGCAAGCCACGGAAACGCGAGCGACGCTGGAGCGGGCGATGAAGTCCAACGCAACCGAGCAGGCGACCGACAACAACCCCCTGCGCCAGAGCCTGGACGGCGATCTGGCTCGGGCGCGGATGACGCAGAAAGTGCTGACCGCCCGGCTGGTCGCCCTGCGCCCGCAAATCAAAGAGTTCAAGGCCGAGATCGCCCAGTTGGAACGTTCGACTTCTGCCTACACGGATTTGGTCCGCGAGGTGAAGACGCTCGAAGACAACTATCAGCTCTACTCCCGGAAGTGGGAGGAGGCTCGGATTGCTGACGCCCTGGACAGCCAGAAGATCGCCAACATCACCGTGGTGGAGCCGCCTGAGGTGCCGACATCTCCGGTGCATCGGTCCTCGATTCTACCGGTGGGCACCTTACTCCTCGGCCTCTGCTGCATCTTCTTCACGGCCGCGGTGAAGGGCCTTCATGGCCAAGAGTTATACACCCCGCACGCCATTTTCCTGGCCAGCGGCATTCAAGTCCTAGCGACGGTTCCGGAAAAGAGGCGACTTCGATGATCGGACATTCGAGCGAGAGTGAGTTTGGGACGCCACGTCCGGTGGACGTCAAGAGCGGCGCGCTGAAGGCGCCTTCCTCCGACTCTGGTTTCTACTTTCCGCTGGTGCGGACCCTGGTCGCCGAGTACCAAAAGGCGATTTCCGGGGCGACGTTCGTGTTCACTTCATCGTCGCCGCGGGAGGGCGTTTCGGTGGTCGTGGAGACGATTGCTCAGGAACTGGCCGCCGTTACGGGGGAAAAAGTGCTGATTGCCATGACGGACGCGATCGGTAATTTCGCTCCGTTGCCGGGGCCGGAACCGCAGGACCCGGTGATCCGCGAAGCGAATGGCGTGTTTCGGCTTCGGCCGCCCCAGTCGGCCAACAGCGCTTCCCGCGTGGAGCGGTTCGAGTTGCTGCGTCAGTTGACGGAGCTGTTTCCGTTTGTGCTGGTGGACGCTCCGGCGCTGTCGGTTTCGGCGGAGGCGCTCGAGTTTGGAGCTTGTTCGCAGGGGATCGTGCTGGTGGCGGCGGCGGGCAAGGTTCGACGGAATCGGCTCTTGCAGACCAAACGCATGATCGAAGTTGCGGGTACCCCGTTGTTGGGTTGCGCGCTCAATCGGCGCACTTACCCGATTCCAGATTTTCTCTACAAAAGGCTCTAACTCGATGCGACAACTTCTCTCCTTCGGCGCGCTTCTGCTGGCGGCCCATTTTGTATTTCCGGCTTCGCTGGCGGCGTTTCAAGGCCGCGAGCAAGCCTATCGCTTACAGTCCGGGGATGCGCTCGAAGTGCAGTATCGCTACACGCCAGAGTTCAACGCCAAGGCGGTGGTACAGCCCGATGGGCAAATCACGCTTCCTATTGCCGGGGCCCTTCGCGTAGGCGGGCTGACGGTGGAAGAAGCGCGGGCGTCGATTGCGGCCAAGGCGGGGGAACGACTCCGGGAGCCGGAGGTTGTCCTGCTCTTGACGGACTTCGTGAAGCCGTCGTTCACGGTGGCGGGCGAAGTGGGTCGACCGGGCCGCTACGACCTGCGGGGGAACATGTCGGCGATCGACGCGGTGGCGATCAGCGGCGGCATCAAGGACAGCTCGAAGCATTCCCAAGTGCTGATTGTTCGTCGGCACAATGACGAATTTGCCGATGTCCGCGTCTTCAATCTGAAGCACGCGATGACCGGCGAGGGCATACAGGAAGACATCAAAATCCAGAACGGAGACTTGCTCATCGTTCCGCAGAATTTCGTCAGCAAGCTGGAACGCTACATTCGTTGGGGCCAGCTTTACGCGGGCTTCAGCCTGTTCCGCCGCTAGCTGACGGCGGGGTTGAAGCGGTAAGAAGGGAAGTAGCTGATCTGATCCGGTTGGATGCCCGCGACGGCGAGCCGGGCATGGTTCCGGGCTTCGAGTTCGCGATAGATGGGTTCGTTCAGAATCCAACTGCCAGTACGAAACGAGCGGGTGAGCGGAGAGAACTTCCGTTTGAACTCAAAGAGCGCATCCTGGCGCCCGCCTAAGCCACCGCCGAGATGCATGGACTGCCGCCCGTTCCTGGTGCCCCAACTCCGGACGTCGTCCAGCAGCACTTTGGACGGCGAAACAGCGGCGTGTTCGGGAGCGGTGCCGATCAGGTGGCAGTGGAGGACGTGGTTGTAGTCGATGACGATCATGGCGGCCGCCACCGAATCGCCGAGCTTGGTGACGAAAAGGCGGACGGTCGCCCCGAGAGTGGCTCGAAAACGGTCTACCCACGGCCGGTCGACGATGTATTCTGGCCGGCTTCCGCAGCGGGCCATCGTGTCCTGATAGGCCGCGACGAAAGCGTCGGCATCGGTCCAATCGTGGTCTTCGACGGTCACCACGCCGGCCTCGCGGGCCTTGCGAATGTCATAACGGAGGTTCTTGTGGTACCGCTGCAGGTGGACTTCCTCAGAGAGCGTGAGGTCGATCGCCACCGTGTTTCCAAACTCGCGCACGCCCGCGGCCGCGGTGGGCAACTCGGCGAGCAGATTGAAATTCCCGAGGAGTGGGTTAAAGCGGGTGAACGCGGACACGATCCGCTGCGAGCCCCAATGATCCTGCAACGCGCCCCACGCCCGGGTCAGGAATTCGGGGTCGGCGGATCCGACCGGGCCGGGGTATCCGTACACGGAGGTCGCGTCGGAGTAGCCGGGGGCGTCGGCAATCGGCGTCAACAGGTAGGGCCATAGAAAATCGCGATCCCCTTCCTGATAGTGGAACGCCCGCGGTTGGCCCTCCTGTCCGAAGCCGGGCAGGCTGTGGTACTCCGGGGTGTGATAAACGTCGTGCGGAACCCGATCGAGCACCGCTTGCCAAGCGGTATCCGTCGGGAGCAGAACGTCGGCCCTGGCCAGTGTTAGCACCGTTCGCGCTCCGTATTCCACAAGGTTGGGAAGACCGAGGCGTCGCTATAGTTGGGCTCGCCAGCCGCGTTCTTGGCGCAGATCATGTCGTTGTAAAGCTGCACGGGGCGTCCGTCGGGTTTGGTGGCGGGCTGGTATTGATTGGCACCATCCTGCAGATGGACCGCCAGCGCGACCCTCGAACGGTCGCTGCGGTTGGCGTAACTGCCGTGAATGGCCAGGCAGTGGTGCAGACTGAACTGACCCCGCTCGAGCGAGATCGTCACGGGCTTGAACTCCAAGCCGAGCCCCTCCACGTGGCGCCGCAGCAGATCCATATCGGCGCTGTGGAACGAGAGGATCGACCGATCCACCTTGTGCGACCACTTATGGCTGCCGTCCAGGACGACGAGCGGCCCCATCTCTTCCGGGCAATCGTGCAGCGGGATCCACGCGGTCAACATGTTTTTCGAAGAGCACGTTCCCCAATAATCGCCATCGACATGCCACCCGACGACGGCGTTGGTCTGGCCGCCGGGCTTGTTGACGATCTGGTCGTCGAACAAGCGGATTTCGGACGTGCCAGCCGCGGCCGCGGCGATCGAACCAACGGTCGGACTCCAAGCCAACCGACTCACTTTGCGATTCTGGAGAGAGAGATACTCGTTGTTCCGCGTGCCTTCGCCATCGCCCGGCATCCAATCGGCGAAGTGCTTGCCCGCTCCAGGCAGAACCCGGTCGCGATGGCCGGTCCAATGCTGATCCAAACCAGCCAGCGCTTCGTCGATCCAGGCGTCATCCAATACGGTCGGCGTGGTGACCCAGCCGTGCTCCTGATAAAAGGCTGCGTCCTGGGCGGAGAGGGCGAATGGTTCTTGTAAGGTGCTCGCGAGCATAAAAATGGAAATCCTTATCGAAATGACGCTATCCGACGTTGCCGACGGTCTTGGCTCTGGCGGCTGGACGCATCGTAACAACCTGGGCTCGCTTACGCGGAGGCTCCGCGGCAGCAAGCCTCAGAACATGCTCGCTGGCGACATACTCGGGCACGAGTTCCTGAATCAACGGCACGATCTCGCCGAGCCGCCGATTGTCACAAAGGTGCCGCATATGGTTCAACTGCGAAAGGACCTGGGAGGTGGATGCCCCGCCTCCCGTAAACATTTTAATCTTGCGGTGAGAAGTGGGGATCGTCTCCTCATCGTTCAAATTCAGCTCTTCGTAGAGTTTTTCGCCGGGACGAATGCCGGAGAATTCGATCTTGATATCGGTGTCCGGAACCAGGCCGGAGAGCAGAATCAGCTTCCGGGCGATATCGACGATCTTCACCTGGCCGCCCATTTCGAGCACGAAGATCTCGCCGCCCTGGCCCATTACGGAGGCCTGGAGAACGAGTTGCGACGCCTCGGGAATCGTCATGAAGTAACGCCGCATGTCCGGATGGGTGACCGTTACCGGACCGCCCTTGGCGATCTGCTGCTTGAACAACGGGATCACGCTGCCGTTGCTGCCGAGGACGTTGCCGAAGCGGACGGCGACGAATCGGGTGGGGCCGGCGGGTAGAGAGCGAATCAGCAACTCGCACAGGCGCTTGGTGGCACCCATGACGCTGGTCGGGTGGACGGCCTTGTCCGAGGAGATCAGCACGAACTCCTCGGCGCCGTATTCGGCCGCGGCCTGGGCCACGTTCCACGTTCCAAATACGTTGTTGGTGACAGCTTCAATCACGCTCGATTCCATGATCGGGACGTGCTTATAGGCGGCGGCGTGATAGACCATCGCCGGGCGGTGCCCCTTCATGACGGAGGACACCCGCTGCGCATCGCGGATATTCCCGATTTCGAGCACCAGGTTCAGCTCCGGAAAGGCGGCCCGCAATTCGCGCTCCAAATGGAACAGCGGCGTTTCGGCCACTTCAAATGCGACCAAACGGGACGGGCGGAAGCGGGCGATTTGTCGGCACAACTCCGAGCCGATCGAACCAGCGGCACCGGTGACCATCACGACCTTCCCCTCGATCCGGCTGCGGAGGAGTTCGCGATCCAGCTCCACCGGATCGCGGGAGAGCAGATCCTGTACATCGACATCCCGGATTTGGGTGGCGATCGCCTTGCTTTCCATCATCTCGCCCAAGGTGGCCACGGTGCGGAACCGGACGCGGGCCTGTTGGCAATACTGCAGAAGTTCGACCATCTCCTCCGCCGTAGCCGAAGGCAGCGCAATGAGCACTTCGCGGACTCCCGTGCGACTGGCGATCCACTTCAAGTCCGCTCCCCGTCCCAGCACACTCGTGCCGTAGACGATGAAGTCGGTGAGGTTGGGATCATCGTCGATGAACCCAAGCACGTTGTAGCCGAGCGAAGGATTGGCGCGGGTTTCGGCGAGAAGGGCGACGCCGGCGCGTCCGGCCCCGTAGATGAGCACGTTCATACCGGGGGTCGCGGCCTTTGGCTGGCGGGCTTCAATCACCAGCCGGGCGGTCAGATAGCGGGTGCCGATGAAGAGGGAGCAAAGCATCAGATCCATGATCGGAATCGAGCGCGGGAAGCCAGCCGGGGCGAGCCAAAGCACGAGCGGCACACTGAGCAACGAGCCGATCAGGTTGGCCTTGCAGACCTGGAGCATGTCATCGATCGAGAAGAACCTCCAGGCGCGGCGATCCAGTTGGTGCCACTGGAAGGCCGTCAGTTTGACGAGGATCCAGATCGCGAGAGCGACCTTCAGGTGCGGCACATACAGCGCGGGAATCTCGAACTCGAAGCGCAGCAGGAAGGCGCCGAATCCGGCCAGGGCGATCAGTGCCGCCTCAATGGCCGCGTGTAATAGTTGCGGCGCCCGCTGGGTGCTGGATGATGGATGGTGGTGCAGGAGCATGACGATGGGCCCTCCAGTTAGGCGTGGGAATTCGCACGGAGTGCGGGAGCGGCGACGGCAGGTGCGAGTTGATTCAGGGCCCGTGACAAGGCACCGGCAACCTCGTACACTTGCTGTTCGCTGAGATGGTTAAAGAACGGCAGGGCGATGGTCCGGTCAGCGACGTGTTCGGTGATGGGGAAATCGCCGCGCCGATAGCCGAACTGCTCGCGGTAGAAGTCCTGCAGGTGGATCGGCGCGAAGTAGTTGTTGCAGGCCACGCCTTCCTGGCGGAGCAGTTGCAGAACGCGGTCCCGGTCTTCCCGGCTGAACTCGTCGGCGAGGCGAATCACGTAGACGAACCAGCTCATCTCCACTGCTCCGCTCGGTTGCGGAGGCAGAATCACCCCGGGCACGCCGGACAACACATGGTTGTAGGTTTCGGCCACGTTCTTGCGCAAGCGGAGGATCTCCTGGAGCCTCGTCAACTGCCCGAGGCCGAGGGCGCAGTTGATATCGGCGAGCCGATAGTTGTAGCCCAAGCGCTGGTGTTGCAGCCACGCGCCGCCATCGCCGCGCCCTTGGTTGCGCCAACTGCGCGACAGTCGCGCGACGTTTTCGTCGTTGGTGACGACGGCGCCGCCCTCACCGGTCGTGATCTGCTTGTTCGGATAAAATGCGAACGCCCCGCTATCGCCAAAGCTGCCGGCCTTGCGTCCGCCGATGGTGGCGCCGATCGCTTCGCAGGCGTCTTCGATGACGGACAGGCCGCGCCGGGCGGCGATCTGGTTGATGGCTGGCATATCCGACGGGTGCCCGAAGACGTGCACCGGGAGAATGCCGCGGGTCTTCGAGTTCACCGCCGCCGGGATCAACGCGGTATCGATGTTGTAGGTGTTGATGTCGATGTCGACGAAACGCGGGATGGCCCGTTCATAGAGCATGCAGTTGGCCGAGGCAACGAAGCTGAACGGGGTGGTGATGACCTCGTCCCCATCGGCAATGCCCGCCGCCTTCACGCAGAGATGAAGGGCACTGGTGCCCGAGTTGACGGCGACGGCAAAGCGGGTGCCGGCGGCGGCGGCCATGGCCTCCTCAAAGGCCGGGAGTAGCGGGCCCAGGCTGAGAGTGGGGCCGCTGAGCACGTCCATGACGCGCTGGCGATCTTCGGCGGTAACGTCGGGCGAGGACAGGGGAATCGGTTGGGAGACGCGCGTGGCGGCGAGATTCGACATGAGTTGTGTTTTCCTTAAAAGATCGATTTGATGGGTTCCGAGGTAGGCAGACCATGGTCCGCGGGGGTACCGAAAAACTCTTCCATGGAGGCGTGACCTTCCTTGGCGATTCCCGCCGCGGTCACTACCGTCCAGAACGTGAGCACCAGGATTTTGAGGTCCAGGCCGAGGCTGCGGTGGTCGACATACCAAACGTCGAGCGACAGCTTCCGAGCCCAGGAGATTTCGTTGCGACCATTCACCTGCGCCCAGCCCGTAATCCCCGGGGGGACGGTCTGGCGCCGGCGCTGTTCGGCCGAGTAGCGGGGCAGGTACCGAACCTCTAAGGGCCGCGGGCCCACCAGACTCATGTCGCCCTTCAGGACGCTCCACAACTGCGGAAGCTCGTCGAGGCTTGCGGCGCGGAGCAACTTGCCGAAGGCGGTCAGCCGTATTTCCTCTTTCAAAAGCTGTCCCTGCGCGTCGCGCGCATTGGTCATGGTGCGGAACTTGATGCAGTCGAAGGTTTTCTCTTGATAGCCGGGCCGCGGGTGTCGAAAGATCACGGGGCTGCCGAGTTTCCAGCGAACCAGCACCGCGACGACGGCCATCACCGGAGCCAAAACGAGCATGGCGGTGGCCGAGATCACGATGTCGAGGGCGCGTTTCGAGTAAGGGTAAAGTGTACGCATTGGCTTATCTCCGCCCCGCGGCGGTGGCGTCGCCCAGGTAGCGCTCGCCGATCCGTCGTTCGTGGATCGCCCGCGCCGGCACCCCGTAGGCCACTACCGAGTCACGGATGTCGCGGACAACCACCGCCCCTGCCCCCACCACCACGTGTTCGCCGATCGTGATTTCCTGAATGACCGAAGCGCCGATCCCGACGCTGGTGTACGCGCCGATCCGGACCCCGCCCCCGACCGCCGCCGCCGGGGCCAGGCTCGAAAAGTGCCCCATGACGGAATCGTGATCGAGCGACGAGCCCGTATTCAAAAGGCACCCGCCGCCTACCTTCGCCGACGGGCTGATGATCGCTCCTGCGGCGACGACGGTACCAGCTCCGATCGTGACATCGGCACCAATCTGGGCCGAGGGATGGATGACCAGGCCGAACCGAATCGCGGGACAAAGCTGCAGCATTTCGAGGGTGATTCTCGCCCGGGCCCAGTTATCGCCGATCGCCACCACCGCTTCCAGATCCGGGCAGCGGTGCAGCATCTCGGGAAGTTCCTCCATGGTGCCCGACACAACCAAAGAGCCGCACGGCGTGCCGATCGGCTTGTACCGGTCGAGCACACTGACGATTTGATAAACGCCTTGCCGCCGTACGATGTCGAAGACGACTTTCGCATGCCCAGCCGCGCCGTAAACGACGAGGGGCTTGGGGGCGGGTGGGAGGATGAAAAGCATAGGAAGTATGGGTTTTAGACGATCGAACGGGCGGCCACCGGATCGAGCGCGAGGCTCGACGCCAAGCTCTGGTACTCGGCCATCCACAGGCTGTTGAGGCGCTGGTCAGAAAAGTTTGTGCGAACGTGTGCCATGCCGGCTTGCCCCATTTCGCGGCGCCGCGCGGGGTCGGCGGCGAGCTGCAAAATAGCGGCGGCCAGCAGACCCGGTTCGCGCGGGGCAACCAGAATCCCGGTCACTCCGTTGACTACGGAATCGACCAGTCCGGGCACCAGGCTCGAAACGATCGGCACCCCCATGGCCCCAGCCTCAAGCGCTACCTGCGACAGGCCTTCGCGAAACGTTGGCAAAACACAGATATCGGTTGCGCTGTAGAGCGCGGGGATCTGCGCCGTAGGGACGCCGCCCGTCAGGTGGACCGAGGGGTCCTGACGAAGCCGCGCCAGCGCTGCTGGAGCTACAGGGTCGGTCGAATCGTCTTCGCCGGCGAGTAACAGGTGCATGTTCGGATGGCGGGCCGTCACCTCCGGCCAAGCGTCGGCCAGCACGTCGATGCCCTTGTCTTTGGCCAGCCGCCCGATGAAGGTGACGAGAGTGGCCTCTTGCGGAATGCGCAGCGCCTTACGCGCTGCCACTCGCTCGTTGGTCGGCTGAAAGCGGTCGAGATCGATACCGGAGCAGGATCCGGATCCTAACGTAAATACCTTCTCCGCCGCACAGAGCTTGAGCGCAACGACCTCGCGCTGCAAGGAAGGACTAACACAATAGGTCCGCGTGGAAAGCGCCGCGCTGGTCCGCTCGGCGGCTTCCAGCACCTGCCGCCAGAGGCCGGTCCGCGTCAACAAGGGCAAGCCATGAACCGTGTAGAGGCGGACCGGGACCCGCGCGATGGTCGCCGCGATCATCCCCAGCAAGCCGGCCTTCGGCGTATGGGCATGAACCACCTGAGGCCGCAGCCGGCGCATCAACCGCACGAGGCGCCCAAGGGAAACCGCATCTTGGCGCGGGCGCACCTGACGTTCCATCGGCACGCCGTGCGTCGAAATTCCGCACTCCCGGCCCAACCGGTCCAACTCCTCGCCCGGCGAAGAAACCGCGTGCACGTCAAAGCCTGCTTCGGCCAGCGAACGCAATTGGCGCGGAAAAAACGCGACCATGGTCTGCGGCACGGTGGTCAGCACGAGGATCCGAGGTAAGGCGCTCATGCCAGCACCGCCACCAGAGATTGCCACTCCTCGGCCTCCACCGTCGTTAGCTGCTCTTCCCGAATTCGCAGCCATTGGTAGCGGGCGGAGATGGTGACCAGCCCCGCATCCATCACTGTCTTGAACCCTTCCGCCGTCGCCGCGCGAAGGAACAGCCCCGTGCCCAACTCTTGATGGCGAGCCCGCAGATAGCGGATCCGGCCAAGCCGGGTCTTGAGCCGCTTGCTGAACCCGCCCCGCATCTCGCGGTAGCCGTAGAGCACGCCCGGCAAGTTCGCAAACTGGCTTCGCTCGTAAGCCCGATAGAGCAGTTCAATGTCTTCAAAACGCAACGCCGTGGGGTCGTACAGATGCTGCCGATACCACTCCGCGCGGGCCATCCACGTCGGATGCGCCAAGCCGAAGCCGAGCGCGGGATTGGCCACCACCCCGGCATGCTCCGGCGGTGCCAAGCGCTTGCCAATCGGGCTGCCGTCCTCTTCGCAGATCAACATGCCGCAACCGACGACGTCGACGGCGGAGTGACTCCGCAGATACTCCACCTGCAACCGCAGCCGGTCCGGGTAGCTGATATCGTCCGCGTCCATCCGCGCAATCAGAGTGCCCCGCGCCCGTCCGATGCACTCGTTCAAACGTCCGGCCAAGCCCTTCGTCTTCCCGTCCGACCACACGACCAAGCGGGGGTCGTCGATCGAACGCGCCAGTTCCAGGCTGCCGTCGGTCGAACCGTCGTCGCACAGTAGCAGCTCCCAATTGGTGTACGTCTGCCGCTCGATCGAACGCAGCGCCGCGGTGAAGGCCGGGCCGGGGTTGAGGAACGGTAGGATGACGCTAACGAGAGGCGTTTCCATTAGTGTCGCGGCTCCGCCCGATACACATCGCCCAACTCTTTCGTGATGCTTTCCCAAGCGAACCGGCGCGCGTTGGTGACCGCCGCCTCGCTGAACTGTTGACGCATCGAGGAGTTGTCCATCAGCACCCGAAGCTGCTGCGTCAAGTCCTCCCGGTCGCCGGAGCGGAACAGCAGCCCGCTGGACCGATCGACCACCTCGGGAAGCCCACCGTGATTGCTGCAGACCACCGGCCGACCGCAGGCCTGCGCCTCAATCGCCGCCATCCCGAACATCTCGTTGTCGCGCGTCGGCAACACGAAAACATCCGCCATGTTGTAGACCGAAGGCAGCACCGCTTCGTCCACCGGGCCCAGGTACAAGCCCTCGTTCGCCTTCAACTTGTTGGTGATTTCGTCGGAGCCTTCATGGCCAAACTGGCCGATCGGCCCGGCAATCACCAGCCGGATCTTGCGCCCTTCGGCGCGCAGCTTGGCGTAAGCATCAACGAGCAGATCAGTGCCCTTCTGCTGGCAAACCCGGCCAACGTAAACCAGTACAAACTCATCGCCAATCCCCAACGCGGCGCGGCGGCCAGCGGCGGCCGCGGCATCCGGATGGAACTGCTGCAGGCTGACGCCGTTGTACAGAACCTGCATCCGGTCTTCCGGGATCGACCAATAAGCCGCCGACTCCCGCCGACAGTAGTCCGAGACCGGTAGCAGCGACGAGAACGACCGCAGTGCCCGCTGGTACCAAGGGAAGAACGGATTCTCTTTCCCCCGCCGAAAAATGAAGTAGTCGAACGACAAAAACGTCTTCGCGTTGATGCCTCGCGCGAAGAGGTTTGCAAACGCCGCCCCCTCGGCGAGGCCATGGAAATGGATCACTTCCGGAGCCACGCGCTTGACGTCGCGCAGGCTCTTGGTCAAAAATTCGGCCGCGCGCAGAATCCCCTGTCGGCGGCATTCGACGCCACGGATCTCGGCGCCAAAGTATTCGGTGGACCGGTTCTGGTCTTCAGCAGAATAGACGATCACGCGCGAACCCTGCTGGGCCTGCCGTGCGGCTACCTCCCGCATGCGGCGTTCGGTGGCACCGCCCAGGTTATAGAGAATCGGCAGATGCGGTGGGCCGATGTGGACGATGGTCATAGCGCCGCCGCCACCTTGTTCGCAGGGGCGCTCGGCGGACCGGCCGTTCCCATCCAGCGCGCGGCCGCCCGCGCCAACGTCCGCGACGCCGAAAACTTAGCGGCATGCCGACGCGGGCTGACGCCGATCATCTTCTCGTACAGTTCCAAGTGACGGCTGATCATCGTCGGGATCGCGAACGTATCTCTGGCGTACTGGCTCATCGCTTCGCCATCGGCCTGATACCGGGCGTAGTTATCGAAAACGTTGGCGATCGCCTCGGCGATCTTTTCCATCGACCGGTCTTCCAGCACGACGCCAAACCGGTCGGCCTGCTCCGGAATGCCGCCCACGGCGCTGGCGACGAAGGGCAACCCGCACAGCATCGCCTCGGTAATCACGGACGGTAACGCCTCGGTTTCGCTCGGCAGCACGAGCAGATCGCTCTTTTGATACAGCGCCGCCAACTCCTGCGGATCCACCTTGCCACGGAAGTGCACCCGTTTCGCCAGGCCGATGGAGGCCGCGTACGCCATCAGCTCTTTTTCGATTTGCGGGTTCTGATAAACCAGCGTCAGTTCGCAGTCGTGCGCCAGGCTCGCCATCGCGCGCATCAACACGTCGCAGCGCTTAATCGGAATCAACTGCGCGCTGAAAAGGATCTGCCACGGCGCGCCCTGGCCGGCTCGATTGTCCCGCCGGTAGTTGTACTTAGTTACATCGATGCCATTCGGAATCGCGGTCAGCACCGCGCCATCGAACGAGTACGCCTGTCGGGCCCCCTCGGCTTCCATATTCGAGAGGCTCACCACGGCGTCGACGCAAGAAAACACATATCGCATGGCGACGCGCCGCGTGCGGCTCAACGATCCTGCCGCCATGTGGCTCGTCGCGTGGGGCGTGAAGAGAAACGGAGTGGACGAAGGATCCCCCGCCATCCGCAGCGCTCCGTAGCTGAGGTGGTGCACGTGGACGATATCGAACTTACTGAAGTCCGCTTCGTCGTAGTGGCTCAGCGTCGTCACTTCGTGGCCCGCCTCCCGGAACCCGGTTTCGAGTGTCGTCTCCGGCGTAATCTTCAGGTAGTTCGAACGAGCGCCACCTTTGTTATAAATACCGCCGACCAAACAAATCTTCATTACGTTGCGACTCCCTTGTAAGTAAGAACTTCTGGCGCGGGCGCTCTTCGCAGCCACGCGCGGATCTGCATAACGGCCAGGTATAAATACACCGGCCCGAGAAAATAGAACAGGATTTGGGCGTATACGCTTAAGCTCCACACCGAGAGCATGGCCCCCCAAACGGCGAGATACTGCAGCACGAATGCCCCAAAAGTCGAGCCCACCACACTCGTCCACGATTCGAGCGTCGCCAGCAGAAAGGCCAGGCCCAGGAATCCCGCCACCACCCCGGCAATGTGAAAGTTCCCAAACAGCTCGGACGCAAACGGCGGAATCTGGTCGTCAATTCCCGACATTCCATAGATCGCCTTGTTGTAGACAATCGGTCCACCATCTTCGCGAAACGCCTTTCCAAGAATCGGGATCGGGCTCATCAGGGAGGACACGAGCGTCACCCCGCCAAACAGCCGGTCGCCCCAGTCGAGGCTCTCGTAAAACACTCCCGTCAGCTGCGGACCGCCGCAATAAACCACGACATTTTCCGCCAGATCGGTCATAAAGTCCTCGGACTCCCGCGTCGCCGTCGGCGCAACTTTCGCCAGTTGCGAGTTACTGCGAAACGAAGCCACAGCCAACAACATCGGCACGCAAGCGGCGACCGCGGCGAACGTCAACACGAGTGGGATCCGGCGAATTCGCGTGCTGTAGACGGCTACCAGCGACAGCACCGGGAACACGAACGCACCACGGTTGAAGCTAAATGTCATGTTCGCGATCGTGATCCCAATCGCCGCCGCGACCCCCACCAGCGCCGGGCGCCAACGGTTACCCGACTCGCGACTCTCGTCCGCCACCCCGGCCCACCAAGTCACGAGCGCAAACGCCAGGAAAGGCCGGAGAACGGTCCCTAAAAAGTCGCCGACACTCGCGCTCCCCTGCTGGTCAACCACCGCGGCGGGGTCAGAGAAGTACTCAAGAAAGCGGCCGACGCTGCCAAAGGTCAGAAACAAACCAACCAGCCCGAGCAGCGCGAAGGCAACGACGAATCCACGGCCCGGCGTCCCGCTCAGGGGCGGCAACAAGGAGTATCGCCCCGGATTCACCGGTCGCTCGGAAAAAAACTGAAGTCCGATGCAAAACCCAACAAAGGCTACCGTGTCGATCAGGATGGCCTTCTCCATCGAGCCGAGCGATGGCGTAAGCGCCGATATCTTGTTCTGGTAGCCGAAGTTCATCAGACAGATCGGCACCGCGATGAGCTTCAAGTGCAGGAGCGCCAAAGCTACGTTCACCGGCGAAAAATAGGCCTCGGTGCGGAACCGCGCCTGCGGCAACAACCACGGCACCAGCGCGCAGACACTCGCCGACAGGAGTACCGACAGCAGTCTTTGTTCGGGTTGGCTCCAGAGCAGTCCGGCCAGCGCCAACAACGGCAACGAAGCAAGCCACACGGGATGCAGTCGTCCGGTCATCCTTCCGCCTCCCCTTTGAAGTTGCTGTGGCTCTCCCGCAGCAGCACCCAGAGAACGATGGAAGCGATCGTGTACGAGAACAGGAATGCCCCCGCCAGGCCCATCGCGCTCCAGCGCGGAACGGCAAACCAAGCGGCCGCCAGGAACGTGGCCGCCAGAAGAACATCGACACTCGTCCGGGCCCACGCCCGTCCGTTACTGAGCAAGGCCGCGCCCAACTGCGTATTCAACACAGTCGGCACCGCCGAAATCGCCAGCAGCGCCAGCACCGGCCAGCCCTGCGTAAACCCTTCCCCAAACAACCCCATCAAGCGCGGAGAAACCAGCGCGCAAATCACAACCGCCGGAACCGTCGCCAACAGGCTGAAACCCAGATTCCATTGAAAAGCGCTGCGGTAAGCCCCATGGTTTTGCTCGGCGCGAAAGCGCGACAAGGCCGGCATCGCAATCCGCGAAACCGCCAACGGAATGAAAATCAAAACGTAGCGGAACCGATCCGCCGCTGAGAATAGCGCCATCTCGGCAAATCCGTTCGCCTGGTGTACTAACATCACCGTGCTCAACCAACCCACCGGAGCCACGATGATCCCCGAGACATACGCGGGCAAGCTAAACGACCACAGGATGCCCTTTTCCGAAGCACATCCGGCGAGTGTCATCCGGATCCCCCGCCCCTTCCACTCGGCCTGCAAAACCCAAGCGTTCAGCACACAGGAGATCGCCAGCGACGCCGTGAGCCCCGCGATCGCTCCAGACGTGCCGTATTGGTAAGCCAGCAGCACCGTCAACGGAATCGAAACCAATCCGCCCCACGCGCTCAACTTCGCCATCCGAGAGTACGCTTCCAGGCCCGTCAGCGCCCCGCTCTGCACCGCTTCAATCACGCCCAAAAACAACAGCCCCGACGACTCGACCAGCTGCTTTCTCAATTCTGGATTCGCGAATCCGCTCGCGGCCATCATCGGTGCCAGCGCAATCAAGGCAACCGTCATCAGCAGCCCCGCCACCGCACCCGCACACAGCGAAAGAGCGATGATCCGACCCGCCCGCTCCGGGCTTCGATCCCGATATTCCGCCACAAATTTCGTCGTCGTCAGCGCCAGCCCCAGGCTCGCGAGCGGCGCAAACATACCAACGGTGCTCTGGATCACCGCGACCTGCCCAAACTCCACCTGGCCCAAAACCCGCGCGCAAATTGCCAGCGCCGCCAAGTTCGATCCGCGAGCCACCACCGCCGCCAGAAACGACCAGCCAGCCACGGTTGCCATGCCCCGTTGCTCGCCCCAAATCCGGCGTAACATCGGCGCGAGTGCCGTCAAGCTGCGTTCTCTCTGTTCCAATTGTTCCATTTGGAGATAGGCTCCCGCCCCTTCAGTTCAGGGACGGACCAAGCAAAATCTAAAGGTGTAAGAGTAGTTTTGCGTTCGAGACGAGTTCCATCAATGGCCCAAATCACCCAAAACAGTTAGAACTCGTGTACCCCGAACGTACCAGGACCCTAGGCCCTACCGGTCGGCAGGGCCAACCTCTACGGCGTAAACTCGTACGTCGTAGGCGGGCACCTGGCCCATCACCGTCACCCGGCTCCGCACCCGTGACCAACGCGCGTCCACGTCGGCGGTGTACTCCCGCACCGCCCGCACATCCCCCACCACCGGCACCACCACCGTCCCCGCCCACTCGCTGCCCGAGTTGTTCACCACCGTCACGATCACTCGCCCCGGCGCTTCGTTCACGATGTATTCCACCGGAGCCCCCGTCACCGTCGCCACCGTGTTCTGCCCCGCCAGCCAATCGAACAGCAAAGTGCCGATCGTTAGGATCTGATCGCCGGTCGCCCCCTGCAGGTAGTGACCCGCCGAAAGAATCACCTGCCCCTTCCCCACCGCATTCGAAGTCAGGAGTGGCTGAGCGCCCTCCGCCGTCCCGAAAACGGTCGCCGTCGTCACCGTCACCGGGCTGAACCAGAATGGCGCCTCCCGATACGAACTGCCATCGAGCAACCAGCGGGAGGACGTTCCCGTTCTCCGGGTGTTCTCCACCCGCGCCCCCAGAAACTTCTCGTCGAACGCGACCGTCTGCGGCGCCGTCAACACCAGCGTTCCCCCCTCCTGCACCCACGCCGTTAAAACGCCCCGCAGCCGACCGTCGATCGGCGCGTCGCCCAGCAGAACGATCACCTTATACTGCCGCAAAGCCTCCAGCGACGCCCGGTCGGTCAGCACGTCAAGACTATGCCCATAGCGAGTTACGCTCATCGGCTCGTACGGTCGCGGGTCGCCTCCCCCTGCCAAATAGGCCTGAAATCCCTTGGCGTCCGGCTTTCCGGTCGAGTCGTTGAACGGAGCCCCCGGCGTCTGCCCATGCAGCCAGTGGTTCGCATAAGCCAGCCGCAGAAAACTGTTGATCATGCGGTCCCCGTCGGTATACGGGATGTCCTGATACCACACGGCATCGGCCTGATTGAAATACCAATGCTTGGTGTCAAAACCGGAGTGATGGTCCAGCAGCAGCGCCGTCGTCACCACCGGCCGTCCTACATCCGTATGTCGATTCAGGGCGAAGTCAGCGAACTCCTGATTCATCCGACCGAACGGGTCCAGGTTCGCGCCACTCCCGTAATAACCGGTGGCCTGATTTCGCAGCACGTGCGCGCCCGCCATGTACGCAATGTAATAGTGCCGTTTGAGATAGCTGGGCGACCATCCGCCCAGTAAATTCTCCCGGCTGTCGAACTTTGTCGCCATGCCGTTCGACGTCCGATAGGTGGCCACGTCAATGCCCCACTGCCGGTCGTACTGCCGCCCCGCTCCGCGAACGAAGGGTATCCCCGTCGAGATGTCGCCCAGTTCGTCGATGCCTCGTTCCAGCAAGCAGACGTCCGCCCCCATCTCATACGAGTAAAAGGTGTTCGACGGGTGGTCCGTAATCGCCGTCATCCAATACTTCCTCGCCGCCACGGGCTGTTCCAGGAACGAGAACAGCGACGGATAAGCGGAATAGTAGTACTCCAAAAACCGCCCGTAAGCCTGGGTCTTGGTTAACCCCCGGTACCGCGGCCGTCCGTCCGGCACCCAATTGCCGCCGGACTGGTCCCACTCCGGCATCACGTTCCACATCAACCTTGCAATGACGCCCGTCCCTGCCAAATCTTCCACTGCCTTTTGCCGGGTGTTGAAAACAAATGGGGTTAGGTCCGCCCTCGACTGAATCGGCAGGTCTACCATCAAGTTGATGCCCCGGCTCGTCACAAAATCAACCAGCCCGGAATTCAGCGGCGGCTGCAGACTGACGCCGTTAGCCATCCGATTCCGGAAGTTGGCCGAAGCCTCCGGATTCAGAAACGCTTCCGGCCCGTAGAACTCATGGTAAAACTCGAAAGTTCGATCCCGAAACGAGCCGCCGGATGGAAGCCGGTTCTGCCCCCAACCGAGCAAGGCCATCGCCAGTCCAAGCGAAATCGCTGTTTTGACCGCAGCATACATAATGCAAACCTTCGGCTCGGTCGGATTTCGCGAGGGTCGACCTAACTGAGCCGATCATAAAGGTCGCCGCGTTCTATTGCAATAGGATTTGCCACGGATTAGTACCAGGGAAGCTCCGAACCACCCGCCAAAATTGCTGACAAACCGCCTGCCGTCTTGATAGGGTGGAGTCAGGTCGGAAATCACCAGGAAAACTTTTGTTTACAAGCAACTCTTTTACATTGTGTCGCTTAGCATGAATCAGGGAAGCGCCCCCAAAATTTTCGGTTGCTTTTGGTACGCTGTGATACCTTTATTGATAGCTCCAGCGTTGGCCCTCGCGGCGGATCCAATTCGCTACGAATCCAGCGTGGATGCGATGGGCTCGACGTTTTCCATTGCTGCCTACGGTCCGGATCGCGAGTCAATCGCCGCCACCGTGGAGCAGGCCCTGGAAGAGGCCCGGCGGTTGGATCTCATGCTCTCGAACTATCGGCCAGAGAGCGAGTGGAGCCAAGTAAATCGTTTCGCCGGTCAACGTGAGGTCACCGTCAGCCAGGAGTTGTTCGACCTGCTTGCCGCCTGCTACGCCTACAGCCAGAAAAGTAACGGATCCTTCGACATCACGGTCGGCCCCCTCATGAAAGTTTGGGGCTTCTATAAAGGAAGCGGCCAAATGCCGCATCGGTCGGAAGTCCGGGTCGCTCTGGCGCGGATTGGATATCAGAACTTGATCTTGAACCCGACCACCCGCACAGTTCGTTTTGCCAAAAATGGCCTCGAAATCGATCCCGGCGGGATCGGGAAAGGCTATGCCGTCGATCGGATGGCCGAAATCCTGCGCCGGGGCGGCATCAAATCCGCACTCATCAACGCCGGCGGATCCTCCCTGTTCGCCATCGGCACCCCCCCCGGAGAATCCGGCTGGGAAGTCAAAATCCGGGATCCGCGCGACAGCCGGAAAACCGTGCACGAGCTGCGATTGAAAGATCAAAGCATGTCCACCTCGGGCAGCTACGAAAAGTTCTTTACCGTGCGAGGTCGTACCTACTCGCACATTATGGACCCGCGGACCGGCGATCCGGCCCAGGGTATGTTTTCTGTTTCGGTGATCGCCCCGCGCTGTATCGACAGCGAGGCTTGGACGAAACCGGTCTATATCAATGGCCGCTCTTGGGCGGCCCAAAACATTCCAAAGGGATTTCGCGCCTATCTTTGCGAAGGGCGTTCGGAATCCCCGGGGGAGGCCAAATGCGCGTGGCTCCAATGAGCAGCCGTTTCCTCGATGCATGCCGTCGCCGGCCCACGGACGTACGTCCCGTGTGGTTTATGCGACAGGCTGGTCGTTATATGAAGCAGTACCGGGACATCCGGGCTAAGCACACCATTCTCGAGATGTGTAAGCGGCCAGATCTCGCCGCTGAAATCACTCTCCAGCCCATCGAAGTCCTCGACGTCGATGCCGCCATCATCTTTGCGGACCTCCTCCTGCCCGTCGAACCCATGGGTTTGAAGCTCGACTACCGCACCGGAGAAGGCCCCCACATCGATAATCCCATCCGGACTTCGGCCGATGTCGATTCCCTCTCGATCTCCAATACCGACGACCTCGGCTATGTCGGCGAGTCCATTCAGATGGTCCACAAAGCGCTCGCCAACAAGATTCCGATCATCGGTTTCGTCGGCGCGCCCTTCACCCTCGCCAGCTACATGATCGAAGGCGGCCCCTCCAAAAGCTTCCTCCACACGAAGCGTCTCATGTACTCGGACGAGACCCTGTGGCGCCGCTTGATGGGCAAAATCGTCGACGTCCTCGGGCCGTTCGCCCTCATGCAGGTCGCCAACGGCGCCCGCGCTATTCAGGTCTTTGACTCCTGGGTCGGCGCTCTCTCGCCCGATGACTACGTCCGCTACGTCGCCCCCTACTCCCGCGCCCTCATCGAGCGCATTCGTTCGAGCGGCGTACCCGTCATCCACTTCGGCACCGGCGCCAGCGGCTTCTTCAAAGAACTGCACGCCGCAGGCGGCGATGTCATGGGCGTCGATTGGCGCGTCAACATCGACCAAGCCTGGATGGACATCTCCTACCGCAGCGCCGTTCAGGGCAACCTGGACCCCGCCGCCCTCTTCGCCCCCCTGCCCGAGCTCAAAGCGAAAGTCCACGAACTGCTCAAACGCACCGGCACCCGGCCGGGCCATATCTTCAACCTCGGCCACGGCATCCTGCCCGAAACCCCGGTCGAAAACGTGAAAGCGGTGGTGCAGATTGTCCGCGACTTCCGACCCTAACCAAACCGCGATCATCGGCGGCGGCATCACCGGATTAGCCGCCGCCTGGGAACTCGCCAAAGCCGGGCAACCGGCTGTGCTCATTGAAAAGGACTCCGCCCTCGGCGGAGTCATCCGCACGGATCACCTCCACGGGTGCGTCATCGAAGCCGGCCCCGATTCCTTCCTCGCCGCCAAACCGGCCGCCCTCGAACTCATAAACGAGATGGGCCTCGCCGACCAGGTCATCGGCTCGAACGATCACCTCCGCGTCACCTACATTCTCAAAGGTGGCCGCCTCATCCCCATGCCCGACGGGCTCATGATGATGATCCCCACCAAGCTGCTCCCCGTCGCCATGAGCCCTCTGCTCGGCTGGGGAACCAAGCTCAAAATGGGCCTCGAGTATTTCTCCAAGTCCAACCCCGACGCCCCCGAACGCTCCGTCGCCCAACTCGTCCGCGAACACTACGGCCAGGAAGCCGTCGACTACCTCGCCGAACCCCTCCTCTCCGGCGTCTACGGCGGAGACCCCGAAACCCTCAGCGCCAACGCCGTCCTCGGCCAGTTCATCGAACTCGAAAAGACATACGGCTCGCTCACCAAAGGCACCCTCGCCATACGCGCCCAACGCAAAGGCCCCGCCGGGTCGCTCTTCAAAACCCTCAAAGGCGGCCTCGGCCAGCTCATCGACGCCCTCTCGCAACACCTCGAAGGCAAAGTCGAACGCGTCACCGGCACCGCCCAATCTCTCGCCAAAACCCCCACCGGCTGGCGCATCACCCTCGCCGACCACACCACCCTCGACGCGGCCAAAGTCCTCCTCGCCGCCCCCGCCGGACCCACCTCCAAAATCCTCGCCGAACTCGACCCCGAACTCTCCGCCCAACTCGCGGCCATCCCCTACAACAGCTCGATGACCATCGCCCTGGGCTACGACCGGAAAACCCTCGGCCACCCCCTAAACGGCTTCGGCTTCCTCGTCCCCAAGGTCGAACGCCGCAAACTCGTCGCCTGCACCTGGGTCGGCACCAAGTTCAACCACCGCGTCCCCGACGATAAAGCCATCCTTCGCTGCTTCCTCGGCGGCGCCCATCTCGACGAAGCCGACGACTCGCTCGTCGCCGCCGTCAAAGCCGAACTGGCCGACCTCATGGGCGTCACCGCCGAACCCGCCTTCGTCTCCATCCAACGCTGGCGCAACGCCATGGCGCAGTACACCCTCGGCCACCAACAGCGCGTCAAAACCATCCGCCAACTCGCCGCCCGCCACCCCGGCCTCGCCCTCGCCGGCAACGCCTACGAAGGAATTGGCATTCCGGACTGCATCCGCGGCGCCCGCGAAGCCGTCAAACAGCTACAATAGCGCCCATATGCGCGGTCTCGGCCTCCTCCTCCTCCCCGCCCTCCTCCTCGCCCAAGACCCCTCCACCATCCGCGTCAACGTCAACCTCATCCAGATCGACGCCACCGTCACCGACAAGAAGGGTCGCCACCTCCCCGGCCTCACCGCTGCCGATTTCGAAGTCTTCCAAAACGGCAAACGCCAAAAGATCACGAGCGCTCTCTGGGTCCCCGGCCGACCGCCGATCCCTACCCCCCCCCCCCGGCCCCCCCCCCCCCCCCCCCCCCCCCCCCCCCCCCCCCCCCCCCCCCCCCCCCCCCCCCCCCCCCCCCCCCCCCCCCCGCGAATTCGTCGCCTCCAGTCTCGAACCCGGCGACCTCGTCGCCATCTATAAAACCTCCGCCGGCCTCGGCATCCTCCAACAGTTCACGACCGACAAACGCCTCCTTCTTGCCAACATCGACCGCATCACCCTCCGAACCAACAACCCCACCGACCCCCTCGCCGCCCTCCAACCCAACGCCATGGAAGATTCCGGCGACCCCGCCCTCTCCGCCCTCGCCCTCCGCATGCGCTTCTCCGAAGAACAAGCCAACCGCAGCCGACAAGACATCTCGACCGCCGGCAGCCTCTCCACCGCCCGCTTCATCGCCCAGGGCCTCGCCGAACTCCCCGGCCGCAAATCCATCATCTATTTCTCCGAAAGCCTCCAGCTCTACGACAACGAAGACGGCCCCCGCCAACGCACCGCCGACGCCCTCCGCGATCTCGCCGACCTCGCCAACCGCGCCGCCGTCGTCTTCTACACCATCGACCCCCGCGGCCTCGTCTCCACCGCGTTCACCGCCGCCGACTCCCCCTCCTCCAACCCCGCCCGAGCCAACGAGCAAAGCCAGCAACGCCAAGAAAACGTCAACCTTTCAAAGGACGGCCTCTCCCTCCTCGCCGAAGAAACCGGCGGCATTTTCTATCACAATCGCAACGATATCGGCGTCGCCCTGAAAGAGGCCGTCCTCGACCAGGACGGCTACTATCTCCTCGCCTTCACCCCCGACGACGACACGTTCCAGAAGACCAAGGCCGGCCCCCGCTATCACCAGCTCAAAGTCAAAGTCACCCGCCCCGGTGCCCAGGTCCGCTACCGCCACGGCTTCGTTGGCACTTCCGACGCCGAGCGCCTCCCCGTTCAAACCAATCCCGTCCTCGCCGCTCTGCTCTCGCCGTTCCGCGCCGTCGACGTCCCCGTCAAACTCACCCCCATGTTCCTCCACGTCAACGGAACCGGCTCGTTCCTGCGCAATTTCGCCCACGTCGACGTCCGGCCCTTCACTTATAAAGACGTCCCCGCCGACCCCGCCGACCCCGACCAAACCCCCTGGAAGGAAGCCAGCCTAGTCGTCGCCGCCTTCCTGTTTGACGCAAACGGAGCCATCGTCGAACGAGCCAGCCAAAGCCAAACCCTCCGCGCCCGCGGCGATACGTTCAGCCGCCTCCAAGCCCGCGGCATCGAACAACAAATCATCCTGCTCGCCAAAAAGCCCGGCCCCTATCAAGTCCGCGTCGCCGTCCTGGATTCAACCAACAAGAAGACCGGCTCCGCCAGCCAGTTCGTCGAAATCCCCGACATGGCCAAGAAGCGCCTCGTCCTCTCCGACCTCACCCTGAACGGCGAAGACCACAATAAAGACCGGACCGCCTTCAGCTCCCCCGCCCTCCGCCAAATGCGCCCCGGCGAACGCTTCTTCATCGGCGCTTTCGTTTACAACGCCGGCCCCGATCTGCTCATGCAGATCAGTCTCTACCGCGAAGGCAAGCTCGTCTACCGTTCGAAAAAGGAACCCATCCTCGTCAAGGCCGACCCCGCCTCCGGCGCCCGTCCCATCGACTACTCCCTCCCCCTCTCCCTCAAAGCCGCCCCCGGCGAATACGCCGTCGAACTCGCCGTGCAAGACCCCGCCGCCCCCAAGCGAAACCAGTTCGCCGTCCGCGCCCTCGACTTCACCGTCCGCTAATCATTCCCCTGCCCGGCTCACCGGAAACTTCGAGAACGCTTTCTCCATCATCTTCCCGATGTTCTTCTCGCTCTCCACGTCAATCGCCGAACTCCCGCTGTCGGTCCCGATCATCCGCCACAACACGCTCTTCGTCGTCCGTATCCCGCCGCCGCCCCATCGGCCGCCTCCGCCCGACGTCATCCGCGTCGTCCGCGGCTTCTCCCGCATCCGGTACGGAATCACCACGTCCGGCTGATCCTTCGTCTCCTGCCAGCCCTTCGTCGCCAACTGCTTATCCACCGCTTGATGCACCCGCGCATCCAGCAAGCTCGGCGACTCCGTACCACTTCTCCAGGCGTAGGTTCGATACTTCGCCAAGTTCACCCCCGGCGCCGCGTCCGTCTTCACATCCATCGCCCAGGCACCCGCCAATGCGAAAAGTCCAATCCAGAGTTTCATCACACTCACCGTCCCTAACTCTACCAACCCCGACTACCCTGGGATTATGCGCCTTTTCGCCTCACTCTGTACCGCCACGCTCCTCCTCGCGCAAGAGTCCGCCGCGCCCACCATTCGCATCAACGTCAACCTGATTCAAATCGACGCCACTGTCACCGACAAACAAGGCAAGCACGTCCCGAATCTCACCGCCGCCGATTTCGAACTCCTCCAGGACGGAAAGCGCCAAACGATCACCGACGTTCTCTGGGTGCATCCCGGCACCCTCGCCGCGCCCCGCCGAACCTTGGCCATCCTCGTCGACGATCTCAGCCTCTCCGCCCGCAGTCTCGCCGATACCCGCGACGCCCTTCGCAACCTCATCAATACCAAGCTCGGCCCCCAGGACGTCGTCTCCGTCGGTCAAGTCTCCAACGGCGATGCCCTCCTCCAGCGCTTTACCTCCGATAAGCGGCAACTTCTCGCCATGGTCGACCGTCTCTCCCTCCGCGGTCGCCACGGAGCCGCTTCGATCGCCCCGCTCGAAGGGGGCGGAGAGCAGGCTGGCGATCCCACCCTCGCTGGACTCGCCCGCGCCCAATTCGCTCGCGAAGAAAGCGCCATGAATACGCGCAAGGAAATCAACGCCCGCGTCTTCCTCGCCACGGCCCAGCACCTCGTGCGCGGCTTGCGCGAACTCCCCGGGCGAAAATCGCTCATTCTCTTCGCCGAGCAACTGGCCCTCTCCGCCGCCTCCGACGCGCCGAGTGCTTTATCCACCGACCGAACGCTCACCACCATTCGCGAACTCGCCGACTGGGCCAATCGTTCCTCCGTCGTGCTCTACCCCATTGACCCCCGCGGCACCGCCAACGCCATGCTCTCTGCCGCCGACGACATGCCAGCCGTCGTCGGCCGCCGCGGCATGGGCCGCATCGCGCCACGCGAGCAATCCTACCTCGACTCCCAATACGGCCACTCCCTCCTGGCCGAACAAACCGGCGGCCTCGCCTCCCTCAATCGCAACGATCTCCCCGAAGCCCTCGCCACCGCCGTCTCCGACCAGGAAGGATACTACATCCTCAGTTATCGTCCCGACGACCAAACCTTCGTGCAGTCCAAGCAGGGCCCCAAGTTCCATCGCACCGAAGTCAAGCTCCGCCCCGCCGGTCTCCGCGTCCGCTACCGGCATGGCATCGTCGGCGCCGACGATGCCCAACGCATCCCCCCTCCGGCCAGCCCGCTGGAAGCGGCTCTGCTCTCTCCCCTCCGCGCCACCGCCCTTCCCTTTCGCCTTACCCCCCTTCTCCTCCGCCAACCCGATGGCACCGCCTTCGTTCGGGCCCTGCTGCACTTGAACGTCCAACCCTTAGATTTTCGCGAAGCTCCCGCCGCCAAAGATGACCCCGACCAATCCCCTTGGTACGAAGCCAATGTCGTCATGGCCGTCTTCCTCTATGACGACAACGGCGACGCTGTCCAAAAGGTCAGCCGTTCGCAACGCATCCGCGCCCGCGGCCCCGCTCTCGATTCCATCCAGTCCCACGGCCTCATGCAGCAACTCGAACTCCCCATCCCCCGCCCTGGCCCCTATCAGCTCCGCGCCGCTCTCGTCGATACCAGCACGCAAAAGGCCGGCTCCGCCAGCCGCTTTCTCGAAGCGCCGGACTGGGCCAGCGGCCATCTCGCCCTCTCCGATATCGTCCTCTCCGGGCAATCCGGCCCCGCTCTCCGCCAACTCAACGCCGGCGAACAGTTCTCCTATTCCGCTGCCGTCTATAACGGGGGCCCCGCCCTCGTCTCCCAAATCAGTATCTATCGCCAGGGAAAACTCATCCATCGGGGCGAACCGACCAACCGCTCGAAACCTCAAATCGAAGGCGCCCTCGCCCTCGACCCCGGTGCCGCCATAGGCGCTCCCAAATCCCGGCAATTCGCGCTCCGGCAGATCGACTTCACCATCCGCTAGCGTCCCCTACCCACCGGTTCCGCGCTCGCCTCCACAGGCGATTCTCAATCTCTCTCCAAAGGAACTACTGTGGAAGGATGACAAGCCGTGCCCTGTTCCTTCTCCTCCCTGCCCTCCTCGCCGCCCAACCTCCCCCCACCAAGTCCTCCCTCGCCACCCTCAGCGGCGAAATCCGCGCCCTCACCGCCCGCGCCTCCCGCGCCGTCGTCGAAATTCAAGTCTCTTCCTATTCCGCCGACGAAAACGCCCCCGGTGCCGCCTTCTCCCGCCGCCAAGGCCTCGGCTCTGGCGTCATCATCGATTCCCACGGCTACATCGTCACCAACGCCCACGTCGTCGCCGGCTCCGTCGAAGTCAAAGTCCTCCTCTCCAACCAACGGACTCTTGACGCCCGCATCCTCGGCATCGACCGCGAAACCGATCTCGCTGTCCTCAAAGTCGCCGCCAACAACCTCCCCGTTCTGACCTTCGCCCCCCCCTCCAGCCTCCGCCAAGGCGACCTCGTCCTCGCCATCGGCAATCCCCTTGGTCTTCGCAACTCCGTCTCCCTCGGCGTCGTCAGCGCCATCGCCCGCACCATCAGCGACTCGAATCCCCTCAGCTACATCCAAACCGACGCCTCCATCAACCCCGGCAACAGCGGCGGCGCCCTCGTCGATACCGAAGGCCGCCTCGTCGGCATCAATACGTTCATCTTTTCGCAATCCGGCGGCAACGAAGGCCTCGGCTTCGCCATCCCCGCCCCCCTCGTTCGCGATATCGTCCAACAACTCCGCACCAAAGGCTACGTCGACCGCGGCGAAATTGGCGTCGTCCTCCAGGACCTTAACCCCACCCTCATCTCCGCCCTCTCGCTCCCCGTTGCCTCCGGCGCCATCGTCGCCGACGTCGAACCCGATAGCCCCGCCGACCGCGCCGGCCTCCAGATCGGCGACCTCCTCCTTGCTGTCAATGGACAACCCACTAACTCCGTCCGCCGCTTCTCCAGCGTCGTTTACGCCAAACCGCATGGCGAAAAACTCACCCTCCAAATCCAGCGCGGCGATAAACCCCTCTCGATCCAAGTCACCACCCGCGCCCGCCGCGCCCGCTTCGACCCCCTCGGCTCCCTCGCCGACCCCGCCAAACACCTCCTCCCCCGCCTCGGCGTCCTCGGCATCGAAGTCGATCAGGCAATCGCCAAAATGGTCCCCGGACTCCGCCACCAGTACGGCGTCATCGTCGCCGCCCGCTCCGCCGAAGGCCTCCCCCAGCCCATCGACCTCCAGCCCGGCGACGTCATCTATAGCATCAACGGCATCTCCGTCGCCTCCCTCGATTTCCTCCAAACCCAACTCCGCGAAAGGAAGGCCGGCGCCCCCGTCGCTCTGCAAATAGAACGCGAAGGTCACCTCCACTTCGTCACCCTCGACCTGGTTTAATTGCTACAATTGGAATTCGATGAAATTTGGCGTTGTCGTCTTCCCTGGAAGTAATTGCGATCACGATGCACACTACGCCGTGACGCAGAACGTAGGCGCCCAAGCCTCGTTCCTCTGGCATCAGGAATCCACCGTTCCTTCGGATATTGATGCCATCATCCTCCCCGGTGGCTTCAGCTACGGAGACTATCTCCGCTGCGGTGCCATCGCGAAATTCTCCCCCATCATCGGTGCCGTGAAGAAATTCGCTCACGCCGGCGGCCTTGTCATGGGCTTCTGCAATGGCTTCCAGATTCTCACCGAATCCGGCCTCCTCCCCGGCGCGCTCATCCGCAACAACGAGCTGAAATTCATCTGCCGCCCCATCGACCTCCGGGTCGAAACCACCAACACCCCCTTCACAAACACTGCCTCCCAAGGGCAAATCCTGAGTCTCCCCATCGCTCACGGCGAAGGCTGCTACACCGCCGAACCCCACGTCCTCGACGAGCTCGAAGCCGAAGACCGCGTGGTCTTTCGCTATGTCAAAAATCCCAATGGCTCCCTCCGCGACATCGCTGGAATCTGCAACGCCCAGCGTAATGTTCTCGGCATGATGCCTCACCCGGAACGCGCGGCCGACCCCCTCATGGGGTCCACCGACGGCCTCGTCCTGTTCCACTCCCTCATCGCCTCCCTAGCCTCTAAATAATCAATGAGCACCATCACTCCGGAAGTCGTCGCCGCGCACTCTCTCACGCCGGACGAATACCAGAAGGTTCTTTCTCTACTCGGTCGCGAACCCTCGCTCACCGAGCTCGGTATCTTCAGCGTCATGTGGAGCGAACACTGCTCCTATAAGTCCTCGAAGATTCATCTTAAAAAGCTGCCCACCCGGAGCCAACTCGTCATCCTCGGCCCCGGCGAAAACGCCGGCATCATCGACATCGGCCAAGGCTACGGCATCGCCTTCAAAATCGAGTCGCACAACCACCCCAGCTTCATCGAACCCTTCCAAGGCGCCGCCACCGGCGTCGGCGGCATCCTCCGCGATATTTTCACGATGGGCGCCCGCCCCATCGCCGTCCTCGATTCCATCCGCTTCGGGCCCCTCGATGATCCGCAGACCGGCGCGCGCAACCGTCGCATCCTCGAAGGCGTCGTCGCCGGCATCGCCCACTACGGCAACTGCTTCGGCGTCCCCACCGTTGGCGGCGAATGCGTTTTTCATAAGTCCTACGACGGCAACCCCCTCGTCAACGTCTTCGCCCTCGGCGTCATCCCCAAAGACAAAATCTTCTTCGGCCGCGCCGAAGGCATCGGCAACCCCGTCATCTACGTCGGCGCTAAAACCGGCCGCGACGGCATCCACGGCGCCACCATGGCCTCCGACGAATTTACTGAGGAATCGAAGCAAAAACGCCCCAACGTCCAGATGGGCGACCCGTTCCTTGAAAAGCTCCTCCTCGAAGCCTGCATTGAAGCCATGCACTCCGGTGCCGTCGTCGGCATCCAGGACATGGGCGCCGCCGGCCTCACCTGCTCCACGTGTGAAATGGGCAGCCGCGCCGGCACCGGCGTCGAAATCGACCTGATGCACGTCCCCCAACGCGAAACCGGCATGACCCCCTACGAGATCATGCTCAGCGAATCGCAGGAACGCATGCTCCTCGTCGCCGAAAAGGGCCGCGAACAGGAAATCTTCGACATTTTTGACAAATGGGGCCTCGATGCCGCCACCGTCGGCGTCGTCACCGACGATGGCATGCTCCGCGTCCGCAACCACGGCGAACTCATCGCCGAAATCAACAACCGCGACCTCGCGGACGAAGCCCCGCTCTACGATCGGCCCCACACGAAGCCCCACCGCAACGTGCCCATGGAAGCGCCCGCCTTCGCCTCCACCGATCTCAAAACCGATCTGATTAAACTCCTCTCCAGCGGCGACCTCTGCAGCAAACGCTGGATCTACGAGCAGTACGACTCCATGGTCCGCACCAACACCCTCGCCGGCCCCGGCGGCGACGCGGCTATTGTGCGCATCAAAGAAACCGGCACCTCCGTCGCCGTCTCCCTCGATGGCAATGGCCGCTACTGCTACCTCGACCCCCGCGAAGGCGCCAAACTCGTCGTCGCCGAAGCCTGCCGCAACGTCTCCACCGTCGGGGCCCTCCCCGTCGCCGCCACCAACAATCTCAACTTCGGCAACCCCCAGCGCCCCGAAATCATGGCCCAACTCGTCGAAGCCATTGAGGGCATGGCCGACGCCTGCACGTTCTTTGAAACGCCCATCACCGGCGGCAACGTCAGTCTCTATAACGAGACCCTCGGCGAAGGCATCCTCCCCACCCCGGTCATCGGCATCGTCGGCCTCCTGCCCACCGAAGCTCCCGTGCCTAGCCGCTTCCAAGCCGAAGGCCTCACCGTCATGCTGCTCGGCGGCATCGGCTCCTCCGACGAAGTCCACTTCGGCGGTACCCAATACGCCTACGTTCTGTTGAAGCAAATGTGGGGCCTCCCCCCGGCTCTGGATATGGCAGTGGAAAAGAACGTCCATATCGCGATCCGGGAAATCGTTGCCGCCGGCCTCGCCGCCTCCGCCCACGATCTCTCCGACGGCGGCTTTGCCGTCGCCCTCGCCGAAGCCAGCTTCGACGGCATCGGTGCCGCGGTCACTCTGCCCTCCTCCTCTCTCCGTCCCGAACTGCTCCTGTTCCACGAAGCGCCGTCGCGCATCCTGTTGTCTACAAATTCTCCTGAAGAAATCTCGAAAATTGCCGATAACCACGGAGTCCCCGTTTTCGTGATTGGCAAAACCGTCAAAGGTCAGGTCGTGATTGAGGGTCTCCTCAACGCGGCCATCGAAGAACTGCAACAGCCATGGGCTTCCGCCCTGGAGAATGCGCTCCATGTATGAGACAGAAATCGACGATGACAAGCTCCACGAAGAATGCGGCGTTTTCGCCATTTATGGCCACGAAGAAGCCGCGAATCTCGCCTATTTAGGCCTCTACGCCCTCCAGCATCGGGGCCAGGAGTCCGCCGGCATCGCCTCCAGCGACGGCCGTCAACTTCTCTGCCACAAGAGCATGGGCCATGTTGCCGATATCTTCACGCCCGAAGTGCTCGCCGGCCTCCCCGGCCATATGGCGATCGGTCATACCCGCTACTCCACCACCGGTGATTCGAAGGCGCTCAACGCCCAACCCTTCAGCGTCGCCTGCAACAAAGGGCTCATCGCGGTCGCCCACAACGGCAACATCACCAACGCCGCCGAACTCCGCCGCGAACTGGAAGCCGAAGGTTCTATCTTCCAAGCTTCTAGCGATACCGAAGTAATCCTCCATCTCGTCGCCAAGTCCCGTGAGCGGACCCTCGCCGGAGCCCTCCGCGAGGCCCTCCTCCAGCTCGAAGGCGCGTTTTCCCTCGTCTTTCTCGCCAAAGATCGCATCATCGTCGCCCGCGACCCCCACGGCTTCCGGCCCCTCGCCATGGGCAAGATGGAGATCTCCAAGCACAAAATCGGCTACGTCTTTGCTTCGGAAACCTGCGCCTTCGACCTCGTCGACGCCGTCTATCAGAGCGAAATCGAACCCGGCGAAATGGTCATCGTCGGCCCCGAAGGCGTCTCCCGCGAACAGTGGGCCCCCCGCCGCAACAAAGCCCATTGCGTCTTTGAGCACGTCTATTTTGCCCGTCCGGATTCGCTTGTCTTCGGTCGACCGGTCCAGCAGTCCCGCGAACGCATGGGCCGCCTCCTCGCTAAGGAACATCCGGCCGACGGCGATATCGTCGTCCCGGTGCCGGACTCCGGCGTCGCCGCCGCCCTCGGCTATGCCGACGAAATCGGCATCCCTTTCCGTTTGGGTTTGATCCGTAATCACTACGTCGGCCGGACGTTCATCGAGCCTTCGCAGGCCATCCGCGATTTCGGCGTGAAGCTCAAGCTCAACCCGGTCCGGCATCTCCTCGAAGGCAAACGCGTCATCCTCGTCGACGATTCCATCGTCCGCGGCACCACCTCCCGGAAGATCGTCCGCATGGTCCGCCAAGCCGGAGCCCGCGAGGTCCATCTTCGGATCTCCTGCCCGCCGACCATTAGCCCGTGTTTCTACGGCGTCGATACCCCGAATAAGCAGCAACTTATCGCCGCTAACTCTACTAACGAAGAGATCCGTAAGTTCGTCGAGGCCGACTCACTCGGCTATCTTCCGATGGCTAAACTTACGGAGGCCGTCGGCGACCACAACCGCGATTTCTGTTACGCCTGTTACAGCGGTGATTACCCGACCCTCATCAACATCGAGGAGATGTCCCGGGACACGCCGCCCCTGGGCTAGAATATCGTCATGGCCTCCGCCGCTCTAAAAATTTCGGTCGCTGAATTCGTTGCACTGCCAGAGGTCGACGGAATTAAGCGCGAATTGGTCAACGGTGAAATCTGGGAGGAACCCCTGTCGAACGCCCACCAGTCTCACGAGATCCTGAAAGGCCGTATCCTCCAATGTTTGGCCTATTTCGCTGGGCGCCCCGCCCGCTACTTGGTCTTTTCCGAGTCCGCTTACCAATTCGCCGAAGACGATTTGATGAGCCCGGATGTCTCGGTCGTGATCGAAGCCCGCCCGGATCTGCGCGCCGAGGGATTTCTCACCTGCATCCCGGAGATAGCCGTAGAGGTCGTTTCCGCGGAATCCGCCAAGCGCCTGTTTCACAAAGTGAAGACCTATCAGGCACATGGCATCAAAGAGGTGTGGATCGTGCTCCCCCAGGAAGCCGAGATCCTCATCTATGCCCCCACCGGCATCTCCGAACTCCGCCGCAAAGACACCCTCACCTCCCCCCTCCTCCCCGGCTTCTCCTACCCTCTCGAAGAGCTTTTTTCCTAAACGCCCGCCGCTCGGCTAAGCTAGGTAGATGGCCTCCGCAGCAGTCAAGATTACCGTCGACGAATTCTTGGCCCTACCGGAAATCGAAGACCTGCACCGGGAATTGGTCCACGGTGAAATCTGGGAGGAGCCTTTGGGGAACGCGGGAGAAACTCATGAGATCGTCAAGAGCAACCTATTACAAGCTCTATCCGTTGCCGCCGGTTGGCCTCGCCGCTTCCGCGTTTTGGTCGAATCTTCCTTCCGTTTCCGCGAAGCAGTGCTAATCCCAGACGTCAGCCTGCTCATCCAGTCCGATCCCACGCACTTCGGTCGGCAAACAGTACTCACCAGCATCCCCGACATCGCCATCGAAATCGTCTCCTCCGATTCCGCCACGCGCCTTATGGAAAAAATCGCCCTCTACCGCGAATCCGCCGTCTCCGAAATCTGGGTCCTCTACCCCCGCCTCGGAACCATCGCCATCTATACAAAAAATGCCGTCCGCGAAGTCCGCCCAGCCGACACCCTAACCTCCGCCCTCCTCCCCGGCTTCGCCCTCCCCCTCTCGGAACTCTTCTCCTAAATGCCAGCGCTCGTATCCTCCTCCGCCCAATCCGTCGCGCGTTCCCGTATCCGCGAACTCGCCGAAATCGCCCTCACCATGGACGGCGTCCATAAACTCTTCTTCGGCGAGTCCAACCTCCCCACCCCCGCCTTCCTGAAGGAAGCCGCCGCCCGCGCCATGGCCGACGGCTTCACCACCTACTGCCCCAACGCAGGCCTGCTCTCGACGCGCCAAGCCCTCGCCGACTACTACCAACTCCACCACGCCGTCACCCTCGACCCCACCCGCGAAATCATCGTCACCAGCGGCGGCGTCCAAGCCCTCAACCTCTCCATCCGCTGCCTCCTCAACCCTGGCGACGAAGCCCTCATCCTCACCCCCGCCTGGCCCAACGCCTGCTCCATCGTCGGCATGAACTCCGCCCACCCCATCGAAATGGCCCAGCCCCTCTCCGGCGACCGCTACGTCATCGATTTCGACGCCCTCGAAGCCGCCGTCACCCCCCGCACTCGCTTCCTCATGTATACCTCGCCCTCCAACCCCCTCGGTTGGGTCGCGACCCTCGAAGACCAACAGCGCCTCCTCGATTTCACCCGCCGCCACGGCCTCTGGCTCCTCGCCGACGAGGTCTACGAACGCCTCACCTACGGCCCCGCCAACATCGAACCCTCCATCCTCCGCCTCGCCACCCGCGACGACGCTGTCCTCGTCGCCCAGTCGTTCTCGAAGTCGTATTGCATGACTGGCTGGCGCCTCGGCTGGCTCATCGGCCGCGCCGACCTCATCGCCAAGGCCACCCAGCTCAACGAGTTCATCGTCTCCTGCACCCCGCCCTTCGTCCAGAAAACCGGGGAAATCGCTCTCCGCGACGGCGAACCCTTCATCGCCGAACTTCTCACCATGCTCCGCGCCAACCGCGACTTCTGCGCCGCCGAACTCCGCTCCATGCCCGGCGTCACCGTCCCCGAACCAGACGGAGCCTTCTACCTCTTCCCTCAAATCCAAGGCCTCACCGACTCCTTCGATTTCTGCAAACGCCTCCTGCTCCAAACCAAGGTCGGCCTCGCCCCCGGCGTCGCCTTTGGCAACGGCGGCGAGGGCTCCGTCCGCCTCTGCTACGCCGTCGAAAAGCCCATCCTGGCCTCAGCTCTTGACCTCCTCCGGGAGTTCCTCAAGAACAACAAAAGCTGATGGCCATAAAAAGTCTCATCGATAAACTCGCGCCTTTTTTTGACGCCGACGCCCGGACCAAAGGCTGGGAGTACGTCCGCAATCACCGCATCACCATCCGCCAAGGCAGCAAGTTCGCCGTCAAAGCCATCGCCCTCGGCACCCAGGAATATCGCGTCACCATCCGCATCGATGGCACCGACCTCTACTTCTACTGCGGCTGCGAAGCCTTCCGCAAAGACGGTCCCTGCAAACACCTCTGGGCCACCGCCGTCGACGCCGAACGCCTCGGCTACCTCACCGACATCCGCTGGACCAACCTCGATTTAAGCCTCATCGAAGCCCAGGGCCCCGACGATCTCCCCGGTGAAGCCGTCCTCCCCAACTGGCGCCTCTACCTCCGCGACATCGACGCCAAAGCCAGCGTCACCCCCCAGCGCCGCGTCGAACCCCGCCCCGAAGACGAGCAAATCCTCTACTTCGTCGACCCCCTCGATACCCTCCGCAACGGCCGCGCCATCTCGCTGCAAATCCTCGCCCGCACCCCCAATCAAAAGGGTGGCGGCTGGAATCGGACCTACCCCCTCCGCCTCTCTCTCGAACAGCTTCAGGAGATGGCCGACCCCTCCGACGACCGCGAAATCCTCCTCTCCCTCGCCGGCTCCCGCGGCGTCCTTTCCACCTACGCCACCTACCCCGCCGAAGAGATCTATACCAACTACGAGCTCTCCCCCGCCCTCGGCCTCCGCCTCCTCCCCCTCCTCTGCGCCTCCGGCCGCTGCTTCCTCAAAAGCCCCAACTCCGAAGAACGCTCGCTCACCCAACCCCTCACCTGGGACCCCGACCCCTTCGGCTTCCGCCTCCTCTGGCAGCAAGGCGGCGACGGCAGCTGGCAGATCTCCTCCGAGTTCTTCCGCGAAGACGAAATGCTCGCCCTCGATGGCTCCACCCTCATCGTTGCCGGTTCGTTCCTTCTCCGCCGCCGCGCCATCGGCCCCCTTCGCGCCGTCAACTCCATCCCCTGGATCCAGTTCTTCCGCTCCCAAGGCCAGATCTCCGTCAGCGCAAACGAAATCGACGATTTCCTCCGCGAGTCGATCAAACGCCTTCCCGAAGAGGTCCTCCACCTTCCGTTAGCCCTCCGCTACGAACGCGTCGACGGTACCCCCCATCCCGCCATCAAGCTCCGCCAAGCCCAACGCCGCGCCGATCAGGACCCCTTCACCGGTCGCCCCGAATTCACGTACGCCCCCGGCCTCGTCGCCTCCGCCGAAGCCAAATCCGACGCCCTTTTCCACCCCTCGGAACGCAAAATCGTCCGCCGCGATCTCGCCGCCGAAGCCGCCGCCCTGGCGCTTCTCCCCGAAGCCGGCTTCCGCCCCGTCCAGTACGTCGGCGTGGAAGGTCAGTCCCGCAAGCTCTTCCAGGCCGGCTGGTACATCGAACTCCAAGGCCTCCCCATGCGCTCGGCCACCCGCATGAACGCCACCGTCTCCACCGGCATCGATTGGTTCGAACTCACCGGTGAAGTCCACTTCGACGACTTCTCCGTCCCCCTCCCCGAGCTTCTAAAAGCCATGAGCCAGGGCGAGACCATGTTCAAGCTCGAAGATGGCAGCATCGCCATCCTCGACGAAGCCCAGCTCAATCGCCTCCGCGGTCTGCTCCACCTCGCCGAACTCGAAAAGGGCCAGGTCCGCTTCAAGCGCAACCAGGTCGCCCTCCTCGACGCTCTCCTCCTCGCCCAACCCGACATCAAAGCCGACGAGACCCTCGAACACGCCCGTCGCGAACTCCAAAACTTCCGCGGCGTGGGCCCCGCCCCCCAGCCTCCCGGCTTTATCGGCACCCTCCGCGATTACCAGCTCGAAGGTCTCGGCTGGCTGCTCTTTCTCAATAAATTCCACTTCGGCGGCTGCCTCGCCGACGACATGGGCGTCGGCAAAACTGCCCAAGTTCTGGCTCTCCTCGAAATGCGCCGTACCGCCCGTGCCGCCGGAGAAGCCATCCCCCCCTCGCTCGTCGTCGCCCCCCGCTCGCTCATCTTCAACTGGCAGCGCGAAGCCGCCCGCTTCACCCCCGAACTCCGAACGCTCGACTTCACCGGCCTCGCCCGCTCCCTCGATGATATCGAGCAGTACGACGTCATCTTCACGACCTACGGCACCCTCCGCCGAGACATCCCGACCCTCCAAGAGATCACCTTCGACTACGCCATCCTCGACGAAGCCCAGGCCATCAAAAACTTCGGCTCCTCCTCCGCCAAAGCCGCCCGGCTCATCAAGGCCAACCACCGCCTTACCATGACCGGCACCCCGGTCGAAAACCACCTCGGCGAACTCTGGAGCCTGTTCGAATTCCTCAACCCCGGCATGCTCGGCCACGCCTCGGTGCTCAAGCTGTCCGGAGCCGGTTCCCGCACCGTCGCGCCAGAAACCCGCGACCTCCTCGCCGCCGGTCTCCGGCCGTTCCTCCTCCGCCGCACGAAGGAGCAGGTCGCCAAAGAGCTCCCCGCCAAGATCGAGCAGACCCTCTTCTGCGAGCTCGACGCCGACGAACGCAAACTCTACAACGAGCTCCGCGACCACTACCGCGCTTCCCTTCTCTCCGGCACCTCCCGCACCTGGAACAAGAGCAAGCTCCAGGTCCTCGAAGCCCTGCTCCGTCTCCGTCAGGCGTCCTGCCATCCGGGCCTCATCGACAAGAAGCGGGCCGCCGGCTCCAGCGCCAAACTCGATACGTTGCTCAGCCAACTCGACGAAGTCCTCCAGGAAGGCCATAAGGCGCTGATCTTCTCCCAGTTCACCTCCCTACTCGCCCTCGTCCGCACCCAGCTCGATGCACAAGGCCTGACCTACGAATATCTGGACGGTAAGACGAAGGACCGCCAAGCCCCCGTCGAGCGCTTCCAGACCGACCCCGACTGCAAGCTTTTCCTGATCAGCCTGAAGGCCGGCGGCGTCGGCTTAAACCTCACAGCGGCCGACTATGTCTTCCTGCTAGACCCCTGGTGGAACCCGGCCGTCGAGGCGCAGGCCATCGACCGAACCCATCGGATTGGCCAGGACAAGCCCGTCTTCGCTTACCGTCTCATCGCCAAGGACACGGTGGAGGAGCGAGTCCTCGAACTCCAAAACTCCAAGCGCGAACTCGCCACCGCCATCCTCAGCGAAGACAACGCCCTCGTCTCCAAGCTCCAGCCCGAAGACCTTGCCCTACTGCTCTCGTAGCCACGCTATCGCGGGTTACGGCTTGTGCCGCTGCGATGCGTAGTATTTCTCGTCCTGCCTCGCCCAGCCAGCCTGCAGACCCGCTGGTGCATCTTTGTTGTAGCGGACTTGATGAGTTTCCCCTTGCATCTGCGAAGGGGCCATTTCAAGATACTCATCAGGAATCTGAAACAGTCACCATCCGGGTCACCCATTCGAATTGCTACAGGTACTTTTTCTGTCCGAGCGATAACTTCGCGGTTCTGGTTTAACTTTTCCGCCACGATGCGAACCTCTGCGCACCGCAAATCCGGGGCCAGCCATTGCGTGAGTTTCAACAGTTGTGATCCCAGTTTACTCTTGGACTCGTAGACCAAGGCGCGAACCCCCAGAACGATCTCTTCTCGAACCGGTTTCTCATTCGGGTTTGAGGCGCAATCGGCCCGCTTCGTGTTTCGCTGAATCTCTAGGCGTTCACTCTCGGCGAAGTATCGAGTTGACTTCGTCTTGTCAGGATCAGAAATCACTACGTTCTTTCCGGACGAGATATCAACGACCTGCCGCGACATTACTTCACCACCGAAAGCCCTGGAATGCGCAGTCGACCCATCGCTCTGACAATTCAACGGTAAACGATGATCGCTGAGTGCTAGGCACCTGAGCAGACGCCACCAAGCCGGACTTTGCGACGACAAAGCCTGCCACTGAAAGTACTAACGCGCCGAACCACTGTGAGTTTTTCATAGCTAACCAACTCCTTACTTAATAGTTAAGGCTACATGCACGAACCGGAAGTACATGGGCAGTTATTGAAATTGCATGCCTAGATGAAGCTGACGCAACTGATTAAATTGATTGCCTCAGGGCCGTAACGCGGACATGACTCACTGATTCCGCCACATCGCCCTACTGGGCAAATGATTTCCGGTGGCCCAACCGGGTCACCGGTGCATCCATGGCTATCGCAAGTGCAATCCTCGAAAGAGTTACAACCAGTTCTGCACGCTCCAGCACTGAACGCCGGGCACGTAGATTAAGCACTTACTATGTCGACTTAGCATGATACGACCCCGACGAGAAGCGCCATAGCATAGGTTACGAATTTGTTCATTGAGTGACTCCTATCTTTGAACTAACAGCCCGAGTATGCCCTTGGGGCCTGCCGAAGTCGCGATATTTGCCGACTTAGCGCTTTTGTTTACGTGGGAGTCGAAACCTCAGCGCGCCAAGCAAACCCGCCTCCAGGGTATACCTACCTCTACTGCTTTCTTAAAATTCGGTAAACTTGCGGGATGCAGCTTTCCCGCCGCGAACTCCTCTCCGCCGCCGCCCTGCCCTGGGCTCCCAGCCGTCCCAAAATCGCCGCCATCATCACCGAGTACCGCAAACACTCCCACGGCCAACACATCGTGGACCGCTTCCTCGAAGGCTACGGCTGGGACGGCGAACACCACCATCCCAATATGGACCTCGTCTCCCTCTACGTTGACCAGCGTCCCAACGGCGACCTCACCCCCGACCGCGCCGCTCGCTTCCCCGGTATGAAGGTCTATCCCACCATCGCCGAAGCCCTCACCGCCGGCACCTCCAAGCTCGCCGTCGACGGCGTCATGCTCGTCGGCGAACATGGCCGCTACGCCCGCAACGAAAAAGGCCAAACCAAGTACCCCCGCTACGAGTTCTTCAAGGAAATCGTCAAGGTCTTCGAAGCCAGTAATCGCGTCGTCCCCGTCTTCAACGACAAGCACCTATCCTGGAACTGGGACTGGGCAAAGGAGATGTACGACACCTCCCGCCGCATGAAGTTCCCCCTCATGGCCGGCTCCAGCCTCCCCGTCACCTGGCGCACCCCGTCGCTCGAATTCCCCACCGGGGCCCGCGTCGAAGAAGCCATGTGCGTCTGCTACGGCGGCGTCGATAGCTACGACTTCCACGGCCTCGAAACCATCCAGGGCATGGTCGAACGCCGCAAGGGTGGCGAGTCCGGCGTCGAATGGGTGCAAGCTTATCGGGGCGCCGAGTTCTGGGCCGCCTACAAAGACAAAGTCTGGCCCACCGAACTCGTCGAAGCCGCCCTCTGCCGCAGCCATACGCTCGTCCCCGCCCGCGAAGGTTTCAACGATATCTTCCCCACCGTCGACGACATGAAGCGCCTCGTGAAGGACCCCGTCGCCTATCGCTACAAGCACTCCGACGGCCTCATGTCCACCATGATCCTGATGAGCGGACTCATCCGCGACTTCAACTTCTCCGCTCGCCTCACTGGCCAGAAGGACCTGTTCTCCACGCAGATGTACCTCCCCATGCCCGATGGCCGGACGACGCTCGCCAACTTCTTCAGCCCCCTCGTCTACAACTCTGAGCTGATGTACCTCACCGGCAAAGAGACCTACCCGCTCGAACGGACGCTGCTCACGACCGGCCTCACCGCCGCCGGGGTTGAAAGCCTGCACATCGGCCAAAAGCGCTTCGCGACGCCCCATCTCAATATCCGCTACCAAGCCACGAAAGAGTCCACGTTCTGGAGGTCCTAATGAAGCGCATCGCCGTCGTCACCACCATCTATAAGTACCTTTCCCACGCCCAGCACATGGCGGACCGCTTCCTCGTCGGCTACCCGCACGAAGGCCGCTGGCACAAGCCGGACATGCAAATCGTCTCGCTCTACGTCGACCAAAAACCCACCGGCGACCAGAGCCAGGCCCGCGCCACCGAGTTCGGCTTTAAGGTCTATCCCACCATCGCCGAAGCGCTCCGCTGCGGGACTGACAAGCTCGCCGTCGATGCCGTCCTGATCATCGGCGAACACGGCGACTACCCGAAAAACGAGCTCGGCCAGGTCCTCTACCCGCGCCACGAATTCTTCAAGCAGTGCGTCGAGGTCTTCGATAAGGACGGCCGCGCCGTTCCTGTCTACAACGACAAACACCTCTCCTACAGCTTCGAAAAAGCCAAGTGGATGCTCGACCAAGGCAAGCGCCTGAAGTTCCCCATCCTCGCCGGCTCCAGCCTCCCCGTCACCTGGCGCCTCCCCGATATTGAGATTCCCCTCGGCAGCCAGATCGACGAAGCGCTGATGGTCGGCGTCGGCGGTTCCGACCCGATGGACTACCATGCCCTCGAAGCCATGCAGTGCATGATCGAACGTCGCAAGGGCGGCGAGACCGGCGTCAAGTCCGTCCAACTGCTCGAAGGCGAAGCCGCCTGGAACGCGCCCTATTCGAAGGAGCTTCTCATCGCCGCCCTCTCCCGCAGCGATACGCCCAAGGGCCTCACCGAGAAGGATGGCCGCACCCAGAACCTGGTCGCCAGCGGCGAACTGCGCAAGCTCGTCCCGAAGCCAGCGGCCTATCTCATTGAGCGCAACGACGGCTTGAAGACTACCCTGCTCATGCTCAATGGAGCCGTCCAGGATTACACGTTCGCAGCCAGGGTCCGCGGTAAAGGAATCCTATCCACGCAGTTCTTCCTCACCCCGGTCCCGAACGTCACCTACTCGGCCTGCCTGGTTAGTAAGATCGAGGAGATGTTTGCCACCGGCCGCGCGCCCTACCCCGCGGCCCGCACGCTCATCGTCTCCGGCATGCTCGAAAGCTGTCTGCAGTCGAAGGCCAAAGGCAGCCAACTGCTCTCGACGCCGCACCTCAGCGTTCGCTACAACGCCCCCACCAAAAGCCAGCACGCCCAGCGCTAAGCTAGAGAGCGATGAAGCTCTTTTCCGCTGTACTCCTCTCAAGCGCCCTGTTCGCGCAAACCCCGAACCTGGAGCAATTGAAGAAGGAAGCCATTGCCGGCGTCGACGCCCGGTCGAAGATGGTCCAGGAGATCGTCGACATGGTCTTCAGTTTCGGCGAACTCGGCTTCCAGGAAGTCGAGACGTCGAAGTACCTCACGGGCGTCCTCGAAAAGAACGGCTTCCAAGTGCAGCGCGGCGTGGCGGGCATCCCCACCGCCTGGGTCGCGACGTATGGCCAAGGCAAGCCGGTCATCGGCTTCATCACCGACATCGACGGCATCCCCCGCGCCTCGCAGAAGCCCGGCGTCGCCTATCACGATCCGATCATCGAAGGAGCCCCCGGCCACGGCGAAGGCCACAACTCCGGCAACGCCGTCAACCTCGTCGCGGCCATCGTCCTGAAGGAGCTGATGATCAAGTACGGCATCAAGGGGACGCTGAAGATCTATCCCGGAGTCGCCGAGGAGTTGGTCGCGACCAAGGCTTACTACATCCGCGCCGGGCTGATGAAGGATCTCGACATCATGCTCGGCTGCCACGTCGGCGCTGAGCTCGCCACCTCTTTCGGCCAGCCCGCCATTAACAGCGGCCTCGTCTCGATTCAGTTCACCTTCAAGGGCGAAGCCGCCCACGCCGCCGGGGCCCCGTGGAAAGGGCGCAGCGCTCTCGATGGCGTCGAGCTCATGAACACCATGTGGAACTACAAGCGCGAGCACCTACGGCCGGAGCAGCGGTCCCACTACGTCATCACGAATGGCGGTGACCAGCCCAACGTCGTCCCCGAAGAGTCCACCGTCTGGTACTACTTCCGCGAGCAGGACTTTCCCCGCATCAAGGAACTGGCCGAGTTCGGGGCGACCATGGCGAAGGCGGCCAGTTTGGCTTCCAGCACCACGGTCTCGCAGCGCGTCGTCGGCTCGGCGTGGCCCGGCCACTTCAGCAAGCCGGTCGCCGAGGTGCAGCAGAAGAACATCGAGCTGATCGGCATGCCCAAGTGGAGCGAGGCCGACCAGACGCTGGCCCGCGAGCTCCAGCGCGAAGTCCGTTCGCCGAAGGTCGAGCCCCTTGCGGATAAGCCCAAAGCCCTCAAAGCGCCGCAGCCCTGGAAAGGAGGCGGCTCGGACGACGTCGGCGATATCTCCTGGATCATGCCGATGGCCTACATGCGCTACCCGGCCAACATCCCGAACCTGCCGGGTCACCACTGGGCTAACGCCATCGCCGAGGCTACCCCGATCGCCCACAAGGGCTCGGCCGTCGGGGCCAAAGTCCAAGCCGCCACGGCCCTCGACTACCTGCTCCGCCCCGAACTTCTGGCCGAAGCTTGGAAGTACTTCAAGGAGGTGCAGACCAAGGACCTGCAGTACAAGCCGCTGATGGCCGATACCGATCAACCGGCCATTGAGCTGAACCGCGAGAAGATGGACCGCTACCGGGAGCAGATGCGGAAGTTCTACTACGACCCGGCGAAGTATGGCACTTACCTGGAACAACTCGGCATCACCTACCCGACGCTGAAGAAGTAGTTACTCGGCCCGCAGAGCCGACATCGGCTCCACGTTCGAAGCTCGCCGCGCCGGCAGATAGGCAGCCAGCGCGGCAGCCCCCACCAGCGTCGCGGCGACAGCGGCGTACGTCGTTGGGTCGGCCGGGCTGACCTCGAAAAGCAAACTGCTCATCAACCGGCTCAAGGGCATCGCCGCCGCGAGGCCGCAGACCACCCCGACCGCCGCCAGCGTCAAGGCGTAGCGCAGGAACATGGCCCGCACGCTGCCCTGCTGCGCGCCCAGTGCGAGGCGGATGCCGATCTCCCGGGTCCGCTGGGTGACCGCGTACGAGATGACGCCATAGATGCCGATCACGCCCAAGAGCAGCGCCATGCCGGCGGCGATGGAGAGGATCGTCAGCGTAAACGAGGTCCGCGCCATCGACCGAGCGTAGAGCGCTTGCATTGTCCGTGGGCTGGCGATCGGCAGGTCAGGGTTCACCGCCGCAATCTGCTGCCGGATCTCCGTCAGCAGTGCTTCCGTGCCGGCTCGCGGTGTCCGCAGGACAAAGGCCAAGCTCGGTCGAGCACCCATAGGGAAGTAGACAATCGGCGGCGCGGCCCTTTCCGCTCCGTTGTCGCGCTCGTTGCCCGCCACCCCAATCACCTCTTGCCAACTCTCCTTCGGATTCTCTCGGATCCGCTTGCCGAGAGCCGCTTGGGCCGAACCCCAGAGTTCGATGGCCAGGCTCTCGGACACCATCACCACCGGCCGCTCCGAATGGATATCCTGCCAGGTCACGTCTCTTCCCGCTTTGAGCGGATTGCCCATGGTCGAGAAATAGGCCGGACCGACATACTTATAGCGCCGCACGGGAGGGATCTCGCCGTCGCGATAGGCCTTCGTCTCCGCCCACAGCGCGTCGTTGTTGTTGTTGCCGTCGGTCGGCACCGAATTGGCCATGCCGACCGAGTGCACCCCGGGGATCGATTGCAGCCGCCGGGTGATCTCTTCCTGCATGCGGACATTCGGGATCGAGATCCGCAGCGTCATCAACTCCGTGGGCTGCGTGAACCCCGGCTCTACCCGCTGCAGGGCCTGCCTCGTCCGGGTCATCAAACCCGCGCCAATCAGCAGCACCAGTGCCAGGGCCACCTGCACCACCACCAGCACGCCCCGGGCACGATGCCGCTCCCTCCCTTCGCTCATCGTCCGTCCGCCGCCGTGGATGCCCTGCTCCAAGCTCGGCCCGGCGCATTTCAACACCGGAATCAACCCGAACAGGACTCCGGCTAGAACCGAGAGCCCGGCGGTGAAGGCAAGCACGGGGGCATCGAGGTCGATCTCTTCGAGCCGCGGCAACGACGGCGGGGCCAGGGCCTGTAGCAACGCAATCGCCCCGGCGGCCACACCGAGTCCGAGCACCCCTCCAGCCAGACCGAGCACGGCGCTTTCGAGCAGTAACTCCCGGGCGATCTGCATCCGACTCGCCCCCAGCGCGGCGCGGACGGCGATCTCCCGTTGGCGGCCTTCCACCCGAACCAGCATCAGGTTGGCGACGTTGGCGCAGGCGATGAACAGGACGATGCCGATGGTCGCCATCAGCACCCAGAGCACCTTTCCAATGTCGCCGATCACTTCGTCCTTCAGCGGCTGTATCCGCGGTGCCATCCGGGCTTCTTCGATGATGTTGCGGTTCATGCCGGGGGCCAAGCGGAACTTGTCGGGCAGCATCTTCAGAATGCGGGCGAGATCGGCGCTGGCTTGTTCCAGCGTCACCCCGCTCTTGAGCCGGGCACTGGAAGGATAGCTGAAGTTGCCGACCATGGCGTCCTTGCGGTTGAACTGGAAGGGCAGCAGCAGGCTCGGCTGTAGGTTCATGAACCGGAAGTCGGCGGGCAGCACCCCGATCACCTCCCGCGCGTCGCCGTCGACGCGGATGCTGCGGCCCACTACGGTCCGGTCTGCCCCAAACCTTCGCTGTCAATAGGCATGGGTCAAAATGGCCGTCTTCGGTCGGCCTGGCTGGTCGTCGTCGGCGCTGAAGGCTCGGCCAGTTGCAGCTGCACGCGAAGAGTCGGCAGGATGCCCTGGGTCACCGCCGTGTCCTTCCATAGGCCGAAGTTCTCGAACGATTGGCCCTCCTCGCGCAGGGCGAAGTAGGTGGAGGGCGACAGCGGCAGGTCGGTGATGCCCACGCCGGGAGCGGTGAGTCCCACCGCCAACAGGCGCTCGGCTTCGCTGTAAGGCAGGGGCTTCAGCAGAACGCCGTTGACGACGCTGAAGATCGCGGTGTTGGCGCCGATGCCAACCGCGAGCGTGAGCAAGGTGATACCGGTGAACATCGGGGCACCGGAGAGCCGACGCGCGATCCATCGAAACTCGTTCCAGAACCAGTCCATGACCCTAGTACGGATGGATCCACAAAAAGTTCCGTTCCGATGCAATCCGTTTGGCCGGGGGCTCCGTATCCCATATGCAGTTCCAACCAGGAGGATACATGACCCTACGTCATCTCTCGCTGGGCACTCTGGCACTGGCTCTATCCGCGACAGCGTTCGCGGCGAGCCACCGGAATGGACCTCTGTTACTTGAAGACCAGACGGCTAACTTGAACGACTTCTACCTGTTTCGTAGTTACGAGACCGGCCGGAGCGACAGGATCGTGATGTCTATGAGTACGCAGGGTTTCCAGAACCCGGCCAATGGCCCTAGCTATTATAAGTTCTCCGATAGCGTTCTCTATCGGTTCAACATCAACAACGCCCGTGGCCTCGATGGCAACCCCGATATGCAGGTAGATATCGTGTTCGCCACTGAGTTGCGGCCCAACCCCACGTTCGTCAGTTACTTCGGCAAAATCGAGTCGCTCGAAAGCGCCGGTATCTTTCTGAACCAGACGTATAAGGTGGTCCTGCGGAACCTCCGCACGGGCACCCAGACCACGTTCGACAAAGACCGGAACGGCAAGCCGCTGACCGTGGCTCCGCCGAATCTTGGTCCGAACTCGATGCCGAACTACGAGGCCAATCTGGGCTCGAAGGCGGTCTTTGAGCTGGCGAACGGCATGCGGGTTTTCGCCGGCCCTCGGGACGACGCGTTCTACTTTGACAGCGGGGCGACCTTCGACACGCTGAACTTCCGCACTCCGGCCCCGGTGCTGGCTGGTGCGGCGGATATGGGACCTGGCGCGGCGGCTCCGGCTGCTGTTGACGGCTTCGCGGGCTATAACATCAGCCTGATCGCCATTGAAGCGCCCATCACCATGTTCACGGCCAACAATCAGGTGCCGACGGTTGCGACCGACCCGAACGCCAAGATTGCGGGCTGGGCGGCGACGCTGCGGCAGATCGTGACGGTTCGTCCGTCCCCGGCTGATCCGCAGCATTACGGCGACTACGTGCAGATCGACCGCGTGGGCAACCCGCTCACCGTGGAAGCGCTGATTCCGTTGCCGATGAAGGACTTCTGGAATCGGAACGACCCCTCGAACGACCGCCAGTTTGCGCAGTTCATAGGCGACCCGTTCTTTGCGACCGGGATCCTGAAAGGGGTCTTTGGCTTGCCGGTTCCGCCGGCTCCGCGTATGGACCTGCTCGGCGTGTTTGTCCCGGACATCACCCGGATTGACCTGACCATCGCCGCCACGCCGCTTGCTTCGCAGCAGCGCCTGGGCCCGCTGGCCGGTGACAACGCCGGTTGGCCGTTTGGTGGCCGCCGTCCGAACGACGACGTGGTCGACATCGGCTTCCGGGCTTTGGCCGGGGTGCTGGTGCCGGGCTTCCAAAACGCCGCACCGCTCGGCGATGGGGTGAACTCGAACGACGTGCCTACGCTCGCCCGTTTCCCGTTCCATCCCGCACCGCATGCCGGTTTCTCCTTCAGCCAGATCGAAGGGACCAACGGCCGCGGCAAAGCAACCAACTAACAACCCTATGGCGGAGCGGCTACCCCCGCTCCGCACTCTTGGAATCCTATGCGCTCCCTACTTTTCCTGCTTACCCTGACCGCTGCCCATGGGCAGTTGAACGACCAGATCCAACGGCTGGGAACGGACCAGCGGATCAAGATGCTGGAGACACTCCGGGCGGCGAAGCCCGAGGACCTGCACTACCAGAATTTACAGGCCGCGACCTACGTGCAGAAGATGCGCGAGACGGCCGACCCGGCGTGGCTCGACCGCGCCAGCAAGCTGCTCGAATTGACGCTCTCGGCGGAGGCTCGGAACTACGAGGCCCTGCGGATTCGGAGCGAGATTGAGCTGGAACGGCACAACTTCCGGCAGGTGGTCGCGTACTCGAAGGAGCTGATCGCCATCGGGCCGGGCGACCCGTGGAACTTCGGCACGCTGGGCGATGCGCTGATGGAGCTGGGCGAATACGACCAGGCGGCCGAGGCGTATCAGAAGATGGTGACGCTGCGGCCGGACCTGGCGAGCTACAACCGGGCGGCTTACTACCGCTTCGTGGCGGGCGACCTGCCGGGGGCGATTGAGCTGATGAAGAAGGCCGTGGCGGCGGGCAGCGTGCAGCGCGAGAACATGGCGTGGTGCCTGGCCGAGCTGGGGCAGTTGCAGTTAAAGGCCAAGCTGCTGGACGCGGCCGAGGAGAGCTACCGGGCGGCGCTGGTTTCGTTCCCGAACTATCATCCGGCGCTGGCGGGGCTGGGCAAAACGCTGGCGGCGAAGGGCAAGCGGGCCGAGGGGATCGCGATGCTGACCAAGGCGCAATCGACGGTGCCGTGGCCGGACTACGCGGCGACGTTGCGGGAGCTTCATGCCGCGGCGGGTGACGCCAAGGCGGCCCAACGGCAGCTGGAGAATTTGAACGTTTTGGAGCAGTTGGGCCGGGCGCAGGGCGAGAAGGCCAACCGGGCTTTGGCGCTGGCGTTTGCCGATGCCAAGGTGAACCTGAACCGGGCGCGGGAGCTGGCCGAGGGCGAGTTGAAGGTCCGGAACGACGTCTATTCCTGGGACGCGATGGCGTGGGTGCTGTTCCAACAGGGGCAGGTGGCCGCGGCGGCTGAGGCGATGGGCAAGGCGCTGCGGATGAAGACTGCGGAGCCGTTGTTTGCGGCGCATGCGGCGGCGATCGGGGTGGGGATGTTCGACCCGGCGCTGAACGCGACCCAGCGGATCAACGTCTGCTACGCGCTGCGGGGCAGTCTTCCGGCGGAGACGATGGAGAAGGCGCTGGCGGATCCGAAGCTATCGCAGTGCGTAGCGGAGGGGATGCCGGCCGCGGCGTTTCGCCGGGCGTTGACGAGCGAGGAGCCCTGGCTGCGAGCCATGGCGGTGCGGGAGCTAGGGCGGTTCGGCAAGGCGGAAGATCTCCCGGCGATGGTGGCGCTGACGCGGGATCCGAACCTGCTGGTGATGACTTCTGCCCTGCAGGGCCTTGCGAGCTATGCGGGGCCGGAGGTGGTGCCGTACTACGAGAAGATGGTGGCGCAGCCGGACGCGGCGGGGCTGATGGCGCTGCAGCGGCTGACGGAGCGGCGGCACCCGCTGGCGCTGCCGGCGGCGCGCCGGTTTCTGGCGGGGAAGGACGTGGGCGGTCGGCTGGCCGCACTCGGGGCGTTGGCGGATTTAGGCGACGCGACCGACTTGCCTGGGCTACGGGAGCTAGCCAAGGAGCACGAAGAGATGACGGCGGGGGGCCGGGGCTTCGGGCTGATGCCGTCGATCAGTTTGGGTCGGGCGGCGAAGACGGCGGTGGCCAAGATCGAGGCTAGAAAAGCAGCTTAGCCCCGAACGTAAGCTGCGGCTGAGGGCACAGCTTCGCGGCGGTGGTGGGGTGGGGCTGTCGCTCGAGTTGGGTTGCGTGGCGGGTTGATAATCGGGGGCCGACCGCGGGCTACGGGTGCCGTCAGTGGGGTTGAGTCGATTGGCTGAGATTGCGCCTAGAACAGCAGCTTTGCCCCGAACTTAAGCTATTGCTGGCGGCACAGCTTCGCGGTGGCGGTGGGGTGGGGCTGTCGCTGGTGTCGGGTTGCGTGGCGGGTTGATGATCGGGGGCCGACCGCGGGCTACGGGTGCCGTCGGTGGGGTTGAGTCGATTGGCTGAGATTACGCCTAGAACAGCACTTTTGCCCCGAACGTAACTTGGCGCTGGCCGTGGCCCTTTTCGCCCGTCACCGTGCCGAAGGCGGTGGAGACGGGGTTCGTGTTCGGCGCGGCGAACTGGACATGGTTGGCCGTGTTGTAGGTCTCAAAACGGAACTGGGCGGTGACCCGTTCGGTGACCTTGAAGTTCTTGAACATGGAGGCATCGAGGTTGTTGATGCCGTCGGCGCGGATGCCGGTGAAGCGGGTGCTGAGGGTCTGCAGGTTGTTGGCGAGGGCCTTGGCGGGGTCGCGCTCGAAGCCGGCGTCGACGTTGAACCAGCGGGTGGGGTAGCGCTGGGATATGGGCATGACGATGTCGGCCAAGTTGCCGCGGAAGGGGATGTTGCCGAAGCCGAGGGGCTCGCCGGACTGGCCTTCGTACCAGGCCTGGACCTGCCACCCGGTCGCTACGAGGTCCAGCAGGCGGTTCTTCGACTTGTGGAAGGGGAGCTCCCAGATGCCGGAGATGGTGATGCGCTGGGGGAAATCGAGGTCCGAGATGACGTGCTCGGGGCGGGCGTCCTGGGCGTTGTTGTAAGCCGTGGCTTCCATGAACTTGGACCAGCTATAGGCGAGTTGGACGGTGAAGCCGTGGGACATGCGCTTCTGGTAGTTGACCTGGAGGCCATGGTACCAGCTCATGCCGGCGGGCTGGTTGTTCGTGATGTCGCCGAAGTGGGGGTAGGGCCGGAGGAGTTGGCTGCGGGCGATGCGGACGTTGGCGAGGCCAGTGCCGGCGAACTCGGGGAGACCGGCGAAGGGGCTGGGAACCTGGGCGGTCAGGAAGTCAATGGCGGCCTGGTCGCGGACCGGGGAGGTGGATAGGTACTGGGCGGGAATGTTGTTGAGGTTGGTGGAGACCTCGAGGCCGGTGCCGCGGTTGCCGACGTACTGGACGTCGATCAAGCTGCGCCAGGGCAGGGAGCGTTGGACGGAGAGGGACCAGCGTTGCTGGTAGCCGATCTTGCGGTTATCGCGGAAGAAGCTGATGCCGCGGCCGAGGAAGGTCCGGAGACCTTGGGAGGAGCCGGGGGCGGGCTCGATGCCGTCGGGGAAGGGGTTGGCGAGGTTGGCGCGGAAGGTTTGGCCGTTGTCGTTCGAAGGGATGAGGTTGGTGGCTTGGTTGAAGCCGCCCTGGTTGACGCCCTGGCGGTCAGCGCCGGACTGGACGTAGAAGACGCCGTAGCCGGAGCGGATGACGGTCTTGGGGTTGAGCTGGTAGGCGAAGCCGATGCGGGGGGCGAAGTTGTTGCGGTCGCCGTTCCAGAGGGTACGGGGTTCACTGCCGACGCCGGAGAAGGTTAAGCCGCCGAGGGTGCGGAACTGGGACGCGGGGAGTTCGGGAATGGGGCTGCGGGCGTAGTTGGCGAGAGCCTGAGAAGAGACGGGGTTGGCGGTGGAGAAGTCGAAGCTGCGGAGGGACCGGTTGTAGCGTTCGGTGATGGCGGAGTCGTACTCCCAGCGGAGGCCGACGTTGACGGTGAGCTTGGGGGAGAGCTTCCAATCGTCCTGGACGAAGAGGCCGAAGAAGGAGCTTTGCTCGGCGGCGGAGGAGTTGACGTTGACCATGCCGCCGGTGGGGAGGCCGAGGAGCATGGAGGCGAGACCTTGGCCGAGAGGGGCGACGGCGGAGTTATCGAGGGGGCCGCGGGTCCAGGTTTTGCTGAAGTCGAAGCGGGGTGCGACGGAGCCGTAGGCGCCGGTGGATTCACGGTAGATGCGGAGGTCGGTCCCGACGCGGAAGGAGTGGTTGCCGGTCATTTTGGTGAGGGTGCCCTGGTAGCTCTGATAGGCGCGGGTGGCGGGGGTGCCGCCGCCTTCCGAGAGCTGGTTGTAGGCGCCGTCGTCGATGTAGACGATGGGGAAGGCGAGGCCGGCGGGGTTGGCGAGGCGGGTGATGTTCGTTACGAGGGAGGGGGCGAAGCCGAGGGAGGTGATGTCGAAGCCGCGGGAGTTGGGGTAGGTGTTGGGGTTGAAGTAGGTGAAGCCGGCGCGGACGTTGAGGAGGAGGGAGGGGCTGAAGACATAGACGTCGTCGAGGACGGCGGAGAAGTTCTTCTGGGTGGTTATGTTGCCCTGGGCGACGGTGGGGAGGACCTGGACGCCGGTGAGGTAGTCGGTCCAGTTGACGCGGCCGAAGAGGCGGTGCTTTTCGGAGATGGTGTGGTCGAGGCGGGAGACGAAGCCCTTGTAGTCCTTGGGTTCGCGCTGGACGCCGAAGTAGTTCTGGCGGCCTTCGGGGGTGCCTTCGACGTTGGGGGCGGGGTAGAACTTGAGCATGGCGGCCGCGATGGGGCTGATGCGAGAGGCGGGGACGATGTTGCCGGGAAGGGGTTGGCGTGAGAAGCGACCGCCGGGGGCGGCGGCGATGGTCATGGGGTCGTAGATCTGGTATTGGCGGCCGACGGCGAGGAGGGAGGAGAAGTCGCCCGTCCGCTGAGCGGCGGAGGGGACGGTGGCGAAGACGGTGGGCTGGCGGTTGATCTTGACGCCTTCGTAGCCGAAGGTCCAGAAGGAGCGGTTGCGAATAATGGGTCCGGAGGCGGTGGCGCCCCAGCGTTGGTGGAGCCAGCCGGGGTTGGCCTGGCGGCGCTTTTCGTCGGTGATGGGTCCGGTGGCGGGGTTATAGAGGAAGCCGTTGGAGAACCAGGGGACGGCGCGGATGCGGGAGTCGTTGAGGTAGACGGTGCCGTGGAGTTGGTTGGTGCCGGACTTCATGGAGACGTTGACGACGGCACCGGAGGCGCGTCCGATGGAGGCGTCGTAGTTCGTGGTTTGGACCTTGAATTCCTGGACCAGATCCTGGGGCGGGGAGAAGGCGGCGCTGGTGCCTTGCATGTTGGGGACGCCGTCGAGGGAGGCTTCGCTGTTGCCGCCGCGGGTACCGTTGACGATGACGCCGGTGGCGCCGCCGAGGTCCATGGGGTTGCCGGCGGAGTGGCCGCCGGAGACGGTGACACCGGGGGCGAGACGGGTGAGGTACATGGCGTTACCGCCGACGACGGGGAGTTCCTTGACGCGGCGTTCGTCCATGACGAGGCCGGAGGAGGCGGTGGTGGTTTCGAGGAGGGGTGTTTCGGCCGAGACGGTGACGGAGTCGGTGAGGGCTCCGACTTGGAGTTGGAAGTTAAGGGCGAGACGGTCGGCGGTGCGGAGTTCGATGCCTTCGCGGATGGCTTTGGAGAAACCGGCGGATTCAGCGGCGACGCGGTAGGTGCCGGGGAGGAGATAGGGGATTTCGAAGTTGCCTTCGACGTTGGAGCGGCTGGAGACCTGGGTGTTGGTCGCGAGGTTGGTGGCCGTGATTTTGGCCTGGGCGACGGCGGCGCCGGAGGGGTCGGTGATGCGGCCGAGGATGCCGCCGCGGGATTCCTGAGCTACAGACAGAGCTGTAGTGAGCCAAGTGAGGAGAACAGCCTGATAGACGACCCGCATGGGCGAAATGCTATCAAATCTGGTCGTGAAAGACACCGGTCTGGGCCAGTTCGGGGCCGCCCGCGCCGGCGGCGAAGGTCAAAACGGCCGGGGTACCGACTTCCGGGGCGACCGCGTCGGTTTGCACTTGGCTTTGGTTGTCGATCGGCATGTCACTTGGCTCAATAAAATCAGCAGGTTGCAGGTTTACCGATTCTTCGGTCATTTGTGCGAGCGGGGCGGGGGCCTGGGACGGTCCGATGATCCGCGCGTTCTGGGTGAGCGGTGATTTGGGCCTGGGATCCAGTTTTCGGAGCATCGCATACTCTCGATAGCTAGCGGCCATGG
>JAPKZA010000277.1:73539-118584 GCA_026394015.1 Acidobacteriota bacterium
TCGGAACTCCTTTAGTGTCTTGCCTTCGGACGCAATTTGGAAACTGTTGAGGCAATCGAGGTCCAGCAGACGGTTTTCCGCGACGCCGGGATGGGCGAGCTGGCCGGCCTTGATCATGCATTCCTCGTTGAAGGTGCGTTCCTGGTGGGCTAGGCGCATCAGGCGCCACTGGGTATCGGCAATGCGTTGGCAGACGGCGATTTCGACCTGATCCCGGGGCTGCAATTTGTCGGTGTAGTCGGCGACGACGGCCTTGTAGGCTTCCGGCCCTTCCCAGGGGAGGAGGACGAGACTTTCAAGGGCGGACATGTCGATGACACTGGCGCGGGCGCCGGTGCGGAGGCCGTTGAGGCGGACCTTCATTTTCCCCGGCGCTGTCTTCGGGCCGGTGCTTTTCTGGGCATTCTGCCGGTTGATTTCGGCGCGACGGGCCTTTTTCTCTTCGTCCGTTAGTTGGTTTTCCATGGTGATTTCCTTAAAAGCCGGGGGTAAAAAAGCGAATGCCCCACCTGGTTGGGCGGGGCATTCGAAAATTCCCTCAGAGCTTTGATTTCAGGCTAGCAAGCGAGGCGGCGAAATCGGATCGGAGGGTGGTCGAGAATTCCTTGTAGGTGGTTGAACCGTTAGGGACTTATCTTTATTTTCACGTGCTGTGAACGGAATTTGGCGGGAGGGGAAAACGGCAACTCAGGTCTGGAAGTTGTTGATAGGGTGGGAGTTATCGACGGAGTTCCGAAAAGGGCGGGTCCGGGGTCGGCGAATCTGGCCGGCCGGGTGCCCGTTATGATGAACTCATGAGCGATGTAGCCGAGAGCCCGACAGTCCTGAACGACATGGTGCGGCGAATTGCAGAGCGATTCTCGCCGGATAGGATTATCCTTTTTGGCTCACGCGCCCGGGGTGAGGCAGGTCCAGATAGCGTTTCGTATGTCGCCGATCCGAACAAGCGCGCGGCGGAACTCTATGCCTCACTCGTGGACTTCCCCTGTCCGATGGAAATTGTGGTTTCTACCAGTGCTCGTTTCGAGCGCTACCGTAACGTAGTCAATACCGTCTACTGGTCGGCATCGCGGGAAGGCAGGGTTCTTTATGAGCGTGCCGCCTGAGGTTGTTGAGGTACTCCAGCAATGGGTCCGCAAAGCGGAACATGATCTCGAAGCGGCAAGGCGGATCATGATGATCGAGGAAGGCTGCCCGTTCGAACCTGTCTGTTTTCATTGCCAACAAGCCGCCGAAAAGTAGCTGAAGTGTTTGCTCACTCAACAGGCTATTCAGGCACCCCGAACTCACGATCTAAAGGCGCTTGCCGCACTGATTCCGTTGGGAGTTCGTTTTCCAGTGCGGGTGGAAGATTTGGCCGAACTGAACCCGTATGCCGTTGATGTTCGTTACGCCGATGATTGGCGGGAACCGCAATTGATGGATGCCAAGCGGGCGCTTGTGCTGGCTGCGCAGGTTCGGACCGCCGTCCGTGAACTGATGCCGTTGCTTGCGGTTGAGTAGATCCGTAGGACTCCGCCGCGAACTTCGTTTTGGCGCGGTCGGCCTCGGGTTCGGGTACGAGATCGCGTTTGGGGCGACCGCATCCCAGCTAGTCTTTGGCGGATCGGTCGGGTCGGCAAACCTTTGGTTAGCGGGCGTACTTGCCAGCACCGGTGCGGCCTTGTTTCCGCAGCGGAGGGAGACTTTGTTAACGGTCATGTTAAAACGTAGTTTTTTGATTGTGAGGCCGACCGGTACCGCCGTGGAAGCGGCGGGAAAGGGTCAAACCACTTGCTCGGCCGACCGCAGATGGCACACCGGCATAATGGTTGAGGCGGGGGAGGACTCGGGCAAGCAGTTGTTTGGGTACCTTGATCTGTCCTCTCTTCGTTCGCCGACTGTGACCGATAACGGCGCTGGCCCTCGCGGTGCGCCTCGCGTCCCGGAACGCTTTGCTGATAACGCTGATAGGCAGCCTTCCGTTGCTGGCGACGGACTTCCGTGCGACATGGGTCGCAGCAATAGCGCTGCCCGCCATCGCAGCTAACGCAAACCACGAACATCGCTCGGCCTGCTGGATTTCCGTAGAGCTTCTGGCGAAGACCAGGAGAACCATCAACACTTGATTCGGCCACCTCGGAATCATGGCATCGGAACGAGCTGAACTAAAGCCGCGTTTCCGACCCACCGCCTCGATGATCCGAGGATGAGTCGCGCCTCCGGCGCGGATGATGTTGTTGGCGAATCGGCCCAATGCTCAGAAAACTACGTTTTATGAGGATCGCTAACCTCTCTCTTGTAGAGATCGATCACTTCGTCAACGGCTGTGCATAGTTGTTCGAAAACTGCCAACTCGTTGTCGCCATGGCAGCCGCGGATGAGCAAGCCCGGAGAACTACCGACGAAGCACTGGTCCTCGTCGGACCACGCCACGATCTTCAAGTAACGTGCGCTCTCCTTTACCGACACCGCAAACTATCCAAACGGAACCCACCTCACGAAGTGTTGATCTGCCGCGATTGGGAAAGTGACTCGGTATCGCGCCCAGTCCGGCTGCCCGATACTGGATCCGACAAGTTCGGCCGTCGCCCTTATTGGGCGACCGCCACCCCTCTGTGTCAGGCCTGCACTTTTGCTCGCCCGCCCCAGCTTCCGCCTCAGCTGTTCGTTGGCGACCACTTCTCCCGCTCGCGGCAGGAGTAGAACCAGCGCCGTGGTAGGTACACCGTGGCCCCACTTACTCAGGGTAATCCAACCAGGGAATGCAAACCTTCACGGTGGCGGACTGTGCTAGAGTTACAAATTCATATTTGCCCAATTTGAGGTGGATTTGAGAGGAGATGACGCGATGTTGCTAATGGGTGTTCCCAAGATTCGTCAGGAGAGTTCGATGTCGTGCTGGCATGCGTCGGCGCGGATGTTATATGGGTACAAGCGACGAGCTTCCATTAACCCACTGCCTGCGGCATATACAGCGAATGCTGGTTTGACCGGGCGGCAGTTTATCGATCTGGCAAAGACGGTAGGTCTCCGGACAGTACCGCAAGTGAACCAGAGCTTTGACTGGAGCTACCTCGACAATCTGCTTCGAGTGTATGGACCCATATGGGCCGCTGGGAGATGGAACGGATTTCCGCATATTATCGTCATCGTCGGCGCATTTGCGGACGGCAAGATTGCGTACATCGACCCTGCCGATGGGCTGCAGCATGGTCAGGACATGAAGTGGTTTAACGAAAAAATCGCATCGGAAGTAGCGATCCCAATGATGTACCTGCCGTAGGGCGGGTACATTTGATGAGCGAGGGGACACCGCGCTCCGCCGCCAAAGCGTAGCCGAACCCCTTTCGTGTCGAGGGTTTCGAGAACGTTAGAGTACGTAAATTTCCCTTTCTTGAGGTGCCCCCTAAGAAAGGTAGTGAAAAACGTGTCCCCCGTTGTCCCCTTGTCCCCCGAAGGTGGTTTTGACACCGAAACGGGGCACCCCCCCGGGGCTGTTGGGTCCTTCCGGACTGTTTTCCGTGAGAGTTTGAATCTTTGCGCAAGGCCGCTAGTCAGTGGGGTGAAAAGTTGTTGACGGAAGCGGAGACGGGGGGAGATTCAGCGGGGGCCGGGCGTTTTTGGTGGTGCCGTTCTACGGGAACGTCAAAAGATTTATGGGTTGTAGGCCCAAATGTTAACGGTCATGTAAAAACGTAGTTTTTTGATCGTGAGGCCGACCGGTACCGCCGTGGAAGCGGCGGGAAAGGGTCAAGCCACTTGCTCTGCCGACCGCAGATGGCACACCGGCAGAATGGTTGAGGCGGGGTAGGACTCGGGCAAGCAGTTGTTTGGGTACCTTGATCTGTCCTCTCTTCGTTCGCCGACTGTGACCGATAACGGCGCTGGCACTCGCGGTGCGCCTCGCGTCCCGGAACGCTTTGCTGATAACGCTGAGAGGCAGCCTTCCATTGCTGGCGACGGACTTCCGTGCGACACGGGTCGCAGCAATAGCGCTGCCCGCGATCGCAGCTAACGCAAACCACGAACATCGCTCGGCAGGCTGAATTTCCGCAGAGCTTCTGGCGAAGAACAGGAGAACCATCAACACTTGATTCGGCTACCTCGGAATTATGGCATCGGAACGAGCTGAACTAAAGCCGCGTTTCCGACCCACCGCCTCGATGATCCGAGGATGACTCGCGCCTCCGGCGCGGATGATGTTGTTGGCGAATCGGCCCAATGATCAGAAAACTACGTTTTCTGAGGATCGCTAACAGACTTAGGCACTCGTGACAGACGGGACCAGCACGCCAGCGTGGCATTTATCCCTTTACGTGCACCTTCGCGACATATGGGGTTCTCATGTGTCATTCAGGGTCAGCACCGGGGGGATTGCGGGGAAGCGGACTCCTCTGGCGTTAGACTAAACTTAGGATTAGGAGTTGCCATGCAAGATTCTGGCCTTATCGTCTCAAACCCAAAGGTCATGATGGGCAAACCCGTCATTCGGGGGACTCGGATCACCGTCGAGATGCTTTTGGAGAAATTCGCGGCTGGGCAGACCGAAGAACAAATCCTCCGGGTTCATCCTCACATCACCCGAGAGGGCATCCGGGCCGCTTTATCGTTCGCAGCCTAAGCGCTGCAGGCGTCGGTTGTGTATCCACTGGAACGCGTGGCATTTTGAAGCTGGCGGCGGACGAATGCGTCGAAGCTCCGACGATGTCCGCTCTTCGCGCCTCTGGCCACGCTGTGCTGTTCATCGCAGAGACCTCTCCGGGAATCGAGGACACGGAAGTATTGGAGATCGCACGCCGGGAACGGGCCCTTCTGCCGACCGCCGACAAGGACTTCGGAGAACCGGTCCATCGGAACCGGGAACCGCATCGTGGCGTGCTACTGATTCGGTCGCCAGAAGACGATCCGGACGAAAATGCGGCTAACGTTCTCGCCGCGGTGGATCAGCACGGACCGGCCCTGCTTGATCGGTTTTCCGTTCTTGTGGGCCGCGCCCTGCGGATTAGAGTTGCGCCCGGTTAGTCCCGCATCGAGAGAGGCGCAGCTACGACTTCGCGCGAGTGGATGACGGCGCCACTGCATCTTGCAACTATCGACTGAGGTCTGGCTGGTCGCCACGATACCGTTCATCGAAGCCAACTTCCCACGGGAGCTTTCCGCTCATGTCGGGCCACACAAGCTGCACAGCCGGAAATTCATCGTGCCCGTAGTACCACTGTGTGTAAGTCATGCGATTTCGGAGATTTTCGAGCGTCACATGCCGAAACCCGCATGTGTAGCCTTCAAGGAGTTCGTCGGAGGTGTCCCCATTCCTGAAACACCCTCGCTCTCGGGCCATCTCGCTAACATCGTTGATCAGCGTGTGCATAGTATCGAGATCGAGCCCGAACAAGATGACCTCGGGTTGTCCGAGATTCTCGAATAAGCCAAGTGAGTAGGCAAACGCTGGCTCTCCTTCGCCGGCTCCAACCTTGATTACATACCAGCCTTGGTCCTCAAGTATCCGGAGGAGATCCCGGTCCTGGTCGTCAAGGGTCGGATCTGATGATTGACGCGGCATCGGGGTACTCCAAGAGTGTACGTCGGGCTACGTCAACACCACAATTTATCCAACCGGCGTCAACGCATCGAAACCTCCCGTACCCGCTGAAACAACAGCCGCCCAGCCACTCCCAGCGCGAAGCAAAAAGTTCGAAAGGTATCCACCAGCGGGGGGCCGGTGGCGTTGTTCCAGACGCCCGTGACCGGACTGATTCCGTTGCGTGGACCCAAGAGGATATTCCACGGAGACACCCTGCGGACTGGGCATCCGCCAAATGGACTCCGCCGAAGAGGGCTCGACCTGCTCGGTGCCGTGCTAGAGTGCCACCAGGTAACACCTAGGAGTACTCCGCTTATGGCGACACTTTCGACGACCAGCGTAAAGCTCGATAGTGCGATGAAAGAACGTTTACATCGACTGGCCTCGGCGCGCCGCCGGTCCCCGCACTGGGTCATGCGCGAAGCAATCGGACAGTATGTGGAGCGCGAGGAGAAGCGGGAGCAACTCCGTCAGGACGCGCTCGCCGCATGGGCCGATTATCAGATCAATGGCCTGCATGTTACCGCCAAGGAAGCTGACGGGTGGCTCGCCAAACTTGAGGCGGGCAAGCGAGCCGTGATTCCCAAATGCCACGACTGAGGCGGTCCCCGCCGGCCTTGCTGGATATGGCAAGGCTCCATGAGTTCCTGGCGTCCAAGAGCTCGGATGCAGCACAGCGAGGCGTGAGGGCCATTCGGCAGGGGGTTGAAGCGCTCAGCAGACACCCGGAGATCGGTCGTCCCGTTGAGGACTTAGCGCCGGAGTTTCGTGAGTGGGTCATCGAATTCGGGCAAGGGGCCTATGTCGCCTTGTATCACTACGACGGGAAGGAGGTGGTGGTTCTCCCGGTCCGCAACGGACGCGAAGCCGGATATTGATTCCTGCCGGCGCAAATCTGTTCCGTGATCGACCTTCGGCGGGCAGATCACCAAAGTTCGAAACGCGTCCGCCATACGGGCGTGTCCGGACCACGCATACAACCACGGTGGTTGAGCCCATCGGGCTCTCTCAACCCCTCGACCGCTCGATTCTCGGTTGACCGCCCGGCGTCTCCGTGGAAGGTGAAATTCCCCGTATGTTTGCGCGGCGGGGAGTTCCTGGCGCGTGTAAAAGACTCGACGGTTACCTTGGGTGCGTTCTATCGCTTGCGCCGGCGGACTGCACATAGCAACAGCAGCGCAGCGCCACCCGTCATCGAAAACGTCGACGGTTCTGGCACGGAGGAGGTCACCGGATCGGCCGTCAACCGCAAGTAGGAATTGCCAAGCCCATTCCCCGCGACGCCTTGAGAGAACGTCTGGCCCGTCGCCGTGATTAGAGTGCCCGGATTACTCGAACCAAAGGTTGGCCCGGTATACAAGCCCATTCCCAGGTGGAGTCCGGCAGACACATTCGAAACCGCCGCCGTAAAGACAAGGCTGTCCGGAACCGTCAGGTTGAGGTTCGTGAAGTCCACGTTCGGAAAGCCAAAGGCACCGATCGAGATTCCAGTGCGAGTGAAAGATCCGAGCAGGCCTCCCACCGGCGAGCCCACCTGCCAGAAGTAGAGGGTCGCATCGTAGGTCCCGCTGTTTAACGAGTTGTTGAACAACTGAATCTGCGCGCTAGTCAAAAACCGGTTGGTCCCCGCCAGGGTGACGGTATCGCCGATCTGGGAATAGGACGAGAACCCGCTGGTATAGGGAAAAACATCGCCGCTGTCAGTCGTCGTGTTGTCATAGACAGTGGCCGCTCGCCCGGTCGCGGCGCAAACCAACGCCAAGGTGGCAAGGAAGCAATACCGATAAGACATCGCGTGATTGCACCACGTGGCCGGCGACTCCGTCTTACCCCGGAGGTTCCGCGCGGGATACCCTGTTTTATAGTGCGGGAGTGGGCTAGCCTGTGCGCTTTCGAGAACCAGGCTCGATCATTTGCGGTGTTCGGGCTCCTGCCAGGAACTTCGAGATCGTCTCCGCACGGTCACCACGGTGATGCCGTCATTAGCGACCCCATGCCCTCGCTTTTCCAAGCCATGATGTAAACAGAGATCAACGAAAGAGCGACGCTATGCCAAAAGTATTGATCCATTTCGGTGAGGCAACTTTGCGGGCCATCGACCGGGTCGCACCCGCCGCCAAGCACCAGCGGGCCAACTTCATTCGCCGAGCCGTCAAGGATGCCCTCTTTCTCCGGGAGACTGAGCGCATGCGCGAAGCCTACCGGTTGCAGCCTCACGTTGCCGAAGCCGCCGAAGTTTGGGAACTGCCTAGGGTACGGAAGGAATGAAGCCGGTTCGACTCCAGTCTGGAGTCGCTGCCGCTCACCTCAGCCGCGTCCTGGAATCCTCCCGCACTACTGGGTGCCATCCCCCGTCGATGCCCGCGGAATCACCGCTCTCCACTCCCGGTATGACGTGATAAAATCTTGTCGGAGAATCTCCTCAAACATGGCCGCTGCTGTTGAGACCCGTCCTATTTCGAAGTTGCCGGTCTCGTTGGGCCTCGGCTTGATGCTGTGCCTAGTGTCTCCTGGCGGCTCGATGGCCGCTCCTCCCGAAGCTCTGAAGGCCGATGCGGACAAGTTCTTTCGGGACCGCGTCACCCCCTTTGTGACCACCTATTGCTTGCCCTGCCACCAAAACAGGCGGCCGACGCGGGGCGGAGTCAATTTCTCACCCGCCCTCAAAACTCCCGGACACGCGGCCTTCACCGAACACTGGAAGCGAGCGGACGCCCGCGTGAAGGCGCATGACATGCCGCCCAAAAGCGCACCCCAGCCGGACGAGGCCGACCGGCAGATGTTCGGCAATTGGTTGGCGAAGCTGAAATACCTCAGCGACAAAGATCCGGGACCCTTCGTCATCCGGCGATTGACCAAAACCGAGTATGGCAACACGCTGCGGGATCTATTTGGCGTCGATCCGTCGATTGCCGATGGACTGCCGGACGAAGTCAGCGGCCAAGGCTACCTCAATTCGCTCTCGTCGCTCCAACTCGAACAGTATCTGACGATCGCGGATAAAGTGTTGCGCCAGATTGTGGCGCCGAAAGGCGGCCGTCGCACGGAAATCGAGAAGCGGCTTTTCGGCCAGTCTTCCGCGCCGGGGAAAGATCTTCGGGAATCGGCGCGGAAAGTGGCCCGGTCGCTGGCTCGGAAAGCCTACCGCCGGCCACCGACGGAGGCAGAGCTGGATGTCCTGGTGGCGACGTTCGACCTGGGGCGGCGCAACAAATTGGCCTACCCGCAGGCGCTTCAACTGATGACCAAGGCCGTCCTGGTTTCGCCGCAGTTCCTCTTCATAACGCCGGCCGGAGCAGCCGAGCCGAGCGGCGGGATCGTTCCGCTGGACGATTACCAACTGGCCTCGCGTTTGTCCTATTTGTTGTGGGCGACGATGCCGGACGACGAACTGATGACTCTGGCCGACAGCGGAAAGCTGCATGAGCCGGCGGTGCTGCAGGCGCAGGCAAAACGGATGCTGGACGACCGTCGTTCGCGGGCCCTGTTTGACGGCTTCGGCGCACAATGGCTGAGCGTGGGCGGACTGAAACGCCAAGTCTTCGATCCGGTGATCTTCCCGCAAATGACGACGGGGATGCGCCAGGCGATGTACGACGAAGTCCGCCTGTTTTTTGGGAGCATCGTTCGGGACAACGAGAAGGTGATCCGGTTCGTCGATGGCGATTACACCTACCTGAATGAAACCGTGGCGGGGATTTACGGCCTGGAGAAGACGGTGAAGGGAAACGAGATGCGGAAGGTGCCGCTGCGGGATGGCAATCGCGGCGGCGTGCTAGGGATGCCGGGCATTTTGGCCGCCACGTCGTTCCCCAATCGGACGAGCCCGGTGAAGCGCGGCGTGTGGGTGCTGGAACAGGTGCTCGGCGAACATGTGCCGGCCGCCCCGCCCGACGTTCCGGCCCTGGACAAGCAGGGGGATGCGGCGGCCGCCAATCTGACGGTCCGGCAGCGGACCGAGCTGCATCGCACGAATCCCGTTTGCGCCAATTGTCATCAGATCCTCGACCCGATCGGATTTGGATTGGAGAAGTTCGATGCCATCGGGCGGTGGCGCGAGAAGGATAGCAACGGCCAGCCCATCGATGCGGCTGGTGAGCTTCCGGGCGCAAAACGCTTTACGGGGCCGGCGGATTTGAAAGCCATCATCGCCGGGCGCGACGCCGATGTGGCCCGCAATCTGGTGGAGAAACTGCTGGCCTACGCATTGGGCCGGAAGTTGGAAGGCTACGACGAAATTGTGGTGGATGACGTGATGGGGGAGATCGCCGGCGATGGGTACCGCATGCGGGCGCTCATCAATGGGGTGATCACCAGTTACCCGTTTACGCATCGGCGCATCGAAGAAGTGAGGAGGCTCAATGAGCAGAATTGACCGGCGGACTTGTTTGAAGGGGTTGGGGGTTTCACTCGCCCTGCCGCTGCTGGATTCCCTGGGCTGGGCCGACACCCCGAAGGGCAAGGCGTACAAACCGCCGGTCCGGTTGGGCTTCATGTATATGCCCCACGGGGTGATCATGGATCAATTCTGGCCGGCCAATGCGGAGAGTTTTCTTTCGTCGCCGCCGCCGGCGCTGGAATCGTTGCGCCCGGTGCTGCATCAGTGTCTGCTGATGAAAGGGATTTCCGGCGTCCCCATCGCTCCCTTCACGGGGGCACCGCACGCACTGGAACTCTCGACTTGGCTGACGGCGATGTTGCCGGCCGCCGATAAGCGGAACGAGATCAATATCGCTATTTCCGCGGATCAGATTGCGGCCAACCACGTCGGTGCCTTCACGGCCTTGCCGTCGCTCGAGTTGGCCACCATGCCACAGACCTGGAAGGAGAACCAGGAAGGCCTGAACGAGGGTTACTACTCGCACTGTAGCTTTCGTTCGCCGACGCAGGCGGTGCCGGCGGAGGTGAATCCGCGAAACGTACTTTATCGCCTGTTCAACAAAGAGAAGCAGGGCGGCGGCGCACGGGAATCGTCATCGCTGAGTGCGCTGGATCGAAGCTTGTTGGACATCGTACTGGGTGGCGCGAGAGACCTTCGCCGTACCTTGCCCACTTCGGACCAGCGGAAGCTGGATGAATACCTGGACAGCGTGCGATCGGTGGAGCGGCGGATCGCTGCTATTGAGTACCGCCAGAAAGACGCTGCGATGGAGAAGGCGGGCGTCCGCGCCAGCAAGCGCAACGACTCCGATTCGCCGCCGATCGAGATCCGGATTCCGGAGGGCGAAAAGCGGAGCGAGTATATGCAGGTGATGTGCGACCTGAACATCCTCGCGTTCCAGACCGATACGACCCGGGTCAGCACCTACATTGGCTCGACACCGAACGGGGCTTCTTATCCGGAGCTGGGTTTCAACGACCAGCATCACTCGAACACCCATCACAACCACGATGCGGAAAAGGTTCGGAAGATCGCCCGGATCACCGAATTCAATATTACGCAGTTTGCGTATATGGTGAAGAAGATGGAGGGCTTACGGGAAGCCGGCGGTACTTTGCTCGACAACTGCATCATGATGTGGGGATCGGGGCTTGAGGATGGCAACAAGCATACTCGCGAGAACCTTCCGTTTGTGATTGCCGGGAAAGGTGGCGGTTCGTTGAAAACGGGACGTTACTTTGCGGAGACGAAGGGAAATCAGGGTGATTTGCTGACGACGCTGCTAGCCTGCGCGGGTATTCCGATCGACCGGCCGGTGGGGATTGCGACGAAGCAGATTACGGAGATGAAGGCGTAGGAGTCGGACAGCGCCGCCATGGAAGCCTGTTGGGAAGCAGGGGCTTGCTCGGTCTACTTGGGTTCGAGATCAATTCGGAATTCGGTTGCTAGTATGTTTTGCGTTCTGGCCGGATCGTCGGCCACCCTTCCACTACTTTTCGGCATCGCCTCGACTTGGAGCCAAACTTCGAATTCGAAAGAGTAGTGTCCGGATGCGCCGTGATTCGGGCGGAAAGCTCAACACTGCGCGACTTCCCGCGAGTTTGGCTGCCGAACGTGGGGACTGGCCTACTGCAGAGTCTTGAGAAACGCCCGGATTTCGGGCAACACATCTGCTTCATTGCTTCGAAAAATGTAAGCACTTCGACCCTCATACAGCGCTCGGTGCCGGTGTCGAAAGACCCAACGAGGCTCAGATACGAGTTCCTGCGCTCGCGCTTTGTACCGCATCAAGAACTTAGAGCAAGATGATGCCCGGTGCGCCAAAACTAACAGACCCCACAACAACGGGCAGCATCTGAACGAGTCGTCGCGGAGAACCCCTTTGTCGGCCTGCTTGACGTGCCGAAGGCGCGGCAAGTGATGCCGACGAGGTGGTACCGGGGATGCGGGCCAGGAGCCCAAGCGTATTCCAGGCTCTCCAAGCCCGGCTATTCCCATTCGACGGATTCGTGACGTCTGCTCTGGCCGCTTCCGCTGACCTACGACGGCGTGACGAGCGCCAGTCCCAAGGTGCAGTGCTGAGTGAAAGGGGTGTACTCCAAGAAAAAAATCATCCTCGTGATCTACTTTTCGGCCGTTCGTCGCGTTGTTCTATGGGCGGGCATGAGAACACGAAAAAGGTGCCATTGATATGTCGATACTTCCACATCCACAGCGTCCGACGTACCCCAACTGGGTTTTGTTGGCTGATTTTGCCTCCGGAAGCGCGACGCTTCAGGAAGATCATCGCCGCTGGTTGCGGCTGAACACAACGACTAATGTCGGGTCCACTCGTTGGGTGCACCTTCGGGGCCTGGCCAGTCGGCTCGGTTCTACCGATGCCAATCGGAGCCTTGCAACGGCGCGAGTTCAGGGCGTGCGGGACTTCATCCTACAGAATGTCTCGGTGCTGCCTAGCAGGATCACAGGTATGGAAGCGACCGGGGAGGATTGGTCCTCCGGGTCGGCTGTCGACGATAGCCCTCACTGGCGGGCCGTGGAGGTGGTCCTTGCGATGACGCCACTGCCAACCATCAGGAGAGTCCCTGTACCCATCACGATGATTGAACGGCGCGTGACCGCATCTTTGCTCGTCACGCCTCGTACGACCGCGCCATTCGAGCCTGGCGAGTCCACCTTCAATCGCACGATGGAGATGATGGAAGCACGTAGCAGCCGGAGCCGCTTGAACACTGAAACGCGAAGAGTTTCCAGCGACCAGTCCTTGGTGCGAATCCGAAGTACCACCGTTGAGGTTCGCGACTTCATGACGGTAGCGCGTTTCCCGAGAATTACTTTCGAATGGGGGATTAGCACCTCCGAAACCGTTGAGATGGTCACCGACAGATTCTCGACTTACATCTCGAGGCGCCAAGCGAACCTGATTTATGGCGATCCGGTTCGTGCCTTGGTGCACCAAGAAGGAAATCCCTGGACCAATGGCGGCGACTTGAGCAGGTGGCTCGGCGCAATCGCCGGCACGGTCACTGACAGTGGGGCTCTCTGAAATGTGTCGTTAGAAGAATGACCCGGGTTTGGGAATACCGGAGAGTGCTCAGATCGCCGGTAGGTTTCGGTCGATCAGCATCCAAGTCACGATCAACGGCATAGTGTTTACTGATTGTGTCCGGTTGGTCGGCAATTCGGAAGTTGGCAAGGTGCAGTTGTTTCGAATTCGAGATTGCGTAAAGAGGGCACCTAGGCTGGATGGAGCAAGACCGGGTCTTGAGGGGCATCGAAATCTACTTGGAAAGCCACGACGTTCTGTCTCGAATGGGGGACGAACGGCAAGTAGCGGTTGCGGTCTATCGCTAGCGAGGCCAACTCTGACATGAAGCCACAGGCAATTCTAATTTGGTCGCTGAGGGTGGGTATTGCGTATCGATGAAGACCGGGGCCGACTGCGAGATTGGTGCTCCGGCTTCCGGGCAGACGGCGGTCCGAAACTGCGGGCATGCGGCGACCGGAGCGCCCCCGACGAAGAATTCGGCACGCAACTCGCCCGCTGTTCCATCCAGAATACGAAGGCGAAATGAGCCGTCAGGCCCGGTGTTCGCACGCTCTTCATAGGACTCCGCCGTCGCGGAAAATCGATCCGTCGGCACTCGTATCCGTACTAGCGACCGTGAGGTCCTCTGGCACGGTAACGGGGATGGCCTGTATCGGGTCAGCGGTGATCGGATACATGTAGTGCGGGAAACGGCTCAGGAACTTGTGAAGACGTTACGGTAGCATGAGGAATGACTGCCTACGGAAAGTACGCGTGGATCGTCTCAGACCCGGAGATGTTGGGCGGGAAGTTGGCGATTCGGGGTACGCGGCTGTCGGTAAGTTTGATCCTGGAGTGTTTTGCGTCGGGGATGACGCTGGCGGATATCGACGAGAGCTTTGCGAATGGTTTTCCGCATGAGGCGCTGCCGGAAGTGTTGGCGGTGGCGGCGGAATTGGCGGATTCGTTTCGTACGGCGGCGTGAGCATGTGGCTGCTGGACGCGAACATGGACATTCACCTTCGTTCGGTTTTGCTGGCGAAGGGGATCATCGCGGAGTCGGCTTGGTATAAGGGCTGGACGGAATTAGTGAACGGTCAGTTGATGACCGAGGCCTTGGCCTTAGAGCGACGGAGGGAGGGTAAGGCAGGGAGGTCGATGCTATCCTTTAACCCATGCGTCGCCGAGAACTGATGATGTCGCTGGCGGCTTCCGCGCCGCGGACGTTTCGCTATGAGGTCTGGGACGTCTTCACCCGACAGCCGCTGACCGGCAATCCGCTGTGCGTCTTCCTCGACGCCCGCGGGATGAGCGACGCGGAAATGCAGTCGATCGCCCGCGAGACCAACCTTTCGGAAACCACCTTCGTCCTGCCCGGCAGCGGCAAAGGCCCGCGGGTCCGCATCTTCTCGCCTACGACGGAGTATCCTTTTGCCGGCCATCCGACGCTGGGGACGGCGCTGGCCCTGCGCCAGCCCGGCCAGCGCCAAATCGTCCTCGAAGAGAACATCGGGCCGATTCCGGTGGACTTCTCGGAGCGCGACGGGGTGTTCGGCGACATGCTCCAAACCGATCCGATCCTGGCCGAAACCCACGAACCGGAGAAGATCGCCGCCCTGCTCGGCTGCCCGGCCAGCGCCTTCCTCGCCGACCGGCCCATCGTGAACATCTCGACTGGACGGCCGAACCTGATCGTCCTGTTCAAGAACCTGGCCGCCATGCGTTCGGTGCAACCGGACTGGCGAGCCGTGGAACGCTACTTCTCCGGTGGCGACCCGGCGCGGGGATTCTACTTCCTCACTCCGGAAACCGAGTCTCGTACCGCCCAGTTCCACGCTCGCAAACTGAACTCGCGGGGCGAAGACCCGGCGACCGGTTCGGCGGCGGGATGTGCCGCGGCGTACCTCGTCCAGTTTGGCTTGGCGGCTTCCGGCAAGCAGGTGTTGATCGAACAGGGGACGGAGGTCAAACGGCCCAGCGAACTCTACGTTTCCGCGGTGAAGCAGGGCGGGAAGATCGGCAACGTGCGGGTGGGCGGGTATGGGGCCCGGGTGATGCGGGGGGAGTTGCGCCTCGCCTAAGAGAACAAATTTGGCGATGATGGATCATGATCGAAATCAGCGCTTCCAAGTTTAAAAAGCAGTGTTTGTCTCTGCTTGATCACCTCGATCCGGAGGGGATTGTAGCGACCAAACATGGAAAGCCCGTCGCTCGCGTCATCCCCACCAATTCGGATTGCGCCTCCCTCATCGGGAGCATGAAGGGCGAGGTCAAAGTGAAGGGAGACGTATTCTCGACTCGGGTCAGTTGGAATGCTGAATCTTGATACCCACATTCCGCTGCTCGCATTAGACGGTTCCCTCAAGCCCGCCGAACACGCGCCGCTTCGCAAGGCGGCAAGTTTGGAAGGGTACGGGAGGAGTTGAGACCGGAGAAGCCTACAGGCGGATCCTCAGCTTGACTAAGAACGGTTCGCCCGGCTTGACGGCTACCCGATAGACCGTCTGCGGGGCGGGATCGTCCTGCGTTAAAGCTCGCGTTCGCCCGGCCGCCGCGGCTTGCTCGGCGCGGGTCCAGGGTTGACCGGAGCCGCCCGCCAACTCGAACACCCCGGGCTTGACGGCTCCCCATTTGGCTTCCCATTCGGCGACCTGCGGTTCGCTGAGCTTCAGGGCGCGCGGGCCGATGGCGAGGCCTTCGAGAGGCGTCGGGGTGAGCAATACCGTTAACTCTTCCCCGGTTTGATCGGTCCGGCTGCGGCGGAGCGAGAAGAAGTTGGGCCGATCTTCCTGGCCGGGGATATCGATCAACCGGCCAGCGGCTACCTGGTTGTCTCCGCCGTTGGTGCGGGTGGTGGGAAAGATCAGGTACGGCTCTCCCCGGGTTCCGTTAGCGTACTGCTCGCGGTCAATGACGTAGAGGTAACCGGACTCCGGAGATTCCAGGCTCAGGCGGACCTTGTCACCAACCTTCAACCGGCTCGTCGAGGAGACGCGCTCGGGGATCCATTCCTGGGTTTGGGTCTCTTCCTGGACGAGGATCCGGGCCGCGGCGGTATCGGTGGCGGTGGCGGCGCGGAGACGCCAGATGGTGACGCCGATTTGGCGGCCCGGGGCGGCGGGCCGGGCGACGGCGGCGACGGGTTGATACTTCGGCTTAGGGGCCGCGGGGGTGGCGGGCGTGGGCCGGGCCTGGACGACTTCCTCGGGGACGATGCCGCGCGTGGCGGTCTGGGCGGAAAGGCCGACGGTGATCGCGAATAGGAATGCTGATTTTGTCATGACGATTTACCTCCACTCTCCTTGCTGGACAAATGCGGCCCAGTAATAGGGCGATGCCCACTTACTTTGCTTGCGCAGTGCTAGTTGGGCCTGGCGCAGCGCGGCGGCGGGGCGGAGGCCATTTTGCAACATTCGGCGGTACATGGTGGTCATTAACTCCGCGGTGGCGCGGTCGTTGACGTTCCATAGGCTGACGACCACTCTCGGCGCTCCCGCGTAGAGGAACGCCCGGGGCATGCCCAGGAGGCCTTCGCCCCGCACGTCCTTCCCCAGCCCGGTTTGACAGGCGCTGAGGACGACGAGGTCGGCGTGGAACTCGAGGTTGTAGATATCGTTGACGCGAAGAAAGCCGTCTTCGCGGCCTCCTTTCTCGTCCTCAAAGGAGAGCAGGAGGGCGGAGAGACCCGGGCGTTCGGGGTCGAGGTAGCCGTGGGTGGCGAAGTGGACGAAGCGGTATTCCGCCAGGCTGGGGTCGAGCGCGGCAGGGCGGTTGGCTTTGGCTCCGAGGGCCAGGAGGTTGCCGGCCTTTGGCGTCAAGCGGGTGATTTGTTCGGCCTCGCGGCGGGTGTAGGGCAGCTGGGGGATTTCGGTATTGCCTTCGCCGAAGTGTTCGAGGAGCCGGGTGGGTGCGGGTGCGCCGCGAAAGACGGGGTCGGCAAACATGGCGATGGAGCGGGTGGGGCGTGGGCGGCCGAGGGCCCCGGCGCGGAGAAGGGCGATGCTGGAAGCGGAGGGCAGGCTGACGGTCTCCATCGTCTCGACGAGAAGGGCGGGGCTGCCGGGCCGGGGCAACACGGCAAAGGGGACGCGTTGGAGGGCTCCGTCGGCAATGACAATCAAGCGTTCCGCGGTGAGCATGGCGGCGGCCGGGGCCAGGATGGAGTGGCTGAGGGCGGCGGCGGCCGCTTTGGTGGCTTCGTCGTTCTGCGCCTTCAGGGCTTGGGCCAACGTGTTGGCCAAGGATTCGAGTTCCTGCCTTCCGGGCAAGACGTAGCTTTGGAAGGCGGTTTTGCTGGCGGCGAACAGGTAGCTCCGTTCCTGGCCGAGGACAAATTCGAGGAGCACGGTGCCGGGTTCCAGTTGCTCCTTTTGCAACTGCTCGACTCCGAGGGGGACGGGCTGGGTGACGGAGGCATAGCGGGGGCTGGCTTGGCGGATGGCGGTTTCGATTTCCTGGCGTTGGGTTTCGAGGTTTTGGATGGCGGCGAGCAGGGGATCGGCCTCTTTGCGGCCATAGACTGGGAGAAGCCGGGCTCCGAGGGCGTTGATCTTTTCGCCGATTTGGCGGGCCTGGGCGAGGAGGGGGGCGGGCGCGTCCATGCGGAGGCCGGCTCCGGCTTCCGAGAGCATGTCGAGAAGGCCGCGGGCGCGGGCGCGTTCGGCCATGGCGAAGGCCGCCGCGGGGTCCTTTAGGCGCATGAGCAGGTCGACGGCAAACTCGTAGTCGTTCTGGCGGCTGGCCAGATAGAGAGCTCGGAGTTCCTGGGCGTGGGCTTCGCGCCGGATGGATTCGGCGATGGCCAGGGAGCGGTCGATGGTTGCTTTGGCGGTGGTCAGTTGTCCCGAGGCGGCCTGAATGCGGGCGATGGTGGCTAGCGTTCGGGCTTCGCCGGCGCGGTCTGTAATGGCTCGGAACGTCTCCAGGGCGGCTTCGGCGAGCGTCAGGGCTTCGGGGGCGTTGCCTTGTTCCAACTTGACGATGGCGAGCGCTTCGCCGATGGCGGCCCCTTGGCGGCGTTCCTGGATTTCGCTCGCGAGGGCGAGGCCTTGGCGTAACGAAGTCTCGGCTTCGGCGAGGCGTCCGAGTCGGCGCAGCGCTTCGCCGTAGTTGCGGGCGGTCCGGACCTGCGCCAGCTTGTCGGCGCTTTCGGTGCCCAGAATCCGCGCTCGTTCGAGGTGCGGGATGGCTTCGGCGGGTCGGTTCAGGGAGATTTCCGTGTAACCGAGAGCGCCTTCGGTGTCGGCTTCCCCTCGTTTGTCGCCGACGGCTTGGCGGGCGGCGAGGGCTTTTTCGAACATTGGCCGAGCTTGGGAGGCGTCGCCTAAGCCGAGGTGCGCTAAGCCGATGTTGTGGACGAGGAGCGCTGCGCGGCGCCGGTCTCCGGTGGCCTGGACGATGGGCAAGGCCAAGGCATAGGAGGAGAGGGAGGCCTGCCAGTTGCCGAGGTTGGCTTCCAGGATGCCGAGGTTGTTCAAGACGAGGCCTTCGCCGGCGCGGTCTGCGTTGGCACGGTGGCGGGCGAGGGCGTCCTGGTAGGCGGTGCGGGCTGGGAGCGGCTCTCCGAGTACGTCCCACATGCCTCCTTCGAAGTTTTTTGTGGCGGCCAGGCGTCGTTGGTCTCCGAGCAAGGTAAAGAGCCGTCCGGCGTCTTGGATGCTCTTGAGCGCGGGGCGGAATTGGGCGGCCGCGGCCTGGACGCTGCCGATCGAAAATTGGACGATCGCTTCGTAGTAGCGGTCCCCTTTGGCGATGAAGTACGGCAGAGCGAGGGCATACTCGGCGAGGGCGAGCGACCGCCCCGCCGCGGAGCGCACTGTGAGGGCGGCTTCGGCCTTTTCGAAGTGGCTAAAGGCTTCGGCCAGTTCCCGATCCCCTGGGCCCCAGGCGAGGACCTGGAACCGGAAGGCTCCCCCGGCCGGGGCTTTGACCTCCAAGCGATACTCGCCTGCGCTGCGGGCTGTATAAGCGACCGTTTCCGGCCCGTGGGCCCCGTTGCCGATATCCGCCCTGAAGACTGTGCGGCCGGTAGGGTCCCGCAAGGTGACCACAACGTCTGTTCCGGCCTGGGTGATCACGACATGCGCCACTTCGCCCGCCGCGAGAGTTCCGCTGAACTCCGCGGGGGTGGCTCCGGTTAACTGGCGCTCTCCTGCGAGACCCACTCGCAACGGCTCTCCTTGGGCCCAACTACCCGTTGCCAGGGCTAACCCGAAGAGAATGCGCCAGTACGCCGGTTTCATGAGGCGGGCTCTCTATTCTGCTGCCGGAGGATAAACCGGCGGGGTGGGTTCGTCATCGATGGGTCCCTGGCCAGAGGCTTCCCAGTCCAGTTCCGCTTTTGGCCCACCTACAATCGTTCCGACGTAACCACCCGTGAGCGGGTTGGGTCCCCCGTTGCGGTTGACCCCCAGAAGGGTGGGGAATCCAGTAAAGGTAGCGTTGCCGGAGACCCAGCTGAGCGAGTCGTCGGAGCCCACGGTGACCTGCACTCCTGGCGGCTGCGAGCCAGAGGCGATGTAGGTGACGCTGCCGGTGGCGGAAAAGTTGAGCGATCCGACTGTGGTGCCCGCCGCCGTCACCGTCATGTTAGCGCCAAAGCTGTTTCCGACCACGTCGCCGATTCCGGCGACGGTGAAGGCCACGCCATTGATGGTCATGCTTTGGCTGAGGAAGTAGTACTTGCCTCCGAAGAAAATCAACGAGGCTGTGTTGAAGTTCCAAACGTCGGTGCCGGCCGTGATCGAAAACGTTGCAATACTGCCGAATTGCAGCAGATTGGACGAATAGGTGACCGAGGCGGAGCCGTTCGTGGCAGCCGCACCGTAGCGGATGCCGACGACGGGCGCGCCGGTGCTGGTAACCGATAGAAAGAGCCTGCCGCGAAAGGGGAGACCGCCGCTGACGGGTCGGCGTGACGCCCGCGGGGGCCGGACAAACATACGCAATTCGGCCGGTCCTGTCGGCCAAGGTAACGAAGGCATAATAATTCTCCTTTTGATTCTATACGTGACGTAGTTGTAGTAACTCGCCGGCCATGCCGGCGGGTAAGCGTGTGAGTAAGTTGCGAATTCCCGCGTCGCGTGTTTGGTCCGCGCGGCCTGGCTTGGCGATTAATTCTCGCGGTTTCTCCGACCAGATGACCCACACTCGTTCCATGCCTGGGGTCTGGTCGAACACATACCATCCGGTGACGGTGGCCCCGGCGGGCTGGGCGGCTTCTCCGGATAGAGGATAGATCACGGCCACGTCGTTGGCGGTCTCGGTGAGCACGTAGAAGAACCCGGGCTGTGCCGCGTAGAGCCGGAGGCGAAATTTCCAGCCGGCCCGGAAGGTGTCGGTGACGGCGGCGCGGTAGGGCAGTTGGCCGGGTTCTTTCTGGGCTTCGAGTTCGTAACGGAGGGCGGGGCCGGTGGTCCAGCGTGAGATTCCGAGCGTCAGGCCGCCGGCGGCTAGGGCCGAAGCTCCGGCGAGGAGCCAGCGGCGGCTTTGGGTTGCCGCGGGGGCCAGAATATCTTCGAGCTTTTCGGCCAGTTCGGTCATAGAGGGAAGGCGCGCTTCCGGCTTTTTAGCGAGGCACTTGGCGATGAGGTCCGCAAGTTGGCGGGTGGCGGCGGGATTGATGGAATCGACGCGAGGCGGATCTTCGTTGACGATTTTGGTCAAGGTTGCCATGGCGTCCTTGCCTTGGAAGGGCCGGCGTTTGGCCGCCATTTCATACAGAATCACCCCGAGGGCAAAGATGTCGGCGCGGGCGTCGGCGGTTTCTCCCTGGGCGACCTCGGGGGCCATGTAGGTGGGGGTACCCATGAGTAGGTTATGTTCGGTGGAGGAGTCTCCGGACTGCCGGGCGAGTTTGGCGATGCCGAAATCGAGGACTTTGACGAGTCCACCGTCGGCGATCATGATGTTGGCCGGTTTCAAATCCCGATGGACAATGCCCGCCGCATGAGCGCTAGCGAGCGCCTTGGCGGTCTGCCGGGCGATTTCCAGTAGCTCCGCCAACGGGGGCGGGTGCTGCTTCAGCAGTTGGGCGAGGGTCACTCCCCGGATGTATTCCATGGCTATAAAATCGATTTCATCCGCGCATCCATACTCGTAAATGGTGATGATGTTGGGATGGTTCAACGCCGATGCGGCGCGAGCTTCGCGGGCAAATCGGCGCCGCTCTTCTTCGGTCTCGCCGAGCGAGGTGAGGACTTTGAGGGCGGCCAAACGGTCCAGCCGCTCGTCCTTGGCCAGATACACGACGCCCATGCCTCCGGCCCCGAGCTTGTCCGTAATCTCGTACTGCGCCAGTCGTCGACCGGGGGCTAGTTCCTGGGTGAACGGCTGCACTTTTCCGATGGGCGAGCGGTCGATCCAGGTGGCGGTGGCCTCGGCACTTTCGAGGAGCGAATTCACTTCCGCCGCCAGTTCGGCGTCGCCGACGGTCGCCTCCGCGACGTAGGCGATCCGCCGGTCGGTGGACAATTCGAGCGCGCTTTCGACGATCTCGCGAACTACCTGCCAGCGTTCCGCCTCAGGTCCCATAGAGGCCGATCCTAGCACACCCGGAATTGGCGTTAGAGTTTTCATCGCGCATCGCTCTCACTAGGGTTAGCGATGATTCGTCGCGCGTTCGGCCAGCCGCTTGAATTATTTTTCGCGTTTCATTTCGCGGAGGAGCCAGAGGCGGGCCGAGGCCCAAGATCGTCCAATGGAGCGGGGGGATATTTTTAGGGCGTGGGCGATCTCTTCGGTGGACAATCCGCCGAAGAAGCGGAGTTCGACGATCTTGCTTTGGATGGGGTCCAGCTTGGCCAAGGCTTCGAGCGCGTCGTCCAGGGCGATGAGTTCGATGGCTTTGGGCTGGCCGGCGGTGAGCGCTTCGTCGAACTCGACCATGGTGGCGCCGGATCCGCGCTTGGCGGCTTCCCGGCCGCGGGCGTGGTCGACGAGGATGCGGCGGATGAGTTGGCTGCTGACGGCGAAGAAGTGGGCGCGATCTTGCCAGGCGACGTCCGGGCCGCTGATGAGGCGCAAGAAGGCTTCATTGACGAGGGCCGTGCTTTGGAGGGTATGTTCGTTCCGTTCCCTGGCTAACTGGCGGTGGGCCATGCGGCGCAATTCGGCGTAGACGATGGGCGTGAGGGCCTCGAGGGCCGCCGGGTCGCCTTCGCCCCATTTGCGGAGCAGTCCGGTGAGGTCTTCGTTCATGGCTTGCCCATCCGTTTTTCGGCCCCGTAGATGGTGAGCAGGGGATGCTTGACCCAGGCTCGGTATTCATAGACGCCGTCGGGCTTCAGGCCGGCGATGGGCACGGAGAATTCGCCGGGGGCGGTCAGCGAGCGGGTGGGCCCGGGTTGCCAGGGGATGCTCCGGTCGCTGGCATCGAGGCCGACAATGCTGCGGTATTCGAAGCCGACTTCGAGGCGGGTGGCTTTGCCCATGTCCTTGAGGTGGCCTTTGAGCGTGACGTTGGACCCGCTCCATTGGCTGGTGCCAGTTTCGACGGCGGGCGGGGCGAAGGTGGGGCGGGCGTGGGTGATTTTGAGGACAATCGGGTTCGGCCACTTGCTGTTGTCCTGCAAACGCTGGGTGAACATGGCGCGGATGTGGAGGCCGTCGGCCTGCTGCTGGAAAGACGGGGCCGGGTTAACTTCGGGCCTGTATTCGAGCACGCGACCGTTCTGGCCGAGGACGGTGACTTTCGTATTGGCGGTGGCGGCGACGCTTTGGAGGACAAAATCGCGCCACTGGCCGCGGGCCCAGGGGGAGTCCTGCTTGACGATGGCATAGAGGGTGTCACTGTCCTTGGCTTTGGTGAACCAGACGTTGTTCTCGTTGGTGATCACCCACGGGCGCACGCTGTAAATGGCTTCCTGGTTGACTTGCATCCAGAGGGCGAGTTCGCGGAGCCGTTCTTCCTGTTCGATGGGGAGTTCGCCGTCGGGTTTGGGGCCGACGTTCAGGAGCAAATTGCCGCCTTTGGCGCGGGTTTCGACGAGGATATCGATGACGCGGCCGCCGGACTTGTAGCTTTCGTTTTGGGGCTGATATTGCCAGGCGGTGCCCATGGTGAAGCAGGCTTCCCAGGCGCCTTGGAGGGGGATGCCGGGGACGTAGAGTTCGGGTGTTTCGATGGCGCCGCGGGTGACGACGGTTTGGGGTTGGAGTTCCCAGGCGAGTTCACGGAGGCCTTGGGGTTCGCCGTCGAGGAAGACGTAGTCGATGGGCCCGTATTGGGTCATTAACTCGCGGAGCTGGGCGCGGTCGAGGTCCATGAGGCCGGGGTTGTTGCGGGGCTGGACGGCGGGGATGCCGCGTTGGAGTTCGATTTTGTTTTTGCGGAGCCACCAGAAGTCATCGGGGGAGAAGTAGATGCCGGGGCGGATGCCCTGGGCGGAGAAGGCATCGAGGACTTCGCGGGTGACGTCGCGGCGGAAAGGGGTTTGCTGGATGCCAAAGTCGGTGGTTTTGGTGTTCCACATGGCGAAGCCGGAGTGGTGTTTGGTGGTGAAGACGACGTAGCGGATGCCGGCGAGTTTGGCGAGGGCGGCCCAGTCTTGGGGGTAGAATTTGCGGGGGTTGAAGGTTTTGGGGAGGTCGTTGTAGAAGCGGTCGGTGTAGGCTTGGTCGGCGCCGGGGAGGGAGTGGGAGATGACGACACCGGTTTGGGAATCGACGGACCAGTGGATGAAGAGGCCGAAGCCGAGATCGCGGAACTGTTCGAGGCGATCGGGTTGGTTGAGGGAACCGGGGGGGAGGGGTGGTTGGGCGAGGCCGAGGCTGGTGAGGAGGCCGATTCCAATAATCAGTCGGGTGAGCATGCTCTTTAAAGTAACAGGCGGTTCGCTGTCCGGCGCGGCGCGGGGTGCCTAGGCGGGCGGAACCCCAGGGCCGCGCAGGAATTCGAGCAGCGCCTTGTTCACTTCGGCGGAGCGCTCCTGCTGGATATAGTGGCCCGCGCCGTCCAGGATCAGCTTCCGCTCCAGATTCGGCACGGATGTGGCCATCGCCTCCAAGGGCGCCTTGCCGGTAGGACCGTTGATGACATGGTCTTCCGAACCGGCAATGAAGAGGGCACGCTGGCGGACGGGCAGGCCTGCCCACGGTGCCAATAACTCCCAGTTCCGATCGATATTCCGGTACCAGTTCAGACCTCCACGGAAGCCCGTTTTGGTCAAGTCGGCCGCCATGTAGTCGAGGTCGGCTTCGGTGAGCCACGCCGGGAGCCGGTCCGGGTTGATGGTGTTGTCGAGCACCCCTTTCCCGGGTTGGAGAATGCGGATATTTGGCCGACCCCTAGGAAAATCTCCAGAGAGACTGTAGAGGGTGCGACGAAGCGACTCGCGGACGTCGCGTTCGTATTCGACTTCTGCCACGCCCACATCCTGGTAGTAGAGCCAGTAGTAGGTGTACAACCCTTGTTCGCGCAGTAGACGCATCGGCGGTGCCGGGCCGCGTAGGCGAAAGGGAACACTCATTGTTGCAAGCAAGGGAAATACGTCAGGACGAAAAAGGGCGGCGTGCCACGCCACGTTAGCGCCCACGTCATGACCGATGATCACCGCCTGTTTCCGTCCGAGGGCTGATACCAGACCGATCACGTCGCCGGTCATGTGCATGAGGCTGTAGGAGGAGATTTCAGGGGGGATGTCAGATTTGCCGTAGCCCCGCAGATCGGGAGCGACCACGTGAAACCCGGCGTTGGCCAGCGCCACGAACTGGTTCCGCCACGAGTACCAGCTTTCCGGAAAGCCATGGATCAGAAGCACCAGAGGCCCGGAGCCTAGCTCGGCGATGTGCATTTTGATGCCGTTGGTTTGGACAAAGCGGTGGGAGACCGAGTTCGGATCAAAACGGGGCATCTGAGCCGCTGCGAGACCGAGGCCGGAAATCCCCGCCATACTGCGCCGAGTCAAATTCATGGCCGATACTATACATGAACCAGAACGGTTTCGGTTTACTCAGGCTTGACGGTGGCGATTCGGTAGGAGATAGTGCGGGGATGTGGTTGTGTGCGCTGTTTTTCGCTGTGGTGTTGCCGGCCAACGAACTGACCCCGGCGGAACGGGGGGCGGGTTGGTCGCTGCTGTTCGATGGGCATTCGTGGGCGAACTGGACGTTGAGCCAGGGGGCCGGGACGACGTGGTGGAAGATTGAAGATGGTTGGATGCGGAGTTTGCCGGTGGGGGCGTCGGCGGAGGGGCGGCGGCTGACCACGCTGGAATCGTACGAGGATTTTGAACTCAGCTTTACGTGGAAGATTGATCGGGAGGGGAACTCCGGGGTGAAGTATCGGATTCAAGGGGCGTGGCAGTTTCAGCCGCAAGACCTGGAGACGGGGGCGGTGACTCGCCTGCCGCCGACGCTCGAGAATTTGCGGATCTCGACGGCGTTGGGGTTTGAGTATCAGTTGGCGGACGATGAAAATACGCCGGACGCGTTGGATAGCCCGGCCCGTTCGGCGGCGGCATTGTATCGGTTGGTGGCACCGCGGAAGGCGGGGCCGGTAAAGGCGGGGACGGTGCATACGTCGCGAATCAAGGTGGTGGGTTCGCGTTTTGAGCACTGGCTGGATGGGGGGTTGGTGGCGGAGGGAGACTTGGCGGGGGAGGGTTTGCGAGGGGTGTTGCGGCAGAATCGGGCGAAGGGGGAGGAGAAGTTTGCGGGGGCGGGCGGGGTTCGGCAACCTCGTTATGATGGGCTTCTGGAAAGGGTGACGGCGGAGGCGCTGTTGGCGTTTGAGGTTCCGGGGAGCCCGATTGACCTTCAGCACCATCGGAGTGGGGTTTGGTTTCGGGCGGTGAAGATTCGGCGTCTTTAGAGGGCGAAGATTCGAAGGGCGGCTTCGGGGGAAAGCGGGCGGACGGGGGAGTGGCGAAAGCCCTTCGGGTCGCGAGTCACTATGTACTCACAGCCTGCCGATTGCGCGGCGGCGGCGGTGACGGCGTCTTCGAAGTCGGAGAAGGGAAGTTGCCGCGCTGCGTGGATAACGGACGCGTCGACGGATGCGACGCCGAAAACCCCGAGGATCGCGGAGATAACTCGCTGGGCGTTGGCGCGGCCGTTCTGTTTTTGGAGGAGGTAATAGACTGTCGTGACAGAGTGCGCAGCCAGGACCCCCGCCGTGCGGCCAGTCTCGACGGCTGCCCAAGCCGCTGCACTTTCTCCAACAAAAGGTTGACGGTCAAGCAAGACATCGAGGACGACGTTTGCATCGAAGAGCACTCTCTTCATCGGTACTTCGCGGCCAGGTGGTGCCGGTAGTCTTCGACGTCCACTCCCTTAAGCACACCGCGGACCGAATTCAGGATTGGGGTGGCAGCGGTGGACGACGGAGGTGGCTCGGCGACCGACGCGAGATAAGCTTCCACGATGGCGGAAACGGAGACTCCGCGCTGCTTGGCGTACACTTTCGCATTTTCAACGACCTGACTGTCGACACTCAGAGTCAACTTGGCCACGTCCGGATGATAGCAGGCGGCCAGTACGTAGAGAAGGTCCCCGGTCCTTGCGGGAGGACCGGGGACCTTGCTGGCTAGGCTGCCGCCGGTCCTTGGTAACGGGCGTCGGAGAAGCCGAGCATGGGGTAGAAGATCATGGGAAGGAGGGCGAGGCCGAGGCCGTAACCGGTGCTCTTGCCGAAGTTCTTGGCGACCTCGATATTCACCATGATGGCGATGACGATGCTGACGAGGGGGATCAACAGGAGGATGATCCACCAGATTGGCTTTCCGGCCATGCCCAACAGTAGAATCACGTTGTAGATGGGAATCAGACAGCCCCATCCGGGTCGGCCCGCCTTCTCAAATACCTTCCATATGCCGGCGATCATAGCGATCACGACGACGAGTCCGACTACTGCAATCAGAACTCCGACGACACTGTCATCCATATCTTCACCTTTTCCTTGACGTTGTTCCGGTTGCTTCTGCAACTGGACCGTGCGATGCTACACCTCTCGGTGGTCAGAGTCAAGGGGGTGATTGGTCGGGGCGGTGGGATTCGAACTCACGGCCCTCTGCTCCCAAAGCAGATGCGCTACCAGGCTGCGCTACGCCCCGACATACCTTTCCATCGTACCACTCTCTACTTCTTCGGTCTTTTTGCGCCGGCGGAATCGAGCCGTAGATACGCCGCCGCCGCGCGATAGCGCACCTTCTCGCTCTTATCTCCGAACAAACCCGCCAACTTGCCGCGCATCGCCGGATCCCGCGAACCCGCCACAAGCTGCACCCCGGCCGCCCGAACGCTCCACTCCTCGTCCACAAATGCCCGGTCCAGCATCGACGGGCATCCGGCAGACCGCTTCTTCGGATCCTGACACAACAGGATCAATGAGGTCGCGCGGGCCGAGAAACTCTCATCCGTCAACATCTGACTCACCGCCGACACGCCCGCGCCCAGACCGGGTACCGGCACGAAACTCATCCCCCTCTGCGCCACGAACAGAATGGCCGACTGCGGGGTCTTCAGCTTTCGCATCACCTTTCGCATCTCGCTTTTGGCGAAGTTCGACTTGGCCTTGGCCTCTTCGGCGAAGATGTCTTCGAGTAACTCCGCACCGGCGGGGTCGCCGATCTTCCAAAGGGCACGGGCCGCCGCGTAGGTGACCTCGGGGACGGGATCCTGCAAGGCCTCCTTGATAATCGGGTAACGGGTTCGGTCGCCGAGGTCAACGAGACTGTCGAGCACGGCCTGGCGGACGAGCACGTCCTTATCCTTGGCGAGCGAGACGAGCAGGTCGACCACTTGGTCCTTGGCGGGCGCCATGCTGAGGGCGACCGCTACTTCCCGGCGTTTTTCCGGGCTTTTTTCGACGAAGCCATCCCGCAGGACCGTTCTCGCCTGCTCGGCGGATTGGGACCAGGCGAGGCCCGAGAAGATCAACAGGGAAAGAATTCTCATAGCCCATTGTGGCCGATCTGATAAACTCACGCCCATGCAGCGTCGTCACTTTTTGAGTCTTGCCGCCGGCTCGTTGGCCGCGGCCAACGCCGCCCCCGCGGCGCGTCCGAACATCATCGTAATGATGGCCGATGATATGGGTTGGTCGGATCTTGGATGTTACGGGTCGGAGATCGCGACTCCCACTCTCGACCGCCTGGCCGCCAATGGCCTGCGCTTCACCCAGTTCTACAACACCGCTCGCTGCTGCCCGACCCGGGCTTCGCTGCTATCCGGGCTGTACCCGCACCAAGCCGGCATTGGCCACATGATGAACGACTACGGCTTGCCGGGCTATCGGGGCAACCTGAACAAGAGCTGTGTGACGATTGCGCAGGTGATGAAAGGCGCGGGCTATCAGACGGCGATGTGCGGCAAATGGCACGTGACGCCGAAGTCGATCGCCGACCAGCCAGGCGGCAAGGACAATTGGCCGATGCAGCGCGGCTTCGACAACTTTTTTGGGACGATTGACGGGGCGGGCAGCTTCTACAACCCCGGTACGCTCACGCGGGACAACGCCTACATCGAGCCGGAAGAGAAGGATTTCTATTACACCGATGCCTTGGGCAAGAACGCGGCCGCCTACATCGATAAGTTCTCGGCGAAGGCGGATCCGTTCTTCCTCTACCTGGCGTTTACGGCTCCCCATTGGCCGCTGCACTGTCCGGAAGACACGGTGGCCAAGTACAAGGATACGTACAAAGACGGTTGGGATCAGCTCCGGCTGAAGCGTCATGCCAAACAAAAGAAGTTGGGTTTGGTGAAGGCGAACTGGGAGTTGACGCCGCGGGATAAGTCGGTGGCGGCGTGGGCGGATGCGCCGGATAAGGAATGGGAAGCGCGGCGGATGGCGGTTTATGCCGGGATGATCGACCGGCTGGACCATGCGGTGGGTCAAGTGGTTCGAAAGCTCGAAGAGAAGAAAATGCTGGAGAATACGCTGCTTCTCTTTCTGGCGGACAACGGAGGATGCGCCGAAGGGATGAGTTCGACGCCCGAGAACGCGAGCCCGAACACGTCCGGCAAGCCGAAGACGACGCGGGACGGTCGGACGGTTCGCTACGGCAATACGCCGGACATTCTGCCAGGTCCGGAAGACACGTATACGAGCTATGCGACGTCGTGGGCGAACGCCTCGAACACGCCGTTCCGCATGTATAAGCATTGGGTGCACGAAGGGGGCATTTCGAGCCCGCTGATTGCGCATTGGCCGGCTTCGATTAAGCGCCGGAATGCGATGTCGAGCGAGCCGAGCCACTTGATCGACATCATGGCGACCTGCGTCGACCTGGGCAAGGCGAAGTACCCAAGCGAATGGAAGGGCGAGAAGATTACGCCGTTTGAGGGCAAGAGTTTGGGGCCGGTGTTTTTAACGGGCAAGCGGACACCGCACGAGGCGATTTATTGGGAACACGAAGGCAACCAGGCCATTCGCATGGGCCAATGGAAGCTCGTGAAGATGTACCAGGGCGAATGGGAGCTCTACGATATCAATGCTGACCGGACGGAGCTAAACAACCTGGCTTCCGCGCAGCCGGACCGGGTGAAAGCGATGGCGGCGAAATGGGATAGCTGGGCCAAACGGGCCATGGTGGCACCATGGCAGAGTTGGGCCCAGCCGAAGAAGGCGGGGAAGAAAAAAGCCTAGCTAGCCGCGGCGACCGCCGAACACGTGCCGTTTGGCGGTCCACTTGGCTTCGAGGTACTCGCCCATATTGAGGGTGCCGGAGATTTCGTTGCCCGAGAGTTGGCCGGAGAACTCGAATTGGAGCGAGTCGCCGTGGCGTTCGGTGTAGCTGCTCGTGAGCCGGACGCGGTCTCCTTCGACCGATCCACGGAGATCGCGGGAGACGAAATCGCCCTGGTGGGTGCCTTCCACCTGGCCGCTTGTCTGCTTCAGGTGGAGGACGTGGGTGGAGGAGCTGGCGAGGTATTGGATCTGCACGTCCCAGCGACCCGATAGGTCGGCGGCGGGGGCGGCGGAGGTTTTGGGTGCCTCGGGCGGCGGGGATTGGAGGGTGGCGACGATGCGGTCGGCGACGATCTTCTCATCGCCGGCGGCCATCATGTAGGGCACGACTTGGACGCTGTTGGGGCCGGCTCCAGTGGGAAGGGCGATGCGGGGTTCGGTCGTGAATAGATGCGTGGCGAGGGCGGTGCCGGTGACGCCGGTTTTGGCGGGATCCCACTTGATGACGAGGGTGGGGGTGTTGTTGGAGAGCCCTTCGGGGAGGCGGACTTCGGTGGTTACTCCCGGGACTGTGGCGACGCGTTTGGCAACGTGGTCGAGGCGGCTCGACCACTGGGCCCATTCGGCTTTGTGATCGCGTTTGAGCCACATTTCGACGGCCATCAGCATGCCGATGGCTTCTTCCTTACCGATTTTCATGGAGCGAGCGAAGCCATGATGGGGCGAGCTGTGGACCCAGGCGGCGCGGACGAGATCCTTCTTGCCGAGGAGGAGCCCGGCGGTTTGCGGCCCGCGCATGCACTTGCCGCCGCTGTAGGCGACGAGGGTGGCACCGGCTTGCAGGTGAACGTTGGGGACGGTGAGGCCTTCGGCGGCGGCGTCAACAAAGACGGGGACGTTGCGCTTGCGGGCGAGTTCGCAGATGACTTTCGTGGTCAGCGGGCCGGATTCGGCGTTCGGGCCGGCAAGGATGTAGACCATGGCGGTCTTCGGTCCGAGGGCGGCTTCGAACTCTTCGATGGTGCCGGCTTCGACGACGGTGGCGCCGACGGAGCGGACGGCGGCGTCGTAGACGTTGCGCGAGTGGTTGGGGATGATGACTTCCGTTTTGGCGAAGCCTTCGAGGTTGGGGATGCGGACGTGGAGATCGGCGTTGCCGCCGGCGATGCAGGCGGCGGTGGCGTGGGTGATGGCGGAGGAGCAGCCGCAGGTGACCATGCCCCATTCGGCCTGGGTGAGTTCGGCGAGGCGGGCGCCGATGCCGGCCATGAGTTCATCGATGTGGACGTAGTGCTGGGAGGCTTCGGTCATGGCCATGCGGACTTCCGGGAGCATGGTGGAGCCGCTGATGATGGTGAACGTGCCGCGGGCGTTGATGAGGGGTTTGACGCCGATGGATTGGTAAATCGAGGTGCCGAGTTGGAGGCCGGAGGTGGGGGCGGCTACTGCTTTCGAAGGCAGCAAGCTGGCGAAGAGGCCGAAGGCGGATCCGCGAAACACGTCGCGGCGGAGGAGGGCCTGGCCCAAGGTGGGGGTGGGTTCGTTCTTGCTCGCAGAGCCGAAGAGGTGTTTCGCGAAAAAGTTCTTCATGGATCTACTTTAACCGCTTCGGCGGAAAGTAGTAACGGCGGAGTAGGCCGCGGGCGCGGCTCAGCCTGGACATGACGGTGCCGAGGGGGATTTGGAGGAGATCGGCGACCTCCTTATAGGACAGCTCGTCGAGGTCGGCGAGTTGGAGGACCTGGCGATAGGGGGCGGGCAACTGGGCGAGGGCGCGGGAGAGGTCGAGATCGGGAAGGGTGGGCGGGGCAACGAGAGGTTCGAGAGGTTGATGAGAGGGCCAGCGACGACGATGATGACGGGCGCAGTGGAACAGGATGCGAAAGAGCCAGGCACGGAAATTGGTGCCGAGTTCAAAGCTGGGGAACTTCCGCCAGGCGATGAGGAACGTGTCCTGGAGAACGTCTTCGGCGGGGCCGGCGTGGCCGAGCAGGCGGACGGCGGCGCGGAGCAGGGCGGGCTGATGGCAGAGGGCTTCGGCGGCGAAGTGGTGAGAAAGGCTCAGGGTATCCACGTCAAAAAATTCGCAAGTGTTGGGAATAAAGTCACGTTCAAGAGGGATATAGGGGCATGATGAAGCATTTCGTAACGATTTTTCTGGCCGCGGTGAGCATCGCGACCGCCCAGCCGCTGCAATATACGTTGTTGCCGACGGGGTCGACGGCTCCGGCGGGCCGGACAGACGGGACGATTGTGCATGATCCGATGGGGAAACAACTGTTTCTGTTTGGCGGCTCGGCTGCTGGAGCGCGGAACGACCTGTGGGTCTATTCGTTGGAGCGGAAAGAGTGGCGGGAGTTGCAGCCGTCGGGAGCGAAGCCGGTACCGCGCTGGGGGCATGTCTTGGTGTTGGATGAGACGCGGCGTCGGTTGGTGATGTTCGGGGGCCAGGCTTCGGGCTTTTTTAACGACCTGTGGACGTACGATATTGTGCGGGGGAACTGGGCGCAGATCGGGCAGCCGGGAGACGGGCCGAGCCGTCGTTATGGGCATTCGGGCATTTTCGATGCGGCCCGGGATCGGGTGGTGATTTCGCATGGGTTCACCGATGCGGGGCGGTTCGACGATACGTGGGCGTACGAGTTTGGGACGGGCCGGTGGCGGGATCTTTCGCCGCGGACAACGCGACCGCTGCGGCGGTGTTTGCACCACGCGGTCTACGACTCGGTGCGGGGGCAGATGCTGCTTTATGGCGGCTGTGCAAGCGGGTTTGGACCGTGTCCGTTGGGCGATTTGTGGGCCTTTGATCTGGTCAGGGGGGAGTGGACGGAGCAGGTGGCGACGCCGGCGCCGACTCCGCGCCAGTACTACGGCCGGACGTTTGATACGGGGCGGGATCGGATGATTTTGTTTGGCGGGTCGGGCCGCGGGACCTTGAGCGATACGTGGGAGTTCAACCCCGGGACTCGGCAGTGGCGGGAGGCGGTGCTAGAGGGGCCGGCGCCGAGCGCGCGGTTTCGCCATGAGAGCGCCTATGGGGAGGGCATCACCTACTTCTTCGGCGGTTCGACGGACCAGGGGTTGACGAATGAGCTGTGGCAACTGGGCCCGCGGCAAGCGGCTATGGTGTCGGCGGTGGTGAACGCGTTTGATGGGAGTAGCGGGGCTGTGGTGCCGGGGGGATTGGTTTCGATCTATGGTTCGGGGCTGGGGAATGCGGTGAGTTGGAATGGGTTGGTCTCGCCGATTCTGTTCGCTTCGGCGGGACAGATCAATGCTCAGGTGCCGGAGGGGCTGGCGGGAGCGGCGGAGGCGCGGTTAGTGGTGGAGGGGGCTACTGCGGCGACGACGCTGCCGGTGGCGGCGGCGCGGGTGGGGCTGTTTCCGCGGGTTTGGAATCAGGATGGGGGCGTGAATGCTCCGGCGCTACCGGCGCGGCCGGGGGAGATCGTCGTGCTGTATGCGACGGGCCATGGGGGAGCGACGGGGGCGGAGGTGACGGTGGGCGGTCGACCGGCCGAGGTGTTGTACGCGGATGCGGCACCGGGAACGATGGGGGTGATGCAGCTCAACGTGCGGATTCCGGCGGAGACCGCGGCGGGCGAGGCGGTGCTGGTGGTGCAGGTGAGGGGGAGTTTGGCGACGGGTACGGTGGCGGTGCGGCCTTAGGGCTAGAGGCCGGCCCAGATGTCGGTGAGGTCGAGGACGAAGCCGTCGGTGAGGCCGTCGGCGGCGAGTTCCTGGATACCGGATAGCGTTTGGGGCGGCACGGTAGGACGGTAGACGGTGACGGTTTTGGCGTCGCCGTCGATGAGCCAGGCGAGAGGGACGCCGCTGGCGATCCACTCAGCCATTTTGAGCTCGAGGATGGAGCGGCGGTCAGAGGGGGAGCGGACTTCGACGACGAAGTCGGGCGTAATCTGGGCGAAGCGGCGGCGCTGCGCCGGGGCTAGGGATTGGATCTTCTGGTTCGAGACCCATGAGGCGTCGGGTGAGAGGATGGCACCGGAGGGGAGGACGAAGGCGGCGCTGCTCTCAAAAGCCCGGCCAGACTTAGACTGTTTGGCCCAATTTCGCAATTCGCCGGCGACGTCAAGAGAGCGGAAGGAGGATTCGACTCCGGCAGGAGGCATGATGGTGATTTCTCCTTGGGCGGAGAGTTCGGCCCGAAGCGAAGGGTTTTCGGCACAGAAGGCTTCGAAATCGTCGGCCGAGATTTTGCGATGAAAATTTATGGTGGCGGCGGAGTCGAGTTCAGGGAGGGCTACCTGCATTTGCCTCCAGTATAAGCCGTTACGACTTTTTTGAGACCACAAAGAGACCAGCTAGCACGAGCGCCCCGCCTAAGAGCAAGGTGCCGCGCAGGGGCTCGTCGAAGATCCAGGCGCTAAGGGCGATGCCGGAGATGGGGACGAGGAAGGCGTACATCGAAAGCGCTCCGGCGGGATAGCGTTGGAGCAGTTGCGCCCAGAGGATGAAGCAGACTCCGGCGACGATCACCCCTTGATAAGAGATAGCGGCGAGGGCCTGCCAGGAGACGGCTTTGAGCGTCGGCGGTTCGGTCATTACGGCGATGAGAAGAAAAAGCGGGACGGACCAGGCCATCTGCCAGACGACGGTGCGGACCGGATCCACCGTTTGCACGAGGTAGCGCATGTAGACCTGGCGGGCTCCGAGGAGGGCGGAGGAGAAAATCATCAGGGCGTTGCCGAGGAGCGGATTCGGTGCCAAGGTCGATTTCGTTTGGCCGACGGCGAGGATGGTGACCCCGGCGATGGCGAGCACGAGACCCGCGACGCGGGTGGGGGTGAGCGGGTCTTCCAGACGCTTGGCGAAGAAGTGGCCGGTGAGGTTGGCGAAGACGGCGTAGGCGTTGAGGATGACGACGCCGTAGGCGGGGGACGTGAGGGCGGAGGCGGAGTTCAGCAGTCCGATTTGGACGGTGAAGAGGACGCCCAGCCAGAAGAGTGGCCGCCATTCGGCCGGGGTGGGCCAGAAGGTGACGCCGCGATGGCGGGCCCAGGCACCGACGACGAGCACGCCGATCAACATGCGCCAGAACGCACTCCACAGCGGCGGGATGCTATCGACGCCGACGCGGATGGAGACGATGTTGCCGCCCCAAAGGATGGAGATGACGGTGGCCAGGAGAACCGTACGAAGGCCGATCGATTCGCGCAAGCTTTAAGGCTTCCAGTAGCGGGCGGCGAAAGTCAAGAAGGCCGGCCAGTTGGGGCCGGGGGTGTGGCCGGCGCTGTGTTGGCGGAAGGCGATGTCGCCATCGACGAGAGCGGTTTCCAGAGCCGGGAACTCCGCGGTGCCTAGGCCCCTTTTACCGAGGAGGCGGTAGACGGGCTCGGCCCCGACCCCGGCGAGGAACATGCCTTTGGCGTCAACCCAGCCGTCGCCTTTGTCGCCGGAGCTAATGAAGACGGGGCGGGGGGCGCAGAGCGCGATGAGTTCGTGGGAATCGACCGGGAGATCGGCGGCGGTTTTGGGGCCGGCGAATTGCAGGTAGTTGCCGGCCATCCAGTGATACTCGTTGGGGGCGGCGACGTTTTCGACCTGCTCGCCGTATAGGCGGCGGTGGAGTTTGACGCCGCCGGCACCGGAGGAGCTGAGGAAGGCGACGGAGAAGCGTTGGTCGTAGGCCATGGCGACGACGGCGGCTTTGCCGTAGCGGGAATGGCCTTCCAGGCCGACGCGGGTTGCGTCGACGGCGGGGTCGGTGGAGAAGTAATCGAGGGCGCGGGAGGCACCCCAGGCCCAGGCGCGGAGGGCGCCCCAGGCGTCGACGGCGCGGGGTTGGCCTTTATTGACGAGGCCGATGATGCCTTGGGTGAGGCCGGCGCCGTTGTCAGGCTGGATGGAGGTAGGGGCGAGGATGGCGTAGCCCCAGCCTTTTTCGAGGACGAGCTTTTGCCAGGTGGTATCGCGGCGGGGGAAGTTGGTGAAGCCGAGTTCCATCACAACGGGCACCTTGGCTTTCGCGTTGGCCGGGGTGACGAGGGTGAGCTGGATGACGACTTTGATTTGGGGGTAGGCCGAGTTGTCGACGTGGCCGAGGAGGGTCTTCTTGACGACGGGGATTTCGGCTTCGATTTCGTTGGTGGTGGCGGTGACTTCCCAGCGGACGGCGGGAGTGACTTTGGGCATGCGGCCGTAGATTTCGCGGTCGAAGTGCTCGACGATTTCGGGGCGGCGGAGCTTCCACCATTGGGCGGCCTTGGTGATCTTTTTCTTCTTGTCGGAGAGGATGGGGTCGGGGAGTTGGGGGTACGGGTTGGCTTTGGCTTCGTCGTAATTGGCGGCGTTGGGGGCGTTGGGGTTGCGGCCGTCGGCACCGCGGCGGAGTGCAGAGATTTTCAGAAGATCGAGGAGACGGCGCTGGTCCGCGGCGGCGGTGAGTTGGACGGGAGGGGGGTCGGCGGCGAGGAGGGCGACAGCCAGGAGGCAGAGGTAACGCACCGCATGATTGTACCCGAGTTCCGGACTGATATACTTTGCGGCATGAAACTGTTTGTGATTGGAGTGATGCTGATGGCGGGCTGGGTGCAGGCCGAGACGAAGGCGGACATCATCGGGTTGGACCAGAGTTGGCGGAAGGCGATTCTGGCTAAGGATACGGCCGCGCTCGAAAAGATGCTGGCCGATGACTTAGTTTATGGCCACGCGACGGGGATTATCGATACGAAAACGAGCTACATCGCCAAGGTGAAGTCCGGCAAGCAGTTGTATCAGAGTTTGGATCAGACGAAGGTGAAGGCGAACGTGTACGAGAGTTCCGCGGTGACGCATTCGTACATGCACGTGACGGGGGTGAACCAGGACGGGAAGTTCGACGACAAGGTGATGTTGATTCACTTTTGGGTGAAGCAAAACGGAACGTGGCGACTAGCGGGTCATCAGACCACGAAAGTCGCCACGATTCCGAACTAGGTTAGGAACTAGCGGGCCGAGAATTTCTTCGGACGAGCGCCGAAGGTTTTCTTGGGTCCGAAGGAACCGCCTTGGGGGCGGCCTCCACCGGAGTAAGGACGATGGGTGGGGGCGGTGTGGACAATCTGTAGCTTGGAAGCAGGGGATTGGGCTAGGCGCTCCGGGATGGCGGCGATGGTGGCTCTGTCGGCAGCGGTGATCATCTGCCGTTCGAGCCGGATGTTGAGGTTCCGTTCGATGCGGCGGACATCGTTCCATTCCGAACGAGTGACGAAGGTGGTGGCGGTGCCCTTCAAGCCCGCGCGGCCGGTACGACCAACGCGATGGATAAAGTCTTCCGGAACCTTCGGTACGTCGAAGTTGATAACGTGGGCGACGGCTTCGATGTGAAGACCGCGCGCCGCAACGTCCGTGCAGACGAGAACGCGGAACTGGCCGTCCTGGAAGCCCTTGAGCGCACGGTTGCGCTGACTCTGCGAGCGGTTACCGTGAATGCTGGTCGAACTGATGCCGTCCTGTTCGAGTCTGTCGGCGAGTCTGTCGGCACCGTGCTTGGTGCGAACGAAGACCATGAACGTTCCGTCGTGGATGCGCAGCATGTGCTCGAGCGTCCCGATCTTGTGATCCTGGTCTAACTCGTACATGTGGAGGTCGACCTGTTCGGCCGGCTTGCTGGCGTTTCCGATCGCGATGCGAACGGGGTTCACGAGGTGCTTGTTGATGAGGTGGGCGACGGAGGTCTCGATGGTGGCCGAGAAGAACAACGTCTGACGAACGGGGGCGAGAAGGCCCATGATGCGTTGGATGGAGGGCAAGAAGCCCATATCGAGCATCCGATCGGCTTCATCCAGGATGAGCAGGTTGACCGTGTCGAGGCGCACTAAGCGGCGTTCGATAAAATCGCCGAGGCGGCCCGGGGTGGCAATAATGACTTGGACACCACGCTTAATGTCGGCAAGTTGGGGACGTTCACTCAGTCCGCCAACGACGACCGCGGTACGGATACCGGTGCCGGCGGCGAGTTTGTGGAACGTCTCTGAAATCTGCATCGCGAGTTCGCGAGTGGGGCTCAAAATAAGGGCTTGGGAGCCTTTGGCCGTTTTGTTTTTCAGGAGGCGTTCGAGGAGAGGGAGGACAAAAGCAAGGGTCTTGCCTGTGCCCGTTTGGGCTGTGGCGACAAGGTCTTTGCCTTCTAAAGCAGGTGGGATAGCCTGAGCCTGCACGGGCGTCGGTGTGACGAAGCCGTGCTTGGCCAGGTTGCCCTTCAAGACAGGGGACAACGTAAGGTCAGCAAAAGTATTCATTCAGTTGTATTTGGGGGAAGGCCGATCGAGCGAACCGGCAAACAGAAAAGCAGGCGGGTGCGGTAGAACAAACTTCCAGTACTTCTTAAACTATAGCGCATTTTGTGGCGAAAATGAAAAAGCCGCTCGATTGAGCGGCTTTCATCACTATCACCAGGAGAAAGAACCTAGAGAGCTTTGGCGAGTTCCTCAGCGAACGCGCTGGGCGGACCCGAGGGGCGGGTGGGCTTCTTATGCTTCTTCCCACCACGGCGCGATTTGTCACCCATCATCATTGCTGACGACGGAGGCGGCATACCAGCACCCATGGGGGCGGCTCCCTTCACAGGGGTTTTGCCTTTCGGCGGTTGGGCAGGGTTAGCACGCAGCAAACGCTCTTCGAGCGGTGCGCGGTCAAAACGACGAATGATCGAATTCATCTCCTCGCCGTTAGGCGCTTCGATGAATGCAAATCCTTTCGATTCTTGCGTTTCGGGGTTACGGATTACTTTGATGGAATCGGCTACGAGGTTTTCCGCGGTGAGCCATGACTTGATGTCATCGGCAGTCACCCAAACGGGGAGATTGCCAAGAAAAACGGTGAAACTCATTGAAGGGTAAAAACTACTCCTGGGAAGGATGTTGAACCGGGGAGGTCCGCTGAGAGCACTACCAGCGTAACACAGGGATTCCGGTAGAAAAAGTTTAATCCGTTAAACGCCGAAAGCAACTGGCCTGGCTACCAGTACGGCGGGATTGGATTTGAGTTCGGCAAGTACCGTTTCCGGCACCAAAGCATCCACTTCTACCACGGCGACCGCCAAAAGACGCTGCCCAGGGGCAGGTTTCGGGGTGCGACCGAGAGAAAAGTTGGCAATATTAATATTATTTTTCCCAAGCACGGAGCCGACGTGGCCGATGACGCCGGGGACGTCATCGTTCTTCATGTAGAGAAGATGGCCGTTCAAGTTGGCCTCGCAGGGGATGCCATCGACCTGAATCAGACGGGGCCGGTTGAGGATCACGGCCCCTTCGACGACCGTAAGGCCGGCATCGGTATCGAGCTCAAGACGAATGGAGTCGATGTGGCCGGTGCGCTGTTTTTCGTGAGTTTCGGCGACGTTGAGCCCGCGCTGGGTGGCGATGGGCATGGCGTTGACGAGATTGGCACGGTAGGAAAGTGAACGGTTGAGGACGCCGGCGAGTCCGGCGTTGCGCAGAAGGACCGTATTGAAGTCGGCGATGCGGCCCGAGTAGATGAGCCGAACCGACTTCGGGTTGCCCGAGGCCAAGTAAGCGGCAAAGCCACCCAGGCGCTCGGCCAGTTCAATGTAAGGCCCGACGGCCTTGTACATTTCCGGCGAAAGAGCGGGCATGTTGACGGCGTTCAGGGCGATGCCATTGAGCAGGTATTCGACGACCTGTTCGACAATGCGGACGCCGACGATTTCCTGAGCCTCTTCGGTAGAGCCGCCGATATGCGGCGTGGCGAGGAGGTTTTCGGCTTGGAGAATGGCGGCGTCGGCGGGCGGCGGTTCGGCCTCAAACACGTCGAGACCGGCACCGGCCACCTTGCCGCTTTGGAGAGCGGCGGCGAGGTCGGCTTCGTTGACGAGTTCGCCCCGGGCGCAGTTGATGACCCGGACCCCGGGCTTCATTTTCGCGAACGCGGCGGCGTTGAGCATGCCGTGCGTTTCGGGGGTGAGGGCCATGTGGAGGGTGATGTAGTCGGATTCGGCGTATAGCCGGTCGAGCGAGACGAGTTCGACGCCGAGGTCGGCGGCGGTCTGCGGGTTAACGAACGGATCGTAGGCCAAGCAGCGCATTTCGAAGGCCTGGGCCCGGGAGACGACCGGGCGGCCGATCGCGCCGAGGCCGAGGACGCCCAGCGTTTTGCCGCGCAGTTCGTTGCCTTGGAACTTCTTTTTCTCCCACTTACCGCTTTTGGTGGAGGCGCTGGCGGCGGGAATCTGCCGGGCGAGCGAGAGCATCAGGCCGATCGCGTGTTCGGCGACGGAGATGGCGTTGCCACCCGGGGTATTCATGACGAGCACCCCGGCGGCGGTGGCGGCGTCGAGATCGACGTTATCCACGCCGACGCCGGCGCGGCCGATGACGCGCAGCTTCGGCGCTTTCGAAAGAACGTCCGCGTTGACTTTGACGGCGCTACGGACGAGCAGGGCGTCGCAATCGGCCAGATGGGCGGCATAGCCCTTCGGATCTGAAATGACAATGTCCCAACCAGCCTGCGCGCGCAATAACTCTACGCCAGCGGCGGCGATGGGTTCCGCTACCAGAATTTTCATGATGATTTCCTTGATGATTCTTAGGCTGTGACCGGCTGCTGCATGGCCACTTCGGCGTACACTTTCTGCACGGCGGCCACACCCTTGCCGAGTTCGACCGGGTGCCCGTTCTGCTGCAGTAGCAGTTCGAGGCCGGCGATGACGGCAAACATGTCCGCGAAGTCGAAGTAACCCAGATGCGCCATGCGGAAGATTTTTCCCTGCATGGAGCCTTGGCCGTTGGCGATGATGGCTCCGAAGTGGGTGCGGAAGCCTTTGACGATAAGCCCGGAATCCATTCCGGCTGGCGTTTTGATAGCGGTGACGGAGGACCCGGGATTGTTGGGAGAGAACAGCTCCAAGTCCAAAGCGGCGGCGGCGTGCCGGGTGGCTTTGGCGAGGAGTTGGGCGTTCTCGATGAGCTTATCCATGCCGAGGTCGTTGATGTACTGGAGCGCGACGTTCAAGGCGATGAGATGGGAGGTGTTGGGGGTCCAGGAGGACTCGCCCTTGTCGGCCATCTTCTTTTCGCGTTTCAGGTCGAAATAGTAGCGGGGCATGCAGGAGTTGGCATTGAGCGCCCAGGCTTTCGGGCTGACGCTGATGAAGGCGAGGCCGGGGGGAATCATGAACGACTTCTGGGAGCCGCCGATGCAAATATCGATGCCCCACTCGTCGATTTTGAGCGGCATGGTGCCGAGACCGGTGATGGCGTCGACGATGAAGATGGCCGGGGTCTCGCGGACGATTTTGGCCATGGCTTCGACGTCGTGCGCGGCGCCGGTGGAGGTTTCGGAAGCTTGGATGAAGACGCCCTTGACGTCGGGGTTGGCCTTCAGGGTCTCGGCGAGACGCTCCGGGCTGACGACACTGCCATACGGTTCGGTGAGAACGATGGCATCGAGTCCGAAGGCTTGGACCATCTCGGCCCAGCGTTCGCCAAACTTGCCCGCGGAACACACTACGACTTTATCCTTCATCGAGAAGAAGTTGGAAACGGAGGCTTCCATCGCACCAGAACCGGATGCGGTGAGGATGAGCGTGTCGTTGGACGTGCCCATCGCTTTCTTCAGACCCTGCATGGCGGACGCTTGGATTTTGATGAAATCCTGAGTCCGATGGTGGACATCGCTGGCCATCATTGCATGCAGCGCCGGTGGATAGAGGGGCGTGGGCCCGGGTGTCAGTAGGCGTTGTTTTTTGATGTGCATGAGATACGAATGAGAAAGAACGCGAGAACTATTAGAATAGCAAATACAATGGCTCTTCTAGATCAGATACAGCGCGACATGGTTGCGGCGATGAAGGCAAAAGAGGAGGTTCGGCTGGGTGCCGTACGGATGATAAAGACCGTTCTCATCAAATGGCAGGCCGATAACTCTAAACCTCTAGATGAAGCAGCCGAGCTGCAGATCCTTTCGATTTTGGTGAAACAGCGGAAGGAGTCGATCGACATGTTCCGGAACGCGGGGCGGGAGGACGCGGCGGCCAAAGAAGAAGCCGAGATGGCGATTGTCGAAAGCTACATGCCGGCGGCGCCGAGCGCGGCGGAGATTGACGCGGCCATTGAGGCGGCGATGGTGGAGACCGGGGCGACGGAGAAGGGGAAGATGGGGATCGTGATGAACGCGGCGAAGGCTAAGCTGGCCGGCAAGCGGCTCGATGGCAAGGTGCTGAGCGACAAGGTGAAGGCCCGGCTGAGCTAGATTTTGAAAAAGATTCGACGCCGGTAGAGCCAGTAGCAGAGCCCCCACATGACGAGCATCACGAGGATGTTGTGGGGGATGGCTCCGACGGAGCCGAGAAATGCGAACTGCTGGCCGTCGAAAGCAGCGAGCCCGCGGGAGAGCCAGCCGCGGAGGACTTGCGAGAAGGCGTAAATGAAGATGCTGTTGGCGCCGACGACGAGCAAGGGAAAGGTCCAGCGGCGTTCGGCCCGGATTTCGATGAGCCAGTAAAACGCGGCGAAGGCGAGCAGGACCCAGCCGGAGCTGAGGAAGAGGAACGAACCAGTCCAAAGGCGCTTGACCATGGGGATGACGGGTTCCAGGGCCAGGCCGAGCGCAAAGGCGACCGCGGCGCAGGCGAGGAGAATTTTGAGGCGCTGGGCCGGGGTGCGGGGGGAGAGGAGGAGGAGGCCGGTCCAGCAGCCGAACAGGACCGTGAGCGCGTTGCCGAGGAAGTTGAGGGTGGTGTAGAAGCCGGAGTAGTTGTAGCCGAGGACGCGGAGGTCGACGAGGGCGGCGAAGTTGGCTTGGGGGTCGAAGGGACCGGTGGGGCCGGGGAAGAGGTAGAAGAGGGCGTGATGGAGCGCGAAGATGCCCGCGGCGGCGGCCACTTGGGCGCGGAAGGGGAACTGGAGGAGCGCGTAGCAGAGGAGGTAGGAGAACGCGATTTGGCAGAGAACGTTAATGAACTGGAGCTTTAGCGGCGCCGTGGAGCCCCAGTTGGATAAGACGTTGGAGAGGACGACGAGCACTAGAGCGCGCCAAGCGACATGCCGCCACGGAGCGGCACGGCGGGCGAAAGCGATGGGCATGGCGACGCCGACGATGAAGGTGAAGGCGGGTTGGATGAGGTCCCAAAGGGTGCAGCCGGCCCAGGCGGCGTGTTCGAACTGATTGGCCCAATCGGCTTGGCCTTTGAAGGCCTGAAAGATGCCGAACCCATGGGAGATGAGCAGCAGCATGGTGAAGCCGCGGAAGGCATCGAGGGAGAGCAGGCGGTCTTCGGCCGGGGCGGTGGACATGGGCGCAGCTGCGATTCTATCGGATTGCGGCGCCGGGGTGCGAAACTGGAGGGATGGGGATTCCATGTTGAACTGGTTTAAGAGCAGTGCCGCGGAGGAAGGGCCGGCCAAGGGGCCGTTGGACCTGGAGGCGATAAAGCAGGAAGAGTGCGCGATTCTGTTCAAGCACAGCCGGACCTGCCCGGTGAGCTTCATGGCACAGGCGCAGGTGAAACGGTTCGTGGCGCTGCATCCCGAGGTTCCGGTTCATACGCTGGTGGTGCAGGATGATCGGGAGTTGTCGCGGGAAGTGGCGCAATGGACAGGGATTCGGCATGAGTCGCCCCAGGTGTTTGTGCTGCGAAAAGGGACGGTGGTGGCTTCCACCTCGCATGAGGGCGTGACGGCGGAGTACCTTGCCGAGGCTGTGCAGCCGTAGGCAGGCGCGTGAACGAGCGATTGTGATACGCTCCGCCCATGATTTCGCTGCGCCTCTGTCTGCTGTCTGCCCTGGTTGTTCTCTCCCTGCCGGCTCAATCGGTTACCGGCACCATCGTCGGCACCGTCATTGACCCATCCGGCCTGGCGGTCGTAAAGGCCGACGTCACCCTGATGCAACCCTCGACGGGACTCGAACGGCGGACGACGACAGCGGAGACCGGCTCGTTTGCCTTTCCGGCCCTTTCGCCCGGGCAGTACAACCTGACCGTTAAACGTGACGGTTTCAAGCAGTCCGAACGGCGCAACCTGAACCTGACGGCCTCGGAAACGTTGACCGTGGGCGATGTCCAATTGCAGGTCGGCTCGACCACCGAAAGCGTAACCATCTCCGCCGAAGGCGCGACCGTGCAGACCGCCAGCGCGGAGCGCTCCGGCGTCATCACCAGCTCGCAGGTGGAAAACATTCTCATCCGCGGCCGCAACGTCACCTCGCTGCTGCAACTGCTGCCCGGCGTCGTGGATACCTCCGACCGCGACGCGATCGACCGTGGCTTCACCGTGAACGTCCAAGGCGGGCGCAACAACACGAACAACCTCACCGTCGACGGCATGTCCATGATCGACGTCGGCAACAACCAGGGCGGGACGGTGAGCGTCGGGATGGACGCGATTGCGGAAGTAAAGGTGCTGCTGACGAACTACCAGGCCGAGTACGGCCGGATGTCCGGCGCCAACGTGCAGCTGATTACCAAAAGCGGTACGCGGAAGCTGCATGGGATCTTCAGTTACTTCAAACGCCACGAACAGTTCAATGCGAATAACTTCTTCAATAACCTGACGGGCGTCGCCAAGCCGCGGACCCGGCTGAACACTTACAGCTATAACATCGGTGGCCCGATCATGATTCCGAAGTTGTTCAACACCGGTCGCGAGAAGCTGTTCTTCTTCTGGTCGCAGGAGTTTTGGCCCCGGTCTTCCAGTCTGCCGCTGGGCCAGCTGACGACGCCGACCGAACTCGAACGGGCCGGTGATTTTTCGCGCTCGGTGGAGTTGAACGGAGCACTCATCCCGGTGCTCGATCCGACCAACGGCCAAGTGCTGCCCGGCAATCGCATGCCCGCCAGCCGGATCGACCCCAGCGGCCGGGCGCTGCTGAACTTTCTGCCGGTCCCGAACTTCTTCGATATCGGCATCTCCGCCCGCCGCTACAACTACGTTTTCCAGGAGCAGGTGGATACGCCGCAACGCCTGGAAACCATGAAGATTGATTACCAGATCCATCCAAAAAGCCAACTCGCCTTCAGCCTCTCCCGCCACAAGGACGAACAAACCGGCCCGTTTGGCATCCCCACGGGCGGGGCGAATTGGGGCCAGATGCGGAAGACGTTCTGGACGCAGGGTACGGTGCTCTCGGTGCGGAATCAGATGATCCTTTCGCCGACCCTCGTGAGCGAGTTCACGTTCGGATACTCGCGTCGCCCCGAAGGGGAGCGCATTCCGGACGCCGAACTGAAACGCAATCAACTGGCGACCATCGGCTACACGGCCCCGCAGCTCTATCCCGCCGCCAACCCGTTGAATCTCGTGCCCAACGTCACCTTCGGCGGGATCAGCCAGCCGATTAACCTGAACCACTGCTGTCCGAAACAACTCGAGAACGGGCGACACGTGTTGTAAACATGGGTCTTAAGCCGTTGGAATTGAGTTCGGAAAGTTGAGGTCTAGTTTTTCGGGTTACTGTCTCCTGTCCAAGAAGATTGCCCGTGGGCA
>JAPKZA010000455.1 GCA_026394015.1 Acidobacteriota bacterium
ACTCGCCGCAGGCGTCGTCGTCCTGCCCTATACAATCATTGAGGATTCCACCGTCGGCGCGGGTTCCCGCCTCGGACCCTTCGCCCGGCTCCGCATGCACAACGTCGTCGGAGCCAAGGCCCACGTCGGCAACTTCGTCGAGCTGAAAAAGACAACGCTCGGCGACGGCGCCAAAGCCAACCATCTCGCCTACCTCGGCGACCCCATCATCGGAGCCCGGTCGATCGTCGGCGCCGGCACGATCACTTGTAACTACGACGGTGTGCATAAACACCCGACCACGATCGGCGAGGGCGTCTTTGTCGGCAGTAACTCGACACTAGTCGCGCCGGTTACCCTCGAGCCCGGCAGTTACATCGCGGCCGGCAGCGTCATCACCGACACCGTCCCCACCGGTGCCCTCGGCCTGGGCCGCGGACGCCAGGTCAACAAACCCGGTTGGGTAAAAGCCCGGAAGGGTTAGTCCTTTACTTTATCTTTCACTTTCTTGGCGGCCTTCTCGGTAGCCTCGGCCGCTTTTTCAATGCCCTCTTTGGTTTTGTCGACCACCTTGTCGCCGACGGCCCTCGCGGCATCCGCGGTCTCTTTGGCCGCCCGCTTGGTGGCCTCCACGGCTTCGTCAGTCTCCCGGCGAATCCGTGTATCTTTATCCTCGGCACAGCCTGCAAGCAGAAGCGCCAACGCCGCCATCGGAACCAAAATCATCTTCATGCTGGAAAGGATGATCGAGCGTCAGGCTCTGTTACCAGACCCTAGCGGGTAATCCGGTCCAGATCCCGCTCCAGCCGCCTCACGGCGTCTTCAATCCGTTCGGCTTCCCGCTCCAAGTTCCGACTGTGGCGCGTCACCCGGCGTTCGATTCGTTCCGCCTTTTCCTCCATCCTTTTCCCCTGCCGTTCCGCCAGCCGTTCCAACCGCTCGCCCACCCGTTCCATTCGTTCCGCAATTCGGTCGGCCGAGCGATGCGACAAGCATCCGCCCAGCAAAAGCAAAGGGGTCAGTAAAAGGATCAAACGCATAACCATCCTTTACGGATGCAACGCCGTCCGCGTTCGAAAAATCTTTGCCGCTACAAAACCAGCATCGGGTGGTACAAATTCGGCAGCACAATTTCCCCAATCGCCACCAACTCCCCCGCCCCGTCCACGGCCCGGACGTACCGCGCCCCCTGCTCCACCCGAAACGGGCTCACCCGAAAATCCCGCCCCTGCCGGATGAACCCCGCCGTCACCTCGTCCACCCGTTCCCGCGGAAACTCCGGCAACAAGTCGATGGCCGGAATCATCGCCGCCGCTAGTGTCGCCGGGTCCGCCAACTCTTCTAACGTCTTCGCCCGGTCGAGCGTAAAGATCCCCGCACGCGTCCGCCGCAGCGCCGACAAATGCGCCCCACAACCCAATAAGACCCCCAGATCATGCGCCAGGCTCCGGATGTACGTCCCGGTCGAGCTATGCACCCGCACCCGCGCCGAATCACCCTCGCACGCCAGCAGCGTCAACTCGTAAATCGTCACCGGCACCGCCTTCAGCTCCACCGGCTTCCCCTGCCGTTCCAGCTTATAGGCCGGCACGCCGTTGATCTTCTTCGCCGAAACCGCCGGCGGCATCTGAATAATTTCTCCCCGAAACCCCTCCAGCGCCCGCTCCAGAATCGCGGCGTCCAGGTTCACGGCCACCGCCTCGGTCGTCGGCTCACCATCGGCGTCGTAGGAGTTGGTCGCAAAGCCAAACCGAATCGTCGCTTCGTAAACCTTATCCGCGTGCGTGAAAAATTGCGCCAGCCGCGTCGCCCGGTTCAAAACGAGCGGCAACACCCCCGTCGCCATTGGGTCCAGCGTCCCCAAGTGGCCCACGCGCTTGGTCTGCGCCAACCGCCGCATCTTGCCCACCACGTCGTGCGACGTCCATTCGGTGGGCTTATCCACCACGATTACTCCATCCATCAACTTCCAGGTTGGCACAAGTAAACTGGTAAGGGTGGAACAAGAGCAAGTTCAGGGCAAACTTTACGACGGGCAGCTACTGCGCCGCCTCGCGTTCTATATCAAGCCTTACCGCAAACAGGTCGCCGCCACCGTCGTCCTGCTCTCGATCCACTCCCTGCTCGAATCCGTCGGCCCCATCCTCACCGCCATCGCCATCGACCGCTATCTCGTCCAACGCGCCCCCGGCGCTGTCGAGGGAATCGCGCAGCTTTCTCTCGTCCTCCTCGGCGTCTCGATCCTCATCCTCCTCGCCGAGTTCGGCCAAGCCCTGCTCATGCAGTCGACCGGCCAGCGCGCCATGTTTGCCCTCCGCCGCGATCTCATGGCCCAACTCCACCGCCTCGACATTGCCTATTTCGACAAACACCCCGTCGGCCGCCTCGTCACCCGCGTCACCAACGACGTCGATACGCTCAACGAACTCTTCAGCTCCGGCCTCGTCGCCATTCTCGGCGACGCCATCATGCTCACCTGGCTCCTCGGCGTCCTCCTCTGGATGAGCCCCGGCCTGACGGTTATCCTTCTCGCCGTCACCCCGCTCGTCTACTGGGCCACGATGACCTTCCGGGCGCAGGTGTCGGCCAGCTATCGCCGCATTCGCCTCGCCGTCGCCCGCATCAACGCCTTCCTCAGCGAACACATCAGCGGCATCGCCGTCCTCCAGGCCTTCAACCGCGAACAAGCCGCCAGAGACGATTTCGCCGCCATCAACCGCGAACACATGGTCGCCTTCAAACAGAGCGTCTTCGCCTACGGCTGGTTCTATCCCGTTGTCGAATTCCTCAGCATGCTCGCCTTCGCCGCCATTCTCGTCTACGGCGGCTGGCAAGTCCCCCGCGGCACCCTCTCCCTCGGCGTCCTCATCGCCTTCTTCCAATTCGCCCTCCGCTTTTTCCGCCCTATCCAGGACCTGAGCGAAAAATACAATATTCTTCAATCCGCCACCACCGCCAGCGAGCGCATCTTCGAACTCCTCGACACCGTCCCCACCATCGCCGCCCCCGCCGATCCCGTCCCCGTCCCCGACGACCTCACCATCGTCTTCGATCACGTCTGGTTCGCCTACACAGCCGAGGACTGGGTGCTACGCGACGTCAGCTTCTCCATCGCCCCCGGCGAAGCCATCGCCATCGTCGGTCACACCGGCGCCGGTAAAACCACCATCACCAATCTCCTCCTCCGCTTCTACGACGTCCAGCGCGGCCACATCTCCATCGGCGGCGTCAACATCCAGCACTTCGACCCCCTCGCCCTCCGCCGCCGCTTCGCCATCGTGCTGCAAGATCCCTACCTGTTCACCGGCACGATCGGCTCCAACATCAGCCTCGATACCCCCGGCATCGACGAAGCCAAACTCACCGCCGCCGCCGCCCAGGTCAACCTGCTCGACTTCATCGAAAAGCTGCCCGGGCGTTTCCAGGAACCCATCCTCGAACGCGGCTCCAACCTCTCCACCGGCCAAAAACAGCTCGTCAGTTTCGCCCGCGCCCTGGTCCACGAACCCAAAATCCTCATCCTGGACGAAGCCACCTCCAGCGTCGAAACCGACACCGAACTTCTCATTCGCGACGCCCAGAAACGCCTGCTCCGCGGCCGCACCTCCATCTCCATCGCCCATCGCCTCTCCACCATCCAAAACGCCGACCGCATCTTCGCCTTCCACAAAGGCCAACTCCGCGAAGCCGGCTCCCACGCCGAACTCATCCAGCAGCGCGGCCTTTACTGGAAGCTATTTCAACTCCAATATCAGGAACTCTAACCCTATGTATCGAATCTGGGCCCTTCTTTTCAGCTCCGTCCTCCTCGCCGCCGACCCCGTCGCCCAAATCACGGCCCTCGCTGGTCAAGTCGCCCCCGAACTCGGCGCCGACGCCCTGCTCCGCCTCATCGAAAAAGGCCGCATCACCGGCCTCCCGACCCAGAAAAAAATCATCGCCCGCGCCCACGAACTTGCTCGCCTCGCTAAGGACCCCGTCCGCCGCCTTCCCATTCCCGGCCTCGGTCCCGCCAAAGCCGACGACATAGCCCTCGACCGTCTCTCGCTCGAAACCCGCGCCATCTTCGCTCTCACCCAACTCGACCCCGAACTCGGCGCGAAAGCGTTTCGCGATGTCATCAAACCCACCCCCCGCAAGATCACCTGCGCCGATGGCACCTACGACGACGTCACCGCCTACGCCGCCCTTCTCCGCATCTTCGGCAAAACGGAAGACAAACTCGCCTTCGTCCAAAGCCTCTCCAGCCACGCCGAACTCTCCCCCGCCGCTTGGCTAGCGGACGAAGACGTCGTCAAAGGAGCCCTCCCCGGCGCCCTCGCCCGTCTCACCGGCGAAGAGCGCCTCTTCACCGGCCTCCTGCCCGATACCCAGGCCAAATACAAATCCGTTCCCGCCCTCGCCGACTACGTCAAACGCAATCTCGAAGCCGAAGCGTGCAAAGAAAGCAGCGTCGAAGGCTGGCAACGCAACACCCGCTCCGCCGCGGCCGCCGCCTTCAAGTTGGAGCTCAAACCCCCGGCTTTCGGCGAGGGGCTCCAAAATCGCAGTTGGCTCGAAGACGATCGCGAAAGCCAAACGCTGTTCCAATCGCTTCTGTTTGCCCGCAACAAAAACGCCCCCGAATGGTTCACCCGCTTCGCCGAGTACCTCAAACGGATTCGCGACGGCAAAGCGTCCTTTGACCGTCAGGCCGAAATGTTCGGCGCGGCCTATATCGCCTCCCCCCGCGGCCTCATTCGAGAAAACATTCTCATCGAGTACATCAACGTACTCGCCCAGGCCTCGCTGCAACGCGAAAGCCCCCAAGCCTGGTACCGCCAGGCGATCGCGCTGCCGGCCGCCGTCGTCAGCCTACCGGAAGCCGAATACGAAAGCGTGCTGCGCGCCTATGAGCGCAGCGGCAACCCGGGTCTAGTGCTCATCGCCAGCCAACAGCGCCTCGGCCTCTAATCGGCCCGGCTTCGTCGGCCACTCAAGCCAAAAAGCAAAAACGCCGCGCCTCCCAGCAGGAAGAACAAAGGCGTCGAGACGCTTTCAACCGAATTCTGTACCGCGGCGCCGTCTTGATACAACCAAACAGCCGCCAGCAGCGCCGCGCAAACGCGCATCAACCAAATTCCTATAACCAGAGGATTACGCATAAGTCTCGTTGGCAAAACATAAGGAGTGAACCTTAGGGTATTAACCGTATTGCCGTCGACCTATGTGCCGAACGTACTCAGGGTTCTAGGAATCCACTAGTACCCTTCCGAAACGTCATTCCTCCGAACGTCACCACGCTCTCGTCGTCGATCTGCCAATGCTCGTACGTCAAGAGCTCCCCCCGCGCCTCCGGATGCGCCGCTAGATACGAATAGAACGGCGCCGTCCCGCACCAGTTCAAATCGTCCTGCCGCGTCTGCTCAAAGAACGCCGACCCCTCCCCCGCCGCCAGCGTCGCAATCCGTTCCCGGTCCCGCCCGTCGATCTCTATCATCGAATCCGTATACGCCCGCCGCCCCTCCTTGTCGCCATACCGTGGCCCCTTATGCGCCATGTCGACCCCTAGCACCCAAACCAACCGGTCTCCTTCCCGCGCCGACCACTCCCCCAACTCCTGCAAAAACGGATGCCCCGGCCGGGTCAGCGGCCCACACAAAATCGGCACAATTTCTATCTCCGGCCCGTACAAATACTGCAGGAAAACCACCTGGAACTCAATCGAATGCTCCACCGCGAAACAGGGGTCTTCCATCATCGCCAGCCCCGCCAGGTTCTCCGGCACCCGCGTCCGCGACTCTCCCACCGGCGTCGCGAATCGCTTCCGCGTCATCCCGAACCGGTCCCGCCCGCCTTGATGCGACGTCCCCAAAATCACGAACGTCTTCTCCGCCGCCGCCGTCTTCGATAGGCTCGCCGCCAGCGCCCCATAAGCGCTCCCGTACGATCCCCGCGCCGGCTCCGGGCTCGCGTGCGGCGAAGCGATCCCGTGCAGCCCTCGCGCACTCCCCGGCTCGGCAAACCACGTATCGAACAGCGCCCGCAGCTTTACGCCATCGGTCGGATAGTTCCCCGGTCCCCCGTGGCGCGCCGCCAGCGTCTCGGCCCGCGCAAACTGCTCAAACATGCGGGCGAAATTGTCATCGTCCAAAAAACCCGCTTCGCTCAGCGCCTCCGCCAAATCCTCGGGCAAAGGGTCCAGCGCCAGCGCCCGCACCAGCCCCGGCGGAATCAACAGCATCGCCGTCGAAATCCCGGTCGGGTCATGCAGCACGAGTCCTGGTTGCTGCGGATCGTTCGAAGGAAATCCGTCAATCTCCGGGCGAATAGCCATGCCACTATCATAGGAGAATGGCCAAACTGAATAAGACCGAACTGCAAGCCGCTCTCGACTCCCTGCCCGGATGGACCCTCGAAAATGAAAAATTGCACCGTGAGTATGCTTTTGTCGACTTCGTTCACGCGTTTGGGTTTATGGCTACTTCCGCCATTGCGATCGAGGCAATGGAGCACCATCCCGAATGGTCCAACGTCTGGAACAAGGTCGTCATCGATTTGACCACCCACGACGCCGGAGGCATCACCTCCAAGGACATTCTTCTGGCGAACAAGCTCGAAGCGATTGCACAAAAACTGCTCGGATAAGGATCAATGAAAAAGCTTGGGTTCGTTTGGTTATCATTCGCGGGACTCCTCGCGGCACAAGAGCGGTTCCCGGGGTCGGCGGACCTCCAACGCGTCATTGACGAAGCGGTCGCCGCCGACAAAATGCCCGGTGCCGTCTGCCTCGTCGGCCACCAGGGCAAGATCATTCATCGCAGCGTCCACGGCTCCCAAGCCCTCGTCCCGGTCGTCGAACCGATGGCCGTCAACACCATCTTCGACGCCGCCTCGCTCACCAAAGTCGTCGCCACCACGTCGTCGATTATGAAGCTCGTCGAGCAGGGCCGCGTCCGTCTGAACGACAAGGTCACCGTCTACCTCCCGGACTACCAGGGCGGCAAAAGCGACATCACCGTCCGCCTCCTCCTCACCCACTTCTCCGGCCTCCGGCCCGATCTCGACCTGAAGCCCGAATGGTCCGGCTACGAACTCGGCATCAAAAAGGCGCTCGTCGACAAGCCCGTCAACCCGCCCGGCGAACGCTTCGTCTACAGCGATATCAACTTCATCCTCCTCGGCGAAATCGTCCGCCGCGTCTCCGGCCGCCCCCTCGACCAGTACGCCAAAGAAGAAATCTTCACCCCCCTCGGCATGGTCGATTCGGGCTTCCGCCCCGCCGCCGCCTTCCGCAATCGCATCGCCCCCACCGAACAGTACCCCGGCATGGCCGCTCCCCTGCGCGGCGTCGTCCACGACGAAACCACCCGCTTCATGGGCGGCGTCGCCGGCCACGCCGGCCTGTTCACCACCGCCGCCGACCTCGCCCGCTTTGCCCAAGCCATCCTCAACGGCGGCGAACTCGACGGCGTCCGCGTTTGGAGTCCCCTCACCGTCCGCAAATTCACCCAACCCCAAACCCCCTCCGACCAGTCCATCCTCCGCGGCCTCGGCTTCGATCTCGATTCGCCCTTCTCGGCCAACCGCGGCGAACTCTTCCCCATCGGCTCGGTCGGCCACACCGGCTTCACCGGCACCTCGTTTTGGATCGACCCATCCACCCAGTCCTACGTCATTCTCCTGGCCAACTCCGTCCATCCCCAGCGCCGCCCCGCCATCACCGCCGTCCGCGCGCAGGTGGCCACCATCGTCGCCGCCAGCCTCGGCGTTGACGCGCCGGGCATGTCTCTCACCGGCTACAACGAAACCATGGCCGGCATCCGTCGCCACGTCAACCGCGTCGGCCAGGTGCAAACCGGCCTCGACGTCTTAGTCGCCGAAAAGTTCGCTCGCCTCAAAGGCAAACGCGTCGGGGTCATCACCAATCACACCGGCCTTACCCTGGACGGCCGCCCCGGCTTCGTCGTCATGCGCGAAATGGGCGTCAACGTCACCGCCCTCTTCTCCCCCGAACACGGCATGTTCGGCAAAGAGGACCACGAAAACATCGCCGACGCCCGCGAACCGCAAACCGGCATCCGCATCTTCAGCCTCTACAGCGAAGCCAACCGCCGTCCCAGCCCCGCCATGCTCGCGCAACTCGACGCCCTGGTCTTCGACATCCAGGACATCGGCGCGCGCTTCTATACCTATAACAGCACCATGAAGAACGCTCTCGAGGCCGCCGCCGCCGCGAAAGTGCCCTTCTACGTCCTCGACCGCCCCAACCCCATCACCGGCGTCCGCGTCGAAGGCCCGCTGATGGACAAAGCCCTCGAAAGCTTCATCGGCTGCCACGATATCCCCCTCCGCCACGGCATGACCGTCGGCGAACTCGCCCGCCTGTTCAACGCCGAACTCAATCTGAACGCCAAGCTCGAAGTCGTCACCATGAAAGGTTGGCAGCGCGGCGACTGGCTCGATCCCACCGGCACCGTCTGGGTCAACCCTTCCCCCAACATGCGCAGCCTCAACGCCGCCTTGCTCTACCCCGGCGTCGCCATGCTCGAATATTCCAAGAACTACTCCGTCGGCCGCGGCACCGACGCACCCTTTGAACAAATCGGCGCGGAATTCATCCAGGGCCGCCAACTGGCTGCCGCCCTTAATGCGCGTAAAATCGCCGGGGTACGCGTCTACCCCACCCGCTTTACGCCCACCGAGTCAAACCTAAAGGGCAAGCTCATCGAAGGCGTCCGGTTCGTCATCACCGACCGCGAAGGCTTCGACGCCGTTCGCTTCGGCATCGAAATCGCCGTAGCGCTCCAAAAGCTCTATCCCGGGCAGATCAACTTCTCCACCAATGGCAAGCTGATCGGCAGCGCGGCCCTCATCAAAGAGTTCACCACCGCCGTCGACCCCCGTGCCGTGCAAGCGCGGCTGGAAGAAGAGTTAATCCCCTTCCTCGCCCGCCGCGCTAAATACTTGCTCTATTAAACTAAACGACTACCGTCTTGCCGGCCGCCGCCCGTGCAACCGGCTCTTTATCGGTATCGGCAGTCTTGCGTTTCGCCGCGTCGACCATCCACAGAGGAGGCCGGCCCCGACGCTTCCCACGGCCCAACGCCAACCGTTCCAGCGTCGCAATCGCCTCTTCTAAAGAATCTCTTTCGGCCTTCAATTCTGCGAGAATTTTCGTGACGTCCATTTCAGTACCTTTGCCCTGCTGTATTCCGTTCTTAGAACAAGGGTAGGCAATGTAAGCCTCCCCCTCCCTTCTTTGTACTAGAAATTGGCTGCCGTTTCAAGACTTTTGTTCTGAATTCAGAACAGACCCCCTCATTAACCAATCAATTCGCCGCTTTTTGCCGGCTCCAATACCAATAAAACGGGATGCCCACCAGGATTATGCCCACACCGATCAGGCTCTCCCGCGGTGATTCCAACAGCGTCGACACAATCAAGGCCCCGGCGACCAGCACGAATACGATCGGCACAAACGGATATCCGAGCGTTTTGTACGGGCGGACCAAGTCCGGACGCTTCCGCCGCAACACCAGCACTGAGGCCGTCGCCATGCCATAAAGAATCCACGAAGCAAAGATCACCGACGTGATCAACTGCTCGTATTTCCCTGTCAAAATGAACAGCATCGACCACCCCGAAAGCAGAATAATCGAGTTCGCCGGGGTGAAATACTTCGGATGGACGGTCGCAATCGCCGGGAAGAACAGCTTATCCCGCGCCATCGCAAACGGCACCCGCGACCCCGAAAGGATCGACCCGTTCAACGCCGCGAAAATCGAAATCATCGCCGCAATCGATACCGCATTCGCCCCGGCCGTCCCCCAAATCTGCCGCATCATCTCCGCCGCCACCCGGTCGCTCGTCGCCACCGCGCTCGCCGGCAACACGTAGAAATAGGCGACGTTGGCCATCAGATAAATCGCCATCACCGCCAAACTTCCCAAAATCAGCGCCATCGGCAGATTCTTCTGCGGATTCTTGATCTCGCTCGATACCATGCTCACGTTGTTCCACCCGTCATAGGCCCACAGCGCCGCCACCAGCGCCGCAAAGAACCCCGCCAATCCTCCGGTGGATGCCGGAATCGTCGTCGTGAAATTCGCCGTCGAGCCCCCCGAATACATCAGCCCCACCCCAATGATCAGCGCGATCAAGCCGACCTTCAGGATCGTGACCCCCACCTGCACCCCCCCCCCCACCTTCACCCCGAAATAATTCAAAAAGCCCAGCGCCGCAATTACCGCCATCGCCAGCAACTGCCCCGTCTTCACCTCCAGCCATGACGAGTTGTAAATCGTCGTGTCCAGCCCCGGATAAAAATTCGTCATGTAAATGAAAAATCCCGTCGCCAAACTCGCAATCGACCCCGATTTCGCCACCCACATCTGCGTCCAGCCGTACACAAACGCATAAAACGGGCCATACGCCTCCCGCAAATAGGCGTACTCCCCGCCGGCCTCCGGCATCATCGACGCTAACTCGGCGTACGTCAACGCCCCCGCCAGCGAGAGCAATCCGGCAAAGACGAAGACGAAAAACACCATCTCCGCCGAGCCCACGCTCAGCACCATCTTCTTCGGCACGAGAAAAATTCCCGAACCAATCACGGTGCCGACGACAATCGCTGCCGCCCCCCAAACGCCCAAATCGCGCTTTAGCTCAACCATGTTGGACCCTCTCTTCTTTTAAAAAAACTGAAATCAACAACGCCGTCGCGACGGTGACGGCCGACCCAATCAGGACATACCAGGTCCACGCAATATTCGTCCCAAACTTCACGTACAAGTTCGTGATCAATCCCGCCAACATCCCCACCATCGCCGCCCGCTCGCCGACATGCTTCGTTAAAACTCCCAGCAAAAACACCCCCAGCAGACATCCATACACGATCGAGGCGATCGACAATCCCGACTCCAGCACCGACTGTATATTCTGCGCCACCAGCGCAATCGCAAA
>JAPKZA010000390.1 GCA_026394015.1 Acidobacteriota bacterium
GCAGGGTCTCCGGTGTCACGATAGTGGCCACTTCCACCAGGATGGTCCGCCCCAGCCCCTTGGCCTTGGCGGCCAACCGGCGACGCTGATCGTCGTTCAAGCGAAGTCGCTTGCCGCCGAGTTGTTCCCGGAGCACTCGATTTTCCTCCCGCAAATACTCAATTGCGTGCAACTGGCGCTGGTTCATCCAGCCCGCCAGGGAGATCAGCAGGAAACGGAACGGGTCCAGGCACTTTGACATCGGATCATCTCACTATCGACGACCCCAGGGATTATCTCCCGCTGTTTCAGATAGATCGAGTTTTCGGGCCATACGCGGAACATACGTCTACAAACGTCTACGAGCAGTGGCCCGACAACGCCGAAACCCCGCACGGAGCCTCGGACTTCCAAGCGTCCATCATCCGCAACACCCTCAAACAGCACGCCGCGATTCCACGCATAGTGGCAAGTTGTGGCGGCGAATGGCATGCTTCGCGAACGGCGGGAGCCTCGTTGGTTTGCCCTGCGGCGAAGCAGAGAACTCCGCGGCGGCTCTCCACCCATGCAACCGCCGAGCCCTCAATCTACCGATGGTCGCCCGGCGAAAAGCCCCGGAAATAGCCGCCTGTCGGCTACGGCTTCGGGGCCTCCTCCGACCCGCCAGAGATCTGCATCGGCACGATGCCACACTGCTCCTCGCCGCCCAGTTCCAGCACCTCCCGGAACGATTCCTCAATCGTCCGCACCGCGTTGCTCAGTTGGTGCAGCCATCCGCTCCAGAACTGTGCGATCGCCGGCACCTGCCGGGTCTCCCGAATCTCCCGCAGCACCTCTTTCTTATGCGCCGCCATGTCAAAGCCCCGCAACATCGCCGCACCGATATCGGTGAGGTTAATGCGGTCGTTCAAATCGAAACGCGCAATGTCCCGGCGAATATTCCGCTCCGCCCCGCTCTTGGTCGTCACGGTAATGCACTCCTGCAGAGTAAGGCAACCACTCACAATGCCCGCCTCGCTCGTCATCGCCAGCAGCGTCGTGGCGCTACCCGGATTGCGGACGCCCACCGGCGGAGCCGCCTCGTGCAGACGAATCCGCGCCGGGCCCGAGATCCCCACCCAAATCCCACTCGGCAACTCCGTCATCGAGAAGAACTTGGAGACGATCGCCTCCATCTCCCGGTCTTCCAGCTTTTCAATCTCGTTGTCTTTGAATCGCTTGGCCTCTTCGGCCCGCTTATCAAACTCGTCCCGGAACTGCGTGCCCTCGTGGAGCCGGTTCAGGATCGCCTCCGTCCACCTCGACACCGGGTAGTTCCACGCCACCGGGATCGTCTCCACCCCCAGCCGGCTCAAGCTCACGATCAGAGCGTGAATCTGCTTTTTATTGGTGCTTTCCACATAAACCCGGCCCACTTGGAAGTCGAGGAGCACCGGCACCTGACTCCGCGCAACCGCCGTGGCGTCGCCCGTTTTCTCGTCCACGGTACGCTTATCCAAAGGCTGCAGAAACTTATAGGGGCGCTCCAGCGTGACGTAGGAGTTCTGTTCCTTCATCGACGGCAGATCACTCAGCTTCTTCCACTCGTTCGATACCGCCCATAGCCCGAACCAGGGCAGCTCGGGGTGGATTTGGAACGCCTCGACCCCGCGGCCATACCCGGGGCCGTCCAGGATCTCCGCCGACAGCGCCACCGCCGCGCCGTCCACCTGTTCGGCGGTAGCGTGTCCGGCCAGCTCGGTCTGCTGATCCAGGTCGAGCCCCTGTTCCTCATCCAAACGCGGCGCGTTGAAGGGATTCAGCCCAATCGCGTCGCTCCCGTACAGCCGGGCCACCGCGGCGGCGGCCAGCTGCGAAGCGTCCGCCATGCGTCCGGCATCCGCCAGGCTGATCTTGAATGCCTCGAGCGACTCTTTCACCAGACCGAGGATCGCCCAATTACCACGTCCAAACATGCTTTACGTTACTCCTGAATTTCTGTCCGCAACCCTCTACCCGCTGCCGGTGCGCACGGGATCGCCGCGCGCCTACCGATACCACCCCGCCGCCGAGAAGCGGATCGGACACAGAACCTCTATGATACCGTTCCGCCGACCCGCCTCAGGCCCCGCCCACCGGTAACACCCGCCCTCCTCCCGGCGTCATCATGAATAGTCGTTAAGGAGTCACCTTGCTTGCCTGGTCAAAACGCACGCTGCTGTCCGCGGTCGTCATCCCCTGCCTCTGCCCGGGCTTGGCCAGCGCCGCTGATTTCGGGGCTTCCAGAAACCTAGACACGGCCCCCACCAACACCCACTCTTCTGCCGCGCCTTACCAAAATCAAGGCGAGAAACCTTCTGCGTTGAGACGGTAACCTTCCGAACCCGGCCCGGCTTTCGCTGGCACGGCAACATCTACCGGCCAACGCGGGAACAACCCCGCACGGCCACTGGAAACACGGCCGCATTCACCACGAACCCGAATACTCAGTCCCCGAACTCTGCGCCAATCTCGCCTGCCAAGGCTACGTGGTCTTCGCCTGGGACAGGGTCGGCTACAACGAATCCGTCCAACTTCCCCACTCCTTCGGCCATTCGCCACGGGAACAGTTGTGGGCGTTCTCCCCCCTCGGCGTGCAACTCTGGAACAGCATCCGCGCCCGTCGACAGGGTATCGGCATCGTTCCAGGGAGATGACGCCTGCCCAGGGAGATGACGCCTGCGAGATCCACCCGGGCTTGCGGCTCGGCGCCAACAACGTGGAAATCAGCGCTCTCATCGCCCCGAAACCCCTCCTTCTCGTTTCGTCCACCAAGCATTGGACCAAGCACATCCCGGTCCTCGAACTGCCGCTGGCCGAAGCCGTTTATCAACTGTATGGCGCGACGTCTTCGATTCAAAACGCTCACGTCGACGCCAAGCACAACTACAATCGCGAGAGCCGAGAAGCCGTCTACCGCTTTCCCACCAGCACCTTCGCCCCGATGAACCCCTGTGCACGCGATGCCGGAGGTACACGCCCTCATCGACTTCGATCCGCGTCTGCTCCTGTCCGCCGAGCCGC
>JAPKZA010000299.1 GCA_026394015.1 Acidobacteriota bacterium
CACCAACGTGCCCGCTGGCGTCGTCCTCTATGCCTCGATCTACGGCATCTCGTCCTGCTCTGATTGCAACACCAATGCTACGGCCAACATCACTGGCGCCGCTACGTCTTCGACGTCGCTCGTCAGCCTGGTTTCGACCGATTCCATGGGTGCTGGTGCGTACTCCGCTGTTAGCGCCACCAACAGCTCCACCCAGTCTGGCTTCACCATCCCGACCGCTCCGATCACGCTCAGCAATGGCGCCGGAATGGCCGTTTGGGAAGTCATGACCTCCAACCCGTTCACGGTCCAGACGATTGAAGTTGGTATCTCGGTGGCTTACGTCGCCAACACCAGCAACAACCTCCCCGGTATCGGTTCGGCCTCGGTCGCTGGCAGCTTCGCGCCGCTCAGCACCGTGACCACCGCTTCCACCTCGAACAACCAGCCCCGCTTTGCAGATACGAGCTCCGCCCGTACCCTGCTCTCCATCAACGCTTGCAGCACGAACATCCTGTTCCCGTTCTTGACCAACCAGGTCGGGTTCGACTCGGGTATCGCTATCGCGAACACCTCGACCGACCCCTTCGGTACTGCCCCGCAGTCCGGCGCGTGTAAGATGAACTACTACGGTGAAACCACCGGTGGTGGAGCAGCTCCCGCGGCGCAGACTTCGGCGGTTATCCCGTCTGGCAAAACCTTGACGGCAACCTTGTCGAGCGGCGGTTCCTACGGCGTCGCGGCAACTCCTGGCTTCCAGGGTTACGTGATCGCTCAGTGCGCCTTCCAGTACGGCCACGGCTTCGCTTACATCAGCGACGTCGGTGCCAACCGGATCGCGGAAGCCTACTTGGCGCTCATCATGGATTCGGCTCTGGATACCCGTACGGGCGTCTTCTCCGAGACCTTGGGTCACTAAGAAGCAAGCAACGCAACCGGCGATGGGGAGAAGCGAAAGCTTCTCCCCATTTCCTTTTCTATTCCTCCTTTTGTTGCAGTAATTTACCTTACCCATCTTGTAGGAATAGAGAACCAGTGATAAATTAAATGTTGTATCTACCCGCTCTCCGTCCCCGCGTCCCCGCTGTCCGTATCCAAAATCCCCCATACTTCGAGGTAGCAATGTCGCTTTTCCGACACGGCCTGTTGGCTTCAGTCTGTTTGCTCGCGTCCTGCTGGACTGCCGTAGCCCAGACCAATCTGTTCCTTTTGCCTAACTCTTCCAGCCAAACAGGAACCATTACGGGTTTCCGGCTTGACCCGTTTTCGACGATTACGTCCTTTGCCGCCCAACCGGGTGCCTCCTTCTTCTTCGTCAATGCCGCTGGCACCAAATACTACTCCGTAGCCCGCTCCGGCAGTGACACCCTCCTCGTTTTAGAGGCCGCCAACCCGGCTAATGTCCTAAAGCGACAAAATCTCTCCCAGGCCGAAGCCGCTGTGATGACGCCTGACCGCCGCCGCTTGCTCATCGTCGCCAACGGCCTCCATATCATTGACACGACCACCGACAACGTCCTGAACACCGTTACCGACGTCGGTAACCAACCCACCGATGTCGCCGTCGCCCTCGACGCCTCCCGCGCCTTCGTCCTCAGCCCCACCTCGAACCGGCTCACTGCCGTCGACCTCAACACCAACGCCGCCGTCGGAACCCCCCTCACCATCCCCGGTGCCTCCACCGGCGTCACCATCGGCTACAACGGCCTCGTCTACGTCACCACCGCCAACCGCCTTTACGAAATCGACGGCCGACTCATGACCATCCGCGCCGAGATCCCCCTCAATGCCCGCCCCGGCAAAATAGCCTTCACTCCAGATGGCCGTTACGGCATCATGGTCAATCAAACCCCTGTCACCGGCTCCTCCGTCATCTTGATCGACCTCCTCAGCCGCACCGTCGCCGGTACCATTCCCAACTTCCAGGTCATCCTCGATACCCTCGTCGTTGCCTCCAACAACCGGATTTATGCCGTCTCCAACCAGCGGCAAGCCCTCTACGAAATCTCGATCAGCCCGTTCAACATCAATACTCCTGAGTTTGGCAACATCGGCACCCCGAATAACGTCACCGCCGTGACCTCTACCAGCGAATGGCCGAACCCCCGCTTCCTGTTCGCCGCCACCCCCGGTTCCGTCATCCGCCTCGACAATAGCAGTTTCCCCCCGCAAGGCTCCGGCGCCGCCGCCATCCCGTCCAACCCGGGCAATCTGGTCTTCGCCGCTCCCGCCTTCACCGGCGTGCCCACCCAAATCACCGGCTACAACAATAATCAAAGCACCGCCGTCGGCACCGGCTACCAACCCCTCATCGTCCGCGTTTTCAATTCCACCGGCCAGCCCCTCCAGGGCATCCCGGTCACCTTCAGCGCCGATAACGCAGCAGCCCAAATTCAAGGCGCCACCGTCACCACCAATACCGACGGCTACGCCCTGACCACTGTCATCGCTCCCCCCACCGCCGGTACCTTCAACGTCACCGCCTCCGCGGGCGGCGGGCCCACCTCGCCCAGCTTCCTCTTCACCCTCACTACCGGCAGCAACACGGGCGGAGGCACCCCCACCGGCGCCCTCACCATCTTCCGCGGCCAAGGCCAGTTGGTCCAGGAACAGTTCCAGATCCGCGAACCCATGGTCGTCCAACTCCGTGACGTGCAAGGAAAGCCCGCCGTCAACCAGACGATTACCTTCTCCATCCAGACCGGTAGCGGAACCTTCAATACCTCCACCTCCGACGGCACCGCCCTCACCGGCGCAACCTGTACCGCCAATGTCTGTACTGTCCAAACCGACGCCGACGGACGAGCCGGCATCGGCTTCATCGCCACCTCGGTCAATCCGGGCTCCTCCTACGCCCAACAGACCATCACCGCCACCAACGGTTCCAGCACCGTTAACTTCATTCTCACCACCGTTCTCGGCCAGCTCATCGGCGGCGGTTCTGCTTCGCCCCCCATCGTCGAGCGAATTAAGCCGATGGATCGTCTCATCACCGGTCAAGCCGGAACCGTACTGAGCGAAGCCATCCAGGTTCGCGTCATCGTCGTCTCCGGCCCGCAGTCCGGGCAGGTCATCCCGAACGTCTCCCTCCGCGCCTCCACCGGCAATCCTCCCGAAGCTGGCCCCACCGCCACCTGTCAGGGAGAAGCCGGCGTCGCCCTCACCGATTCCGGCGGCGTCGCCACCTGTAACATGGCTCTCGGCGGCCGCCTCGGTCAAGCCCCCCTCGAAGTCGTCATCGGCGGATCCATCTTCCTCGGCGGTACCTCGCTGATCGTCGATGTCCGCCCCGGTCCGCCCTCCACGGCTCGCTTGGTCCAAGGCAACAATCAGTCCGGCCTCCCCGGCGAACGTCTCCGTCTCGCTTTCGTCGCCGAAATCTCCGACGCCTTCGGCAACGTTCTTCCGAACGTTACCGGTACCTGGGCCGTTGGCGTGCCGAACTCGCTTACCCTCGCGAATGTCGTCTCCACCTCAGACTCCAACGGTCGCGTCTCCGCCCTCGGTACCCTCGGTACCGTCCCCGGAGCCAACCTCGTTCGCTTCCAAACCGGCAATGTCAGCGCCGCGTTCACCTACACCGTCAACATCTCTATCACAGGGTTGCGCACGGTCTCGGGTGACGCCCAAACCACGATCACCGGTCAAGCCTTCCCGCAACCCCTCGTCGTTCAGGTCACCGACGATCGAGGCCAGCCCGCCGCCAACCAGGCCGTAACCTTCTCCGTCGCCAGTGGCTCCGCCACCCTCAGCGCCGCCTCGGTCACCACCAACGCGGCTGGCCAAGCATCCGTCAATGTCACCGCTGGCGCCCAGCCTGGCGCGATTACCATCCGCGCCTCGCTCGCCAGCTTGACTCAGATCTTTAGCCTTACCTCCCGCCTGCCCGGTCCTATCTTCGGCGTCAGCAACGTCGTCAATACGGCCAGCAACCAACCCGGTATCGTCCCGTGCGGCATTAGCACCATCTTCGGCACCGGTATCGCCCCCGGCCTCAGCGGCGTCGTTCCGGCCAACCTCCTTGGTTTCGGCGGCCTCCCGCTGATCCTGAATGGAGTCGAAGTGGTCCTCGATGGGCAAACGGCCCCGATCTTTGCTGTCGCTAACCAAGCCCAGCAGGAGTCGGTGATCTTCCAGGCGCCCTGCAACCTAACCCCCGGCAACCGCGTCTCGGTAACCGTGCGCGTCTCCGGCGGCTCCACCACCACCAGCGGCATCCTCGTCCTCCGCGCCCAACCGGGTATCTTTGAAACCAACCCCGGCAACGGCGTCCGTCGCTATGCTGCTATCCAACGGCCGAATGGAAGTTGGGTCGATCCGCAAAACCCCGCCGTCCGCGGTGAAATCCTCCGCGTCCTCGTCACCGGACTCGGGGCTGTCACCCCGGCTACTGACTCGAATCGTGCCGGTATCCCCGGACAAGCGGTCCAAGCCCCGCTCATCGTCGGCATCAACGACCAAGGCGTTCGCGTCGTCTCCGCTGAATATGCGGTCGGCATGATGGGCGTCTACGTCGTCAGCTTCGAGCTACCCCTCGACGCTTCTCCCGGCGCCTTCCGCAACATCGCCGTCGCCGCCGAAGGCCTCTCCGGCGAACTGGTCTTCAGCAACGGCTCAGCCATCGCTGGCATCCAGTAAACCTACCCCTCAACCCCAAACCCCGAAAAGCCCCGCCTACCCAGCGGGGCTTTTCGTTTCCTACTTGTTATCCTAAAGGCTGCATGCGCCGTACCCGCTGGATCCTCATCGCCAGCATTCTCATCCTCGTCGCCACCGTCGCCGCAACCTATCGGGCGCAAAAAGAGGCGCAAGCCAAAGGGGCCCCTACCAAGCCCCAAGCCATGCCCGACAACGTAAGTGCCAGCGCCCAGGACTGGCATTGGATCAAGGACGATAACGGCCGCCCCGTCGTCGAAGTCCGCGCCCGCAACTTCGAACAAAAATCGGACCCCGTCCGCGTAGACCTCGAAAAGGTAGAACTCAAAATCTTCCACAAAGACGGCACCGCCTTTGACCTCGTCAAAAGCGAACACGCCGAACTCAAAATGGAAGAAAGCACCCTCTACTCCGCCGGCGAAGTCGAAATCACCATGGGCCTCTCCGCCGACCCCAAACCCTCCAACCGCCTCGTCAAAATCAAAACCTCCGGCGTTACCTTCGAAACCCAATCCGGCAAAGCCACTACCGAGCAAGCCGCCAGCTTCCAATTCGAAAATAGCGAAGGCTCCGCCCGCGGCGCCACCTACGACCCCACCACCCGCGAACTCAACCTCCTCAACGACGTCAAACTCCAGTGGCGCGGCAAAGGCCCACCCTCCAAACCAATGCAAGTCGAAGCCGCCGCCCTCTCCTACCGCGAACACGAAGCCAAAGTCTACCTCAAAACCTGGTCCAAACTCCGCCGCGATTCGCTCACCCTCAACGCCGCCGACTCCGTCGTCACCCTCGACGAAGGTGAAATCCGCCTCGTCGAAGCCGCCCACGCCAAAGGCGAAGACCTCCAACCCGGCCGGAAACTGCTTTATGACGCCTCTCGCCTCTGGCTCCACTTCGGCGAAAAGGGCGCCATGGAAAAAATCGAAGGCCAACAAGGCGCCCACCTCGAAACCATCGCCGACTCCGGCAGAACGGTCGTCAATGCCACCCGGGTCGACATGGCCTTCAACTCCTCCTCCGGGGATAGCATCCTCGAAAAAGCCACCGCCACCGGCAACGCGATCGTCGAATCGTTCCCCCTCCTCCCGCCCCCCCCCCAAACCCCCCCCCACCCC
>JAPKZA010000072.1 GCA_026394015.1 Acidobacteriota bacterium
CGCGCAGAGAGCCAAGCGCCACGCGACGGAGCGAGTGTTCGACCGCCGCCAACTCGTCCTCGGCTATGAACCCGGCTACGAGCCGATGCCCTGGCTAGCCGACGGAGCCAAGTTAATCCCCGCCGGATCTGATCTCGTTCTTGAAATGCATTTCAATCCCAACGGCAAGCCCGTCACCGATTTCAGCGAATTCGGCCTCTACTTCGCTCCCGCCCCGCCCAAGCACCGAATCCTAGCCATCGACACCCTCCGAGATCTAGATTTCCAGATCCCTCCGCAGTCCTCCGCTTTCCTCTCCCAAGCCCAGATGACAATGGAACGCCCCGTCCGTCTCCTCTCCATCCAGCCCCACATGCACGTAAGAGGCAAGAGCATGAAGGTGCAAGCCATCTACCCCGACGGCCGCAAAGAGACGATCATCGACGTCCCCCGCTACGATTTCAACTGGCAGACGACTTACGTCCTAGCTAAGCCGATCGACTTACCCCAAGGCACCCGTTTAGAGTCCACCGCTGGCTTCGACAACTCCCCCAACAACCGCTTCAACCCCGACCCCGCCTCCGTCGTCAAATGGGGCGACCAAACCACCGACGAAATGCACATCGCCTTCCACGAGCTAGTCATAGAAGCCACCGGAGACCCCGAAAAGCTCTTCAAAACCGTCCCCAAAATGGTCACCGCCCCGCCCACCCGCTAACAACCGGCAGTAAGTTAGAACCTTACTGGAACCAACTAAAGAAATCTCGCCGATTCTTTGATCGCCATTCTTCTCTATTCTCGGCAGCCCGATTCATTTTGTCCCGGAAATCTTCCGGCAGCCGCCCAATTTCCCGGATTTCCGCATTGGCGTAGCATGCTCGAAGATAAGAGTACTCAATAAAAAATCGGTCTTCCGGGCAAATCAGGGTTCTTACTGGGAAGCAATCGGTTTCGTTCGCCGTATACTCGACAACTCCGCTCAGGCGAGACGGTTCTAAGTCGTAATGCCTGGCATTCGACGTGGGCTTGAAGAACGCCACTCGATGGTGTTCCGGAAAGTTTCTTGCCACAATCCAGAGCTTCGGCACCCGATCTGGGTCGCCGCTGAAAACGTAAGGAAACTTCCACACCTGAAATGGTTGGAAGTCTTCGCACCTAAGCACAGACTAAGTCGGGAAATGCCCGGCGCAGTTGCTGGTTTTCCTCAAGCTCTTTCAAGAAGTCGGCCTTATCCGGCTCCTCCGCGAAGAAGTCTTCAAACACCATTGGATACTTCTTGCGGACCTCGTCATTTCGCCAGGCTTTGGTATACGCCCTCATGCCGTGTGTCAGATCCTTAAGCTCGTTGAAGGTCTTTCGCCCATGCTCCGCCACGACACGATCAAGCACTTTCAAATCCGATATCGACAGCGCGTCGAGATCGGGTTGGCTCTTGGCGTGGTACGTCGCGTATTCGTCCTTTGCTACATCAAAGTGGAGTACTAGTTCGGCAACTTCATCATTCAGCGGGGCGTCGCCCTCTAGGGCAACCTTCTCCAAGCCATTGAGCAGGCTGAGAACTCGATTTGGCGTCGGCCCGTAGGGCAGCGCGCTGTAGCTATCCCCCGTGATCGGGCGACCGAATCGCAGAAGGTGTTCACGGTCTGCCAAAAACAACAATTTCGACGCCCGATATTTGTCGAAGTGGGGTAGCTCCTTGAGCGCTAGGCAAAGCAGCGCTGCCTTCGTCGCCTCGAAGTCGAAAGTAAAGTCCAATCCCATCTTCTGCTCCCCCTCTTCATGCCCATGTTAACATAGCAGGCCGTTTTCCCATTGGAAGAGGCAAGTCCTCACGACCACGGCTCGCCAGTATACCAATCGGGCGCTCGGTCTTCACCGCCGAACCAACCCCAATCGTTGAGCGTGTCGATGAAGAGTTGCCGCTCGTAGACTCGATAGGACGGAAACAAACTGGAGAAATAGTATCCGAGCCTCGTCGGTGAATCGTTCAAGTAGCTTTCCAGAGCGCCAGCAATGGTTCCCTTCGGTCCGCCGAAATCCAATATGTGCGCCTCAAAGCTCTCAATCTGCCCGCGATCCGTAGTCAACGAAACTGGCGCAACAACCGTGATTCCCAGGTCTGCTGCGGCCTGCTGCCAGGCATCTGAGATTCGTTTGTCCATCGCTGAATGAACCTCCTACGGGCGTCATGCCTAACTAGCCACCAACTTCTTCACATCCCACCCCACCGGCCTCTGCTCCTCCAAACTCAAATTAACCGCCAAACTCGGCCCCGCCGTCCGATACCCAAACAGCGCATCCTCAAAAAACGGCTTCCTACTCTTCACCGCCCCCAAGAAATTCTTCATATGGTCGAAGTGCGCGTTATGCTCCCGCGGCGGAGTATATCTCTCCTGCCGATTCGGCCGCATCCCATCCGCCGTCGGCTTACTCACCGGATACTTCTTCCGATACTCCCCTAAAAACCGCTCCTGCGTCTTCGCCGCAAACGTATCCACCGTATATCCCGGCTCCGTCTCCCGCGGCGTCCGATCAATCGTCACCCCGCTCATCGTCGCCTCCATCGTCCCCTCGCTCCCCACAAACTTCAACCCAAACCGCTCCGGAGGCGCCGCCCCACTCGCCAGATTCACCCGCAGCACAAACGTAAATCCCGGATAATCCATCATCGCCAGCACCACGTCCGGAGCGTCCCGCCCATCCTTCCAATACCGCACTCCACCCGTCGCATACACCCGGCTCGGCCCCGTACTCCCCGTCGCAAAGTGCAGCCCCGTCAACAAATGCACAAACAAATCCCCCGCCACCCCCGTCCCATAGTCCCGATAATTCCGCCACCGAAACAGCCGGACCGGCTCAAAAGCCCGCTTCGGCGCATTCCCCAAAAACGTCTCCCAATCAATATTCGCCTCCGTCGCATCCGTCGGCAAACTATACTGCCACGCCCCAATCGCCG
>JAPKZA010000354.1 GCA_026394015.1 Acidobacteriota bacterium
ACTCACCCCTCCGCCCCCTCCTCCGCCTCCCGGATACCGACCGCCCCCGCCACCGCCCGGGTAGCCGCCTCCCCCCAGGATAATAGTCCCCAAATCTCCCCAACCGCCGCCGCGGCGCCCGGTGCGGCCCCCGGGAATCCCACCGCCCTGCGGACCGGGATAGCCACCGCTCCGCCGCCCAATCGCATCCGGAGCCAGCAGCGCGCTCATCACGGCATCGGCCCGCAGCAGAGACTGCTCCACCCGTTCGTCATCGCGGTCGAATTCGGTTTGGTCGTCGGTCAAAATGATGATCGCGTGACGCGCGTCCTTGCGGGCGTTCCGCCGCACATAGTCGGCTGCGTCCAGCATCCCGCGGGTAATGTCGGTGCCGCCGTTGAAGCTCTCGCGGCTCAACACTTGATCAAACTCCCGATAGATCGTATCGCCGACGGTTTTGAACGGCAATCGAACGCGCGTCTGCCGATCGAAAACCATAATCCCGATGCGGTCGTCCTGCCCCAGCACGTCGAGCGCCTGCCGCGAGGCGTGCGCGATCCGCTCCACGTGCGGCCGCATGCTGCCGCTGACGTCGAGCAGGAACAGAATATCAATCGGCATCTTCTCGCTGGCGAAGTTCAGGATCGGCTGCACCTTGCCTTCATCGCGCAGCACGAAGTCTTCCCGCTGCAAATTCATCAGCGGCCGGGCGTTTCGGTCGAGCACCTGGACGTCGACGCGGACAAGGGCGACCTCGCTGCGAAACACAGGCGTTTCCTGTTCCGTTTGTGCGGAAAGGAGCGCCGGAACCAACGAAAAGAGCAATACGGGGCGTAGCATAGGGGATACCTGCACTCGAGAGACGTAAATTCTTTGCCCCGCGTTGCCGATGATTTTTAGACCGTTTTTTGGGCCGCTGTCCGGGGTTTCCACCGGTAGGCCGCCTTCGAGTTCCGCGCGAAGTATTTCGCGTTGGCCTCGGGCGTCTTTCCGGCGAAATACTGTTTCACAATGGCGAAGACCTGATCGTATGGGGCCCAGTTATCGCTGTTCGGCCAGTCGCTGCCGAACAGGATCCGCTCGGGGCCGAACAGGCCGGTCAACTGGTCCAGGCGCGCTTTGTAGAAGCCGAGGTCCATTGGCACCTTGTCATTGGCTTTGCGCAGCACCTCGGAGATTTTGATGAACACCTGCGGGCGTTTGGCCAATTCGGCCAGATCGGCCGGGGGCTCAATCTGCGGCAGATGGTCGACCACCAGCCGAAGCTTCGGCACCGCATCGGTCAGCCGCAGGAAGTCGCCGACCAGCTGCGGGGTCGGGTTCGCGCTGTCCATCGTCAAGCCCGCATCGGCCAGCCGCTTCAGGTCGGCGATCACCGCCGGCTTGCTCACGCCACCGTGAAAATCGCGGCCCCACAAGTTGCCGTACCGGATGCCGAGAAAGAGCGGGTTCTTCCGCAGCCGATCGAGGTGGCCGGCGAACTCCGGCGTGCCCGGCTCGATGTTGCCGATCATCCCCACCATCACCGGCTCTTTGGCGATCACATCGAGGACCCATTGGTTGTCCTCGACGAGCGGGCTGCACTCCACCATCACCGCGCCGATAATGCCGTGCGGTTCGGCCAGCTTCCTGTACCGGTCCGGCAGCGCCGGCTGATAGAGCACCTTGTTTTCCGGCTTCGGCCACGGAATGCCTTGCGGCCGCCGCGGGTCGAACAGGTGGATGTGGGTATCGATCACCGGCGTTCCGGCCGGGGCGGCCAGAGCGGAGAGGGCGGCCGGAGCCGCGAGAAGAGTTCTACGCAACATAAGCTTATTTATCCAGTTTCCGATCGCCCATCCATTCCAGCACCCGCTGCGGCCAAGTGGCCACCGGCATCGCCGAAGCCTTCATGCCGAAGCCATGGGCGCCGGAAGAGTAGATGTGCATCTCGGTCGAAACGCCTGCCTTCTGCAGGGCGAGGTAGTAGTTCACCGTCGTCACGACGTGCGACGGGTCGTTGTCGGCGCAGACGAGAAACGCCGGCGGAGCATCTTTGGGCGGGGCGGGCACTTGGTTGGGGGCCCAGCCGGGGTAGACGATGATGTTGAAATCCGGGCGTTCCGTCGGCGTCGTGGGTACGCGGGATTCGAGCAGCGCGGCCACGGCACCGCCTGCGGAAAACCCCATGAAGCCGATGCGCGCCGGGTTCACGCCCCATTCGGCGGCGCGCTCGCGGACCACCGCCACGGCCTTGACCGCGTCGGCCAGCGCGTCGTGCTCGACGGTATATTTCGAGCCCGGCGCGCGTGCCAGGCGGTATTTCAGCACGAACGCGGCCATGCCGTGGGCGTTGGCCCACTTGGCGATGTCCCAGCCTTCTTTATCGATGACGAGTTGGGAGTGTCCGCCGCCGGGTGCGATGATCAGCGCCACCCCGGTCGCGGTGCCCTTTGGCGGCAGAAACGGATAGATCGACGGTTGACGCACCACCGTGAATTTCTTCGGGTAGCGGGGGTCGTCCGAGGGCAGCGATACCTCGGGTTCGGCCGATCCATTCGGCCACAGTTTCACATCTTGCGCCGCAAGGGCGCTGGCGATCAGGGCGAGTACGAAAATACGCATCGCCCCAAAGCGTATCACGCGAGCAGGGAGGCCACAGCGGCGGGCAATCCCGCTTCCTGCTCCGCGGAGAGTTCGGTCAGGAACGGCGGGATGGCCCCGGCCTCGGCGATGCCTGCCGCCGTCGTCGCCGCGTGCAGCACCCGGGCCGGGCCCAGCGCGTCGCGAATGTCTTCCAGCGCGATGAACCGCTCTCGCAGCGCCGCCGCCCCGGCCCAATCGCCGGCCTGGCAGAGTTCGAACATCTGTTGCGTAAATGCCGACCCGATGCATCCGCTGCCGGTCGTATAACCCGGCAACTGGAACTGCTGCAGGTGAACAATCGCCGGCCGCTCGCCGATGCCGCTGACGACGATCGATTGATCCACCCGTTCCAGCAGCGCCGTCAGATAGGCATCGACGCTGGGATCCTGCCGGACCACCGCGTACTTAATGCCGACGCAGAGGCCTTTGTCCACCATCCGCGCCACGGCATCCAGCCCCGCCAGCTTATCGGCGCCGAAGTTGTTTTCTTCCTTCAAGTAAAGAATCAGCGGCAGCCCGCAGGCGTTGGCGAAGTCCGTCAGGCCCGCTTCCAGGCCCTTGGCGTCCCGCGGGTCGCCGCAGGGGAGGTGCATCACGGTGGGGAACTTGGAGCGCCGCAGCATCGGCGCTTGGTCCATCAACCGGCCAAAGCTCGGCCCGGCCGACGGGATCGCCCACAGGGCATCGTCGAGCGACGAGAGCCAATCGAGCAGCGCTTCGTACTCGGCCAAGGTGATGTGATAGAGAAACGCGTTCCCCCCGTAGAGCAGGCGCGTCACGCCGCCTCCGTGAATGTGGGCGGCGATCTTGCTACTGGCCTCCCAGTTGATCGATCGGGCGGCGTCCCGGTGGCGGGCCAACGGCGGGACGGCGAACACGCCCTGCCAGTCGGTTTTCTGAATCGCTGAAGTCTTCATAGAGTTGCAGAGATTATCTTAATCCGTTCCCGGTTCCGCCGCTTCGTAAAGGTAGGCGGGGTAGCGGACCGTTGGGCTCGCGGCCCGTTTGACGGCGACTACAAACAGTTGCTCGCCGCGCAGCAGGGTAGGGAAGCGGAACTTTTCGAGCAGCGGGGTCACCCATTCGACGCTGTTGAAATTGGCTGGCCGCCGGGTCGCGATGCGCTCCACTTCGAACCCGGCATCGTGGAGGAGCGTGGCTAGTTCGTACGGGGCGTACTCATGGACATGCGGTCGGTGCGAAGCTTCCCGTGAATACTGCGGGAAAAGGTTCGGATGCTCGCTCCCCTGCAACACGCGCCCGATGGCGGTGTAGCTGGCGATGTTGGGTGTCGTGATCAGCAACGTGCCCCCGTCGCGGAGCACCCGTCGGCATTCCAGCAGACAGTGCATCGGGTCAGTGACAAAATGTTCGATGATCTCGCACGCCAGAACTAAATCAAACGAGCCGTCCGCGTACGGGTACCGATCACCCTCCGCATCGAAGGAGTGCATCGGCAACACGAACGGCGCTTGCCCAGCGATCGCCACCTCCATTTCCCCCGCATCCGACTGGTCGGCACCTTCCACGGCACCGTAGCCAAATACCCGATTCACCGCCGCCGCCATCACCCCATAAGTGCCGAGTTCGAGCGCCCGCTGCCCCCCCGGCGGAACCTGGGCGAGGGTGAACGCCAACCGCTCCCGATGCTCGGCGAGATAGGCCGCAGAGGCAGCGTCGGGCGGTTGTACGGCCCGCAGGAACTCGCGCAATTCATCCGTCACGGGGCTCATCGGGCGGGCCGCCACCTCGGCTATAGACTCCGCGCGCCGATCGAGAGCCACCGGTTCCGGCCAGATCAGCCGCCGTGGGTCGTCCCATCGCGCCATCCGCTCCTCCCAAAGGTCCACCTGCCACTGCAAATCTTTCACCCGCGCCTGTACCTCTTTGAGCTCATCGGAATGGCGCACGGCCAAGCGGGTATTCTCCTCTCGAAAGCGGCCCAGCCATATGCGCAGACGGTAGAACCCAAAAACAACGGTCCCCAGAATAGCCAGTGCAACGAAGATCATCAGTCACTAGCATACGGGCTCCAGACTACACTGGAGAACGAATGTTCTCACTTCGGCTCGTCGCCTTCGCGGCGTATCTGCTCTCCTGGGCCCTGGTCGCCGTCGGGGCCGTCTGGAGCGCGCTTCCCACTCGTCAGCCGGCCCCCTCGCATCATCACTTTCCCGGCATGCTATTGCAGATCGCCGGCGTGCTCGCCATCACGGCCTTCCTGCCTTCCGGGCCGCTGGCTCCCTCCCCGTTCGAACTCGGCGTGGCGCTGGCCCTGGCGCCATGCGGAGCGATCCTGTATGCCGCCACCATCGCCGTCGGCCGCGCCGGTGGGCTCATCACCCGCGGCCCCTTCGCCTTCGTACGCCATCCCATGTACTTGGCCTTTCTGCTGCTGCTCGTCGCGACCGCCACCCTCGCCGCCGCCGGTTGGCGAACCGTTGCCGCCGTCGCGCTCTACCTCGCCGGCTCGGAACTGCGCCTTGCCCACGAGGAGGCTGCGCTATCCTCCCCGGCCTACGAAGCCTATCGTCGCGCCACCCGCTGGCGATATCTGCCCGGCCTCCGCTAGCCGTTTGGTACACTCGTCGCTGACACTACAATGCTTCTCCCGAAGGAACTAATCGAGTATCTCTCCCGCCAACTGATCAAGCGGATCAACCCGATGTACGTCGAAGTTGGGGATCCCGCCAAGGGTGCCGTCGAAATCAGCGAGATGATCGTGACGGAACTCTCCGCCGAAGATCGTTTAAACGACGAGGTTCGCGACATCCTCGAACAGTACGCCAACTACATGCGGGAGAACCAGATCAGCTACTCCGACATGTTCCGCAAGATCAAGAATCAGTTGATCGCCGAACGAAAGGTGATTCGCGCCTCTGGCCGGGACACCGGTGACGCGATGAAACTCTCGCGCGACAAAATCACCGACATCTCGCACAAGTTGATCGCCGTCTTCCGTAAATCCCGCGACTTCCGACTCAAGAAGCCGGAAAACGATATCCGCCTGGAGATCGTCAAAGGATTCATGGAACTCCTGCTCGCCGAAGACAAAGTGGATAAGGCGGCGCGGGACAAAGTCCGCAAGCAGAAACGCGAGATCCTCGAAGGCAGCGAAGAGTTCGAACTGCTGCAACGTCGCTACTATGCCGAAGAGATGAAGAAGATCGGGGTTGATCTCTCCCGTCCATAAATGAAAACGGCGCGCGAATCGAACTCGACTCGCGCGCCGTTTTCCGTGCCGAAAGTCTATTGCTCTTTCTTGCCGCCGTACGGCACAGCGTTCACTTTGCCCGCGACGATCGTCACGCTCTTCTTCACCGTGCCGAACAGTTGGCTTTCCACCATCAGTTCGTACGTTCCGGCCGGAACCAACAGGCCCCCACCGACGTCGTTCAACTCATCCACGTGGCCCATGTACTTGCCGTTCAGGTAGAAAGGACCCGTGTCGCCCTGCGCCACTGACCAGAACGATTCCGGCTCGCCACCCTTCAACCGGAGACGCCCGAACGGACCCTTCGGCTCTTCCAACTTCTTCAATTTTGCGCGTAGCTTGGTGGTCTTGCCGCTCTTGACGTCCACCTTCGCCGAGAAATCCTCATACCGGGGATCCTTCAGCGTGATCTCGTGAGAACCCGCCTCAACCGGCCATTTCTCCGGAACGGAGAACCGACCCGCCGGTCCGACATACTTGCCGTCGACAAACAAGCCAGCGCCGACAGGCGAGGAGCGAATCCGCAAATGTCCAGTTTCAGCGGCCAAGGGAAGCGCGACAAGCGCGAGCACTGCAAGCGGGGAAAGCCAATGTTTCATGTTCATTAGAGTACCGAAGTCCGTTGAGAGTTACTAGTAGTGGTGCGCATGAGAGGACTTGAACCTCCACACCCTTGCGAGTACCGGAACCTAAATCCGGGGCGTCTGCCAATTCCGCCACATGCGCTCAAGGCACATCACGCTTACAAGTTTACCACTGCCAGCTGACGGCGCGAAGCCGGAGTTGCCGTTCTTCGTCGAACGTCGAGCAGCCGAGGCGTCGTCGCTCCACAATCACAGCGCCCCACCGCGAGCCGTCCCGTCAAATTAGTCGCCATGCGGAACAACGGCGTGCGCGGATTGCGGAGGAAACTAAACAGCAATTGCCCGTCGGGTTCTGTTTCGACAATCACGTTCTGTTGCTGCAGGTGCATCCCTTCATGGGCCTCGCACTCCTGGGCGAGGAGTTCGCCCGCAAACCCCCGGAATTGTTCAAACACCGGAACCTGAAAAACCTTCCAGAAATAGTCCCGATCTTCCTCCGTCAAGGACCCGCGCACGACGTCGTTGAAAACAATCAACGCCTGCCGCAGCGGCTTCCATTGGATCTCGCCTTCTTCAATACTTTGGGCGAGCGCTCGAAGGGTATCCGACGGCGCCGCCAGCGCCTCCGGGGCGAACTCCGCCAGACGGGTGCTGCGGTAGGAATGGAAGCGCCGGACGCGAATTCCTCCGATGATCTCCTGCCCCAGCACCGCGGTCCGCGGAGGACGACCGACGGGGTAGGCTAACTCCTGACGCGGGTGCGGCGGCGCCGATTCCACCTCGAAGCCCTCCGGGTGCCGAAGGTAGTCGAGCAACTCCACCCGCGGCAGTTCCGATAACGCTTTTGCCGAGAAGTAGTCGCGATAAAAACGGGTCTCCCGCGTGGCGTAGGATAACATCCGCGCCAGTTGGAGCTGCTGTTCGGCCGCCGGGTCCGCGGCTTGGGACGGTCTCCAGAGTAGATGCAGAATCACGTAGAAAGGTGGCCCAGGGCCGCTAGCGCTCTCCCCGGTTTGTTCCGTAGGAAGTTCCCGATCCGTTCACAGGCCGTACAATAAAGGAATGTTTCGCCTCCTCCCCCTGTTGATCCTCTGGGCGACCCTCCTTCCTGCTCAGCACATCGGTGTCGGCATCAAGGGCGGCCTTCCCGTGATCGACGCCACCAAACTCATCGACCGGAATTTGACGTCGATTCGCAAAGGAGACTTCGTCGTCGGCCCGATGTTCGAACTCCTCCTCCCCGCTGGCCTCGGCGTCGAACTCAACGCCCTGTACCGCCGCGGCAACAACGTCGGCTCCCTCGAGTTTCCCCTGCTCGGCAAATACCGTTTCCCCGGCATTGTCGTCCGTCCCACCATCAGCGGCGGGTTCGTTTTTCAACGGCTCACCGACATCCCGGGCCTCGACAACCGAAAAGGAATCGTCGCTGGCGGCGGCGTGGAAATCAAGCTGCCCAAGCTGCGCATCGGCCCGGAACTCCGCTACACCCGCTTCAACGAACGCCGCACCAGCAGCGGGTTTCTCACCGGCACGAACCAAGTCGACATCCTCGTCGGGTTCAGCTTCTAGCCCATGCGCGTCGCGATCTTCGGCGGTACCTTCGACCCCATCCACTCCGCCCATCTCGTCGTCGCACGCGAGGTCGCCCAGCAGTTCGCCCTCGACCAAGTCCTGTTCGTCCCCAACGCCGTCCCCCCCCACAAAGCCGGGCGGACCCCCTTCCGCCACCGCCTCCGCATGGCCCAACTCGCTTGCGCCGGCCAACCCGCTTTCGCCGTCTCCGACATCGAACAGGCCAACGAAAAAAGCTATTCCATCCTCACCCTGGAACGGCTCCTCCCCTCCGGCGACGAATGGTTCTTTCTCATCGGTGCCGACGCCTTCGCCGAAATCACCCTCTGGCACCGCTGGCAGGACGTCGTCGCCTTCGTCACCTTCATCGTCGTCTCCCGCCCCGGCAGCGCCTATGCCGTGCCTCCAGGTGCCCGCGTCCTGCCGCTCGAAACCCTCGAACTCGACGTCTCCTCCACCCGCATCCGTGCCGAACTCGCCCGCGGAGAGATGCCCGTTGAGCTTCCCCCCGCGGTCGCCGAATACATTCGCGCCGAACGCCTCTACGGCTTCTAGATATACGCGATCACGTCGATCTCCACCAGCGAATTCCCCGGGATTCCGCCGGCGGCCGCAATCGTCGTCCGCACCGGGGGCTCCTCACCGAATCGGCCCTTGAACATCTCGTTCATCCCAACGTAGTCTTTCAGGTCATTCAGGTAAACATTGCACTTCAACACCTTGTTCATGCTCGACCCGGCGTTGATCAACTCTTTCTCCACCTCGTCCAGCACGTGCTTGGTATGCGCCTTGATGTCGCCTTCGAAATGGGCGCCCTTTCCTGCGATAAACAGCAAATTCCCGAACGAAACCGCCCCGTTGAACAGCGGCGTCGACTTTGGCTTGGCACCCTTGTAGTGCACTTTCTTCTCCGGTTTCCCGGGCGTTTGGGCCTGCGCGGCGGCGGCTCCGGCGATGCCGGCAGCGGCCGTCAGCAAATTGCGGCGTGATTTAGAAGGATTGTTCATGCTACGTTGCATTGTATGCGACGCCGACGCTTCTTGACTCTCTCCCCCCTCGCCGCCGGTGCCGCCCTCGCGGCAACTAACGCGGATCTGCCGCAATATCGGGTCCAATCCGCCTATCAACCCTGGGCCCAACCCGGCATGCCCGGGGCCTTCCGCGGGCGGGTCGCCTCCGTCCATGCCCCGAAGTCCATCGACGTCGCAACCGAGGCCGTCGACGTCCCCACCGTCCAAGAGATGATGAGCCGCGGCATGCTCTCCCTCACCGGCGAAAAGGATCTCCGCACCGCTTGGCGCCGCTTCGTCGAACCCAACGACGTCGTCGGCCTCAAAGTCAACTGCTCCGGCGCCCCCGCCATCTGCTCCCACCCCGTCGTCGTCGCCGAAACCGTTCGCCAACTCATCCTCACCGGCGTCAAACCCACCAATATCTGGATCTACGAACGCTTCCAGGATCAAATGGACTCGGTCGGCTATCAAAAATACGTCCCCGCCGGCGTCCACATCCTCGCCGCCTCCGCCCTCCGCGACGCCCTCAACGGCTACGACGCCAAAACCTACGTCGAAGTCGATTTCTTCGGTGAGGAAGACACGCGCTCCAACATCATCCGCCAGGTCTCCGAAAACTTCACGAAGCTCATCAACATCCCGAACATGAAGGATCACGGCGCCTCCGGCGTCACCGGCTGCCTGAAAAATATCGCCTACGGCAACTTCCACAACGTCGCCCGCTCCCACCGTTTCGAAAAGACCAACACCTTCTCCTTCATCGGTAAGCTCGCCACCGTCGAACCCGTTCGCTCGCGCACCGTGCTCCACGTCATGGACGGCCTCAAGGGCGTTTGGCACGGCGGCCCTTTTTCCCCCAGCAAAGAGTTCCGTTTCTATCCCGGCAAGATGATGTTCGGCACCGACCCCGTCGCCATGGACCGCATCCTGCTCGACATCATCGAAGACCAGCGCAAGCTGAAAGGCGCCGTCAGCGTTTGGGACCGCTCCCCGCAGCATCTCATCAAGGCCGGCGAACGCAAATCCGGGCCCAACTTCAACCGGTTCATCCGCGAACCCGGCCACATCGAATACGCCGCCACCCTCGGCCTCGGCGAATACGACAAGAAGAAAATCGACCTCCGGCAGTTGACCCTTTAAATGCTAGCCCTCGCCCTCATCAGTCTGTTTACCGACGCGCCGCCCTCCACCGCGCCGCAACTGAAATCCCTCGGCATCGAATGTGTCTACGTCGCCCCGGAAGCGCTCGACGCCTGGGTAGCGGCCGGAGCCTGCGCCAAGCCGCTACCCGCCGTCAGCAAACTCCCCAGCCCCGGCGTCCAATACCGCATGAACATGGCCTCGGCCTCCAACGCCCCCTGGGTGAACTCCAACGGCTCGCAGTACGTCCGTGGGCTCAAGGCCCCGGCGTATATCGAACCGGCCAATCCCGTTCTCGCCGCGGCCGAAGCCCACGCCTACGGCGTCGACGTCATCATGAAGGTCGCCGCGAAAGATTGGCCCAAGTTCGCCGAGGCCGCCAAACTCCTGGCCACCATCCCGGCTTCGAAACTGCCCCCCCTCGCCAACATCGGCTTCCTCGACGACGGCTCCCCCGCCGCCGGCGAAAATCTCAATCTGCTCGTCCGCCGCAATCTCCTCTTCCGCGTCCTCTCCGCCCCCGATTCCAAGCTCGACCTCAACGTCAAGCCCCAATCCGGCGATCCCTCCGCCTACGCCTACCAAATCCGCCAAAAGCTCGGCGACGATAAACGTCTGCTCCGCATCTACGGCTCCGACGTCGTCATCGCCAGCCTGTCCGGTGACGCGACCGGCCGCCGCATCACCCTGCTCAACTATGGCAACCGCAACGTCGAAGGCCTCCGTGTCCGCCTCCTCGGCCGCTTCCCGTCCCTCCGGCTCTACTCCTCCGCCGGCGCGGTCGAGCCCAAGGACCTGCTCGTCACCGCCGAAACCACGGAATTTTCTCTGCCCCTGGTGCCCACCTATACCGTCATCGACCTCAAACCATAAGTTCATTCGTTCGTAACCCGCTTTGTTGCAGTGTGGAAGCTTGAGTACTCCAGCTACAATAAAGGCTAGGAGCGTTTCATCGTTGACCGGCAAAATTTTCTTCAAACTGATCGGTGCGGTGTTAGGCCTTCTGGTTGTCGCTCTTGTTGCCGTCGATTTCTTCGCCTCCAAAGTTGCCGAGTCCACCTACCTCGAAACTCTGGAACGCGAATTAATCGACAAAGGCAAGATGCTGGCCATTGCCCTGCCCAGCAATCCCATACAGTTCAAGCAATATGCCGCCGCCGCCCGCGGTCGACTCACCTAGATCGCCCGAGACGGCCGCGTCCTCGCTGATTCCGAAGCCGCCCCCGATAAAATGGAAAACCACTCCAATCGCGCGGAAGTGCAGTTGGCGCTGGCGGGGCAAACCGGCTCCACCCGCCGCCAAAGCCCCACCCTCGGCGTCCCCTTTCTGTACGTCGCCGTCCCGGTCGACGAAGGCGCCCTCCGCCTGGCGGTTCCCCTGTCGGAGATCCAGAACCAGGTCGACGCCATTCGCCGCCGTATGCTCGGCTCCACCGCGCTCGCCTTCTTACCCGCCATTCTCCTGGCTGCTCTCTTCGCCCGGTGGGTCTCCCGCCGCCTCGGCAGCATCATCGAGTACTCGGCGGAACTGGCCAAAGGCAACTTCCAGGCCCGTCTCGCCCGCCCCGGCGGCGACGAACTCGGTCTGCTCGAACGTAAGCTGAACGAGACCGGCGAGACCCTGGAAGGAATGTTCCAGGAACTGCAGCGGGAACATGCGGAACTCGAAAAACTCGAGCGAATTCGAAAGGATTTTGTCATCAACGTCTCCCACGAACTCCGCACGCCGCTCGCGTCCATCCAGGGCTACACCGAAACTCTCCTCGATGGGGCGATCCACGAACCCGAGCACAACGTCCGTTTCCTCGGCATCATTCGCCAAAACGCCGAACGCCTCGGCAACCTCACCGCCGACCTGCTCACCCTTTCGCGCGTCGAAATGAAGCAGCAGAAGTTCCAATTCGCGTCCTACAACGTCCACGCGCTCGTGCAAGATACGCTCGATTCCATGCTCCCTCTGGCCCAACGCAAGAATCTCACCATGCGCTTCCAGCCCACGCAGGGGG
>JAPKZA010000550.1 GCA_026394015.1 Acidobacteriota bacterium
AAACGGTGCTGGTCCGGAAACACGCACTCCACGGCGTAAAACTCACTGCGAACGACCTCTTCCTGGTTCGCGCGCAGGTCGAATGTCCCGTGATGGATCAGATTCAGCGCCGCCGGGATCGTCCAGCGGGAATCCCCTTGCGTCGAAATCGGGGTCACCGCGTGGATCAGGAACACGAGCAAGAACAGGCCCGCCGAGCGAATCAATGCGCTCCGCCCGTGGGCAAAATTATAGCTTCCCATCCGCCAATTGGCCCGCCAGATACTCCGACGCCCGCATCGACAGCGCTAAAATCGTCATCGTCGGATTCTGCCAACCACCCGTCACAAAGCTACTCCCATCCACGACGAATAAGTTAGGAATATCGTGGCATTGATTCCACTTATTCAGCACACTCTTCTTCGGATCATCGCCCATCCGGCAAGTCCCCAGCTCATGAATGCTATAACCCGGCGGGTTCACCTTGTCGCTCTTGACTAACATCTCCAGGCCGGCCTTGGTGTACAGCTCCTCCATCGTATCCGCCGCGTCTTTACAAAGGTTTCGCTCATTGTCCCCGTAACGGGCGTCAATATGCAGCGTCGGAATTCCCCAGGCGTCCTGCTGATCCTTGTTGAGCCGAACATGGTTTTCTTTGCGCGGTAGCACCTCGCCGAAGATACTCCCCTGCACACACGAACCGGCGTAACTGGCCAGCTTCTTCTGCAGCGCCTCGCCGTACTCGGTAAAGTACCGCGGATCCGGGCTCGATCCGGTATTCATCGGCAGCGCATAGCCGCGGATGAAGTTCCGCTTTTCTTTCTTGTCCAAGTTACGGAAGCGCGGCATAAACAGGCCGCCGCCGATCAATTGCGGAGTCGCCTTGCCGTCCCGCGCCTCGGGCATGGAAGCAACCACGTTGCATCCGTATTGCTGATCGATTAAATAATGGCCCAACGCGCCGGAGGAGTTCGCTAAGTTCGAAAGCAAGAGCAGACGCGTCGTCTCCAGCGTGCCCGCCGCCAGCACCACCACCCGCGCCTTAGCCTGCATCTCCCGGCCCGTGTGGCGGTCCAGAAAGATCACCCCATTGGCCTTCCCCGTGTTCTTATCGACGGAAACCTGCCGCACCACGGCATTCGGAACCACGTCCAGCTTACCCGTCGCCAGCGCATTCGGAATCGAAAGGTTCACTGAACTCGCCAGCCCGTTCTCACCGATCGCCGCCCGCATCCGCGACACGCCCATCCCCATCTTGTTCGCCACCGCCGTCAGCCGCTTCTGGCACTCGCTATCCGGCGCCGCGTCGAAGCCGCCATCGACAAAGTTCCCATCCGGAAACTGCGGCCAACCCTCCTTCCGGCCCACCACCCGGAACTGCGCCTCCACCCGGGAGTAGAACGGCGCCAGATCGTCATGCCGAATCGGCCAATTCTCGCCAAAACCATCGTGATCGGCGGCCTTGAACTCGAAGTCCGAAAGCCGGAACGACTGCCTAGCCCAAAATAGCGACCGACCGCCGACCAGGCGGACACGGACCCAGTTATACGGCGCGTTCGCCGCCTGCGTATACGGAATCTCTTTTTCGTCCACCCACGTGTTGGCGTTGAACTCGTTCGCCTGGAACACATGCGGGTGCTGCCCCGGTTTGCCGAAACCGCGGAACGGCAGTTCGTGGGCCGCCTTGTTCGTGCGATCTTTTTCAAAATCGACGACCGGCCCGGCATTGAGCATCAGGCACCGAACGCCCTTCGCCGTAAGAACCCCGGCCGCCATGCCGCCGGAATGGCCGGAGCCGACAATAATCACGTCGTAAGTAGGAGTAGGCATGGTAGTAACTCAGCGGCGCGTCGGGTCAATCGGCAACCAATAGAAACCGGCGCCGCCCGGTCCGCGCCGCCGCCGGGAATTGTTGGCGTTCGCCTTGGCGTAAGGGGCGGAGTTCGTCGTGGCCGTGCGCAGATCGGCCCGCAGTTCAGTCAAAAACCGCTGGTGGGGGTCGGTCGGCGGATCAAACGTCCAGGCCACAATCAGCGGCTTCAGAACCTGATCGGCCTGCGCGGCGCTTAACCCGGAAAAGGGCCGTTGGAACAGCTTGTTGGCCTGGGAATCGAGGTGGTCCAAGCCGGAGCGATAGAGCGTCTGGCGGGGCTCGGGCGAAACCGAGAGGAGGAAATCCAGGAACTCCGGCGCCGCTGCCTCGATCGCCCCGGGTAGCGCCCCGACGGCTGGTTGCAGCAAACTCGCCGCGTGCCGCAGAGTAGTCAGCTGGCGAACCGTGAAGAAACGCTGCACCGATTCCGCCGCCGTCTCCGGGGCGACCGTGGCAACTTTCGCCGGCAGCGTCAGCGCGGCGGGTTGGGCGGAAAGCGTCGAGGCGGCGGATGCCGCGGCGATCGATTGAAAGAAGCGGCGGCGCTGAATTGGCATCGGGGACCTTACTTTTCGGACTTGTACAGAATACTGATTAGTTCGTTACCGCCAAAAGCGGTCTTTCCAACCACGACGCCCAGGAACTTGAACCCTTCTTCACCGGCCTGCCGCAACTCTTTTTCCATGGTCGAAGTCTTCGACGTCGCCGCGAGCTTGTAAGTAATCTTGCCCGCCTTGTTGTCCGGGT
>JAPKZA010000362.1:0-11468 GCA_026394015.1 Acidobacteriota bacterium
GGGCGGCGGAAGTCGCCCTACGAGCTCCCCCCGCCGCCCCAGAACCCATTGTGTCTCTCATCTCTTCTGCCATTGCTTTTAGTCTCCTTGGATCTCGGTCATTAAGCCAATCTTGTGTCCAAGAAAACCGGGTCCCCTATAGCTCCAAGTGCGTGAGCAACCACGGAATCAGATCACGGAACGTTTCGTGGTCCGAAAACTGCCCCGCCAGCGCCGTGCTGAATTGCGACTGTCCGCCGGGCCGGCGCAGGAACATCACCAGTTCACGGGCGATTTGGATCGCCACGCGATGGCCGTGATCTTCCTCCACCATCGACAAGGCAAGGTCCATTCCCGCCGTGATTCCCGCCGAGGTGGAGATGCCGTGCTCGCGGATAAAGATCCGCTCGGAATCGACGCGAACGTGCGGAAACAGACTGCGAAACTGATCGCTCCACTGCCAGTGCGTCGTCGCACAGCGGCCATCGAGCAACCCGGACCCGGCCAACGGGAACGCGCCGGTGCAGATGGAGCCGATGCGCCGGACTGCTTTGGCTTGCGCGCGCAGCCACTCCTGCAAATCAGGATCTTTGGCGGCCTGCTCCACCCCACGACCGCCCGCGACCAGGAGCGTGTCAATCGGACCCTTTAAATCTTTATAGAACACGGAAGGGGACAGGCTGAGTCCAGAAGATGTTGGTACGGCGGCTTCGTCGCGAATCGAGGCGAGTTCCACTCGATAAGTCCCCACCACGGGCAGGTTCAGACGCCCCAGCACCGCCTCGGTTCGCGCAAACACCTCTGCCGGCCCGGCCACGTCGAGAATCTGCAAACCAACCGGAGCAACGAGAACGACGCGCCGAACCAGGCCTGGCGCGCAGGCACCCGAAGTTTGATCCATTCCTTAGCATAGCCACGGTTGGCCGAATTCGACGGATCTGTGTCCTTTGCGATCCAGCGAATCGACCATAGGATGGCTTCAGGAGATATACCCCAATGAAAACAACGTTTCTGACGATTTGCTGCTTGCTTTCTTTCCGCCATACCAGCTTTGGCGAGACCGTCAACGGCTACCTGATGCCCGCGAAATGCAAGCATGATGACCCAAAGACACATACGGCGAAGTGCGCGCTGATCTGCAAGTCCACCGGATTTGGAGTCGTAACCGCGGATGGCAGCCACCTGCCCTTTACGCCGGCCGGCAACGAAAAGGCGATTGCTCTGCTCGAATCCACCGCCAAGACCGAGGACCTGCAAGTCTCCGTGCAGGGCACCCGGCAAGGGGACCTTCTCGCCGTGGAATCGATCACTTGGAAATAGCCGGTACTAACGATGAAACTCAAATCAATCCTGATTCTTTTGCTGGTGTGCCTGAACGTAGTCGGCCAGCAGCAAATCCAACATGACGAGCCGCAGTACACGAGCGATGGACAGCTCAAGCTGCCGGACAACTATCGCGAATGGATCTACCTGAGCTCGGGGCTCGGCATGACCTACGGATTCGTGGAAAGCGCGGCGAACGCCGTGGTCGGTGACCGATTCGACAACGTTTTCGTCACCCCGCGGGCCTACCGGGCGTTCCTGGCGACGGGCACTTGGCCGGACAAAACGATGTTCGTCATGGAAGTTCGTACGGAATCCAGCAAGGGCTCCATCAACAAGGGCGGTCACTTCCAGCAGGGACTAGTCGGACTCGAAGCGCACGTGAAAGATCAATCCAGATTCCCCACCAAGTGGGAGTTCTTCGGCTTCAGCCCCACCGCCCGCACGGGCAAACCGCAGGGCGCCAAATCCAATTGCCAGACGTGCCACTCCGCCAATGGAGCCGTCGACGATACCTTCGTGCAGTTCTATCCAACGCTGCTCCCGGTGGCGAAAGCAAAGGGCACACTCAAGCCGGAGATCGCGAAATAGTCGGGATCTCCGACATCAAGGGAAATCTATGGGATACGGAATCGGAAGTCTGCTCTCGTTAGTTGTGTCTGTCTTTGCAAGGTTAGTCGGCTTGGATCGCGATCGCGCTTTCTACCCCACCGTGCTGATCGTCGTTGCCTCCTACTACCAACTGTTTGCTCTGATGGGGGGAACCACCCACGCGTTGCTCATCGAATTGAGCGTGATGGCGGTCTTCGTGGCGGCGGCCGTCGCGGGGTTCAAAGGCAACCTCTGGGTGGTCGTCGCCGCGCTGGTTGGGCACGGCGTCTTTGATTTCTTCCATGCTGGCATCGTGACGAATGCCGGGGTGCCCGCCTGGTGGCCCCCGTTCTGCATGTCGTATGACGTGGGGGCCGGGGGGTGTTTGGCGTGGCTGCTTCTGCGCGCCAAGGGGAAGGCCCCCGGTGACCGACCTCAAGCAGACGGGCGGGCATCATGAATGGAACGCTGGAATTCCTGACCCGCTATGGCTACGCCGCGCTGTTCGCGTGCGTCTTGGCGGAACAACTCGGATTGCCCTTGCCGGCCGCCCCGTTCTTGCTGGCAGCGGGCGCGCTCGCGAGCGCCGGCAAATTGAATCTGGCCGTGGCGCTGCTGCTCGCGGTGGCGGCTTCTCTGGCCGGAGATACCGTTTGGTATTACCTGGGCAAGACGCGAGGGATGGCCGTGCTGCGGTTGCTTTGCAAGCTCGCTTGGGAGCCGGACACCTGCGTTCGGCGGACGAATGCGGCGTACTCCAAACACGGAACGCGCTGGTTGTTGTTCGCCAAGTTTATCCCTGGGGTGAGCACGGTTGCGCCTCCGATGGCCGGCATTTATCGGGTAAACCTCTGGAAGTTCGTCGCCCTGGATGGGACCGGCGCGGGCCTCTGGGCTGGTGTCTACCTCTTCGCCGGATGGTATTTTGGCGGGCAATTAGAAGCGGTTTCGACGCACCTGGACCGGCTCGGTGGATGGATGGGCGTAGGCCTCGCGTGCCTCGCCGTGATCTACCTGCTTTGCAAACTGATCGAGAGAATGCGGGTTCACCGTTCGCTCCGCGTCGCCCGCATCACTCCGCTGGAGTTGAAGCAACGCATAGATTCGGGCGAAACCGTCACGATTGTCGATCTGCGAAATACCTTTGAGTGGCACGAAGGGAGAATCCCCGGCTCGCTCACGCTCACCGTCAAAGAGTTGGACAACTTCGTTCCGGCGGTGCCGGCAGCCGAAATGATCCTCTATTGTTCCTGTCCGAACGAGATCTCCAGCGCTGCCGCCGCCACCGTCCGGCTGAAGCGGAGGGGCATCCAGTCTATCCGGCCACTGGAGGGCGGATTCCCGCTTTGGACGCAGCTCGGGTTTCCCGTCGAGTGTCCAGCCAGCGTGGCGGATCGCTAGCCATGGCCTTACAAATCGGTCGAGTTAGTGAGAAACGGAAAGCTGGTAAACTCCGAGAATGCGATCATTGTTCTCGCTCCTTGTCCTTTTCTCCGCACTTCTCCCGGCCCAAAATGCCGTTCAAGTTTCCAACTATCTGTTTCAGGGCAACCTCAATCCGCAGCGCGGCGGCAGCGCGGTTCTAACGGCCACCAACCCTAGCGGGAACAGTGGGTTCGTCACCGACACCGTCTTCGGCCAAGCCCGCACCGTCTATGCTGTCGCGGGTGCCGCCTCCCCCCGCGCCGCCCAGGGCGGTCTCACTTACCAGGCGAAAGACAAGGTTCCCCGCGACAACTATTCCATGGAGTTCGTCCTCGCCTTCAACGCCGGCAGCACCGGCTGGCGGCGCATTTTCGATTGCCAGAATCTTACGCGCTCCGAAGGCCTATACCTAGACCCTTCCGGCTTCATCACCTACCACTCCGGCGTCAGCAGCAGTGCGGAAAATAGACTTGTCGCCGGCACCTACTACCACGTCGTCCTGGTCAAGCGCCCTGGAGAAGTGCTCGTCTATCTCAACGGTCGCCTGGTCGCTTCCCGCAATCCCACCGACCTTGGCGTCATGGCCGCCGCCCTCAACCCGGACCAACTCGTTCGTCTCTTTTTAGATGACGACAATGAATGGGCACCCGCCCGCATCGCGCTCTTTCGCGTCTACGCCGGCCCCCTGAGCGCCACCGAAGTCAGAGACATTTACGCCGCCCCCTTTACCTCTACGGTCGGTCTGCCCAGGCCTGGCTTTCAAAGTTCCGGCATCGTGAACAGCGCGTCCTACTCGGCCGCCAATGCCATCACCCCCGGCGGCTTCTTCTCCATTTTTGGTTCCGACCTTGGTGACGACTTCGGCGACTGGGGCCAGTCCTTCGTCAACAACGTCGCCCCGCGCCGCCTCAACAACGTCCGCGTTTTGGTAAACGATCAGGAAGCCTTCATCGCTTTCACAAGTTCGGGCCAGATCAACGCCATCGCGCCCGATAATCTCCCAGACGGTCCGGTCAACGTCGTCGTGGAATACAGCACCTTGCGCAGTACGACCGTCGCCACGCAGTCGCGCCGCATCAACCCGGCAGTCTTCCGTTTCACGCCCGAAAACAGCCGCTATCTGGCCTCCACCGCCAACGACGGCAGTGCGTACATCGGCCCGCCGAACCTCTTCGGCACCAACGGTTCCCTGAATGGCTTAGCCCTCCGCCCGGCGCGTCCCGGCGAGTACGTCGTTCTCTACGGAACAGGGTTAGGCCCGACAACTCCACCCGTGCCCGCGGGCCAAATCCCCCCGGCGCGCAGCGGCGGCTACCCGCTCAGCAATGCCTCGGAAATTCGCCTGACGCTGAACGGACAGACGACGAGTGTGGTGCCCGCCTACTCCGGTCTCTCCGGGTTTCCCGGCTTGCATCAACTGGTTTTCCTCGTGCCGGACATCCCGAATGGCGACTACGAGACGGTACTGGTCGTCAACGGCCTCAGTTCGCCGACCGGAACCTACTTGCCCCTTAGCAAGTAGAAGCGGGCGGTTATGCATAGGGCTCGTTTTTCACCTCCACGAACTCGCCGTTCACAACCTATTCGCCTTCCCCCCAAGTGGAAAGAAGGGAGAATCCCCGGCTCGCTCACGCTCACCTTCAAGGAGCTGGACAACTTCGATCCGGCTGTGCCAGGAGCCGAAATGATCTTCTATTATTCCTGTCCTAACGAGATCTCCAGCGCTGCCGCCGAGACCGTTCGATTGAAGCGGAGAGGCATCAAGTCAATCGGGCCGCTGGAAGGCGGATTCCAGGTTGAGAGGCAGGTCGTGTGTCACCGCCCGATGATCTGCAAAGCGATTGACCGCCAGAACGGTTGAAAGTACAACCAACCGGCAAGCAAGTGAATCGGCAGACAGCAGGCAACTGCCCGGACATACATCGGGTGCAACCGCTTCCGTGTGAACAGATCGAATACACCAAGCGCAGCGATGAGGGTGTAGGCGGGCAGGAGCTGGAACCGGATGAAGGGCCAGGCGCCCTCGGCAAAGCTCTTCAATTCCCAATAGTTCTTCTGACCGGTCCACTCGACGATCTTCGGGCTAAGCCAACGGCCAAACCCCGCATCGGTCAGCACGAGGGTCGCGATCAGCATCAGTCGTTTGTGGGCGGCAGGTGACCGACGGACGAGCATGGCAGCGGTCACCAAGCCCCCGAAGATGAGCATATCGGAGAACATCACGCTCAGGAAGGGCGGATCCGAAGCCGGGGTTCCGAACTTGTATTGCTCTGTGCTGATGGCGGTCATAACCCCGAGCACCACCATCAGCGCAGCCAAGCCAGCCCCGAACATCCCTAGCCGCCGGTGGGCGTTGACCTGACCACGATGGACCAGCACCAACTGTGCGGTAAAGAAGACGAGCCAGCCCGTAAAGACAAGAGCGTGGATGTGGACAATCCACGGGTAGGTCAGGCGTCCTGCCACGAACTTCTGCATGTTGTTGTAAGCGAACCCGGAAAGGATCGCCAACCACACAGCGACGAGCATCGAAAGGAAGAAGCGCCTCTCGCGGCGATCGGGCGGCCAATGGGTGTTCACGGAGACTGTTTTTGTCGATTGCATCGGCGGAAGTTACAAGGCTAAGGGGCATTGTCCCATCAAGGCCCACGCCGTGTCGCACTCTGGGCAGATGAGTCCGACCGGGCTGCTCGCGCAAAGCATTGAGGGAACTCTAGGCGGGACACCAGAAGAAGTGACATCCGTTTCCTGAAACCAACGACTGTCCGTCTAAAGCGCCCTCCGCGGCGAGACATGTATCCGTGGCTTTCTGGCCGTATGCGCCCGATCAGAGGATAGATCCGGAAGCAGGGTTCCACGGCGGGGCTCCGTCACCGGGGGTGAAAGTGGCGAGAAGTAACGATGTCGTTGGAAGATCGCTACCGGCTCGACTACACCGTTTCCCGCGATCTATCGATCATCATTTGCCGGATGCAGACTCTCCGGTATGTCGACAGGGGGGAGGCCAAGCCCACACAGGTTGCGATGGAACCCGGTAACATGACGTGGAGGAGAAAGACTATGGCGCCGCTTGACTGGTCCCAGTGCGCCGCAGTGGAAAGCATCCCCGGCAAGCGAAGCGGAGCGTGGGTATTCAAGGACACTCGTATGCCGGTTGCCACGGTCTTTGAAAACCTCGAATCCGGGGCAACAGTTGACGAGATCATGGAGTGGTTCGACGTGTCACGGGAACAGGTGACGGCCGTTCTCGAGTTTGCCGCCCGCAGGCTCGATGCGCCCGCGCCTCCCGTTGATTCCCTGTCCCGTTTCTCCATCGATGCGCATTCTGTTTAACCACAGCAGCCCCGCGCCCCTGATTCCGTTTCTCGTGAGCCACTCTGTCACTAAGGCGCGGGGTGCCCGATGGGACGGGCCGAGCAATCGGAGCGAGGGGCTCCAAGCCCAATACCCGATTTGCGATAAAGCGGCAGCGAGTGGCGTGGGCGGTTTGTAGATTCGCGGGTTGGTGACAATGGCGACGAATTCGTGGAGGTTGTGCCAGGTGATAGCCCAGGGGCCGGCACCCTGCGTGAACCGCCGGACATAGGCGGCGGCAACGGAGTCGACCAGAATTTGTGCGTCGAGGGCGATCGTTCCCCGGGCACCGGGTAGATCAGATCCCGAATGGTGCCCCAATCATTTGCGACTCGAAGCCCCTCCCCGTGGGTGACGACGGCCTTTAAGTTGAACCCCGTTTTCGTTGCGGATGCCTGGGAAAGGAACATCCGCAAGGCCGGTTCACGGACTTCGCGCATACTGAGCCCGTGCTGGGCCGCGAACGGCTTCGCGTCATTGACCAGTTAATCCGGGAGTTCGATTGCAGTCTTCACGGCATACGGCTTACCGAATTTATGGGCATGAGGTGGTTGCGCCGCTTCCGCAGCCGGGAGTACGAATCAACTTTCTTTCGAGCGATAGGAGGGTCGATTCAGGTCGCTCCCAGTAATCGTCGCCCTCGGTATTGGGCTTGTTCCCGAAGCGCGCGATCCGGCTCCAATCCGATCCTTGCGGCGTTGGAAACCTTCTTTCGCCCATCCACCGCGCGCCCCGGGGCGGGTGGGCCGCATTCGGAAGTTAGGCACTACATTGACTATCGCTTCAACGGAAGTGCCTTGAGAAACCGAACGACCGCCGCGGCAGTTTCGGACGGCCGCTCGAGTTCGACGAGTTCGACGCGTGCGGGAAACTCGCGGCGCAGCTCTCTGCCATTGGTCGGTGGCGCGTAGGTATCGCCCAGTCCCCGAACAACGAGCACGGGCTCGTCGCCGCCGCTCCACCAGCGTTCCAAAGGCGTTCCGACGATGGGGGCCTGAGCAGCGGTCGCCTCGGGCCACGCGCGAACTCCGGCCTCAAGCATCAGCGGCCATGGATTCGAGTGCGGCGAGAAGTGGGCAAGGAAACGTTTGAGAGATTCAGGATGCTGGGCCTGACTGCCCCAACGCGCGACAGCGCCTTTTTGCTCCGCACTGAGCGGGACCGGTGGAAACGTGATCCCGGCCGCGAGTAGCGTGACGGTGGCCACACGCCGCGGATGCGCGACAGCCACCGCTCGAGATACGCGTTTGCCGAGTGCCCAGCCGAGGAGGTGCACCTGCCGCAAGCGCATCGCGTCAATCGCAGCGACGATGTCACCGACGAACGAGTCCATGTGAATGTTCTGAACGCTCCCTGTGCTACCACCAATGCCCCGCGGGTTGATGGCGATGAACTGAAAGCCGCTAGAGGCAATTCGCGGGGCCACGGCGGTGAACCAGGTGGTGTCCAACCCGCGCCCCGGCAATGGCGCGATGGTTTGTCCGCTAGCCCACGACGTAACGACAAGCGTCGCACCCGGAACGTCGACGGTCATTTCCGTCTTCGTTAATGGCTAGGGCAAGCGTCGTATTGTACGTTATGGCGATCGCAAGTTTGACCACTACGGCGCTCCATTCCATCGTGTGCGACTCACTCTTGTTTTGGCAGATCTGACTAAACCGATGCTAGTCGGCTTAAGGCGAGGTCGGCGGCGAGGCTCCCGGAAGGCAACCATATTGTTTGCAAACGCTTACGGCATAACGCCCGACATGCTTTCCTTTCTTCTGGCCGACAGGCCCGTCTCCGCTGGCTTCATGATTGCAGATGCTATGGGAGAGAAGTCGGCACCTCGGAGATGTCGCCGCCCCTGCGATGGTGGCCGGACGGCGGGATACTCGTCCGCTACTTCTCTGGATTTGGAGTTCGGCACAGAATCGGGGCTCCCCAAAAGCCACCTTTCGGACGAGCGACCATTCGTGAGTTGGATCAACTCTCTTGCGCCGTCACATGTTGGGGCCATCCGCAGCATTCCTGGCGCTCGCCGGGCTGATGGCGGCGCAGCTCTCGTTTCGTACCGTTTACCCTTTGGTTGGAGCGAACCCTGGGTTAGAGGCTCCGGAGGAACGCCAGCAGGTCGGCCTTTTCCTTCTCCTTCAAGCTGAGTCCAAATCTAGCGGGGCCGCCCTGGCCCTTCCAGCCGCCCGGGACATGGTCGGGATGCAACCTCGCCGGATTGAACAGCTCCTCCAGAATCGCCACGGAACCGTCGTGGAGGAGGCGGGGACGGTACCAAACACCGCGCAGGCTGGGGATTTTGTAGAAGCCGGTCCCCTTGCGCGTCTGGAGCGCGAGTCCGGGGTCCAGACGCGCCGTCATCCGAAGAATCATTTCGCGATCCGGGTGATCGTCGGGCGGCTTGTAGCCCATCGCCAGCGTCAGTTTGCCACTGGTATAGTCCGGTGCCGAGTGACTGTTCAAGCAGACCTCCCGATCAAAGATCTTCCGCCCCTCGGCGAGCCGAGCGGGTGGCGCAGGGTTCGGGTTCTTGGCCGGTTCGAGAGACATCAGATAGACGCCGATCGAGTAGAGCAATCCATCCGCATAACGATAGAAACTTTTTCGCTGCTGGTCGGCCACGAAACGGTGGGTGCCGGTGGCGTCGATGTAGCGGCTGTAGCGCAGGATGTGCAGATCGGGGATTTTGGTCTGGTGCCAAGGGCTGCCGTTGAAGCGGGCGGCAACTGCGCCGTCTCCGCCGTTGAAGAGACCCATGACTTGATCGGTCGACATGTCCTTGATGGCCTCGACGCGCGGATCCGGGGCCCAGGGCGTGGTGAGGGAGCGCCAGTTGGCAACCGAAAAAGTGTCGCCTGGGAAAACAACTCAAACGCCTTCACGAGCACGGACGTGTTCTTGGAACCGATGCCTTCAATGCTTGGCGGAAAGGGATTGTCTGGCCCGGCCTGCTGAAATCCACCGTGGGTCTCGACCTTTACATGGCAGGTGAGGCAGGCGGTGGAGCTGAGTTCGACACCCATGGGCGGGACCACCCATTTCTGGTCGAGGACGAAGCCTCCCGACCGAGTGAGATGGACGCCCTTGAAGTTCGCCCGGTCGCGCGTGGCGGGGATGATTGTGGGGTCCATGGTGCGACATGATGCGTCGTTGAGATCGCGGAAGGCCAGTGGTCCGGCCCGGACCCAATCCTGTTTAGCCCGGATGGCGGAGGAATCGACGAGAGGCTTCGGCTTCTGCCTCTGGAGCCAGTCCCAATCGCCTTTGGGTTCGCTGTCCGGGTGGTAGACGGGATAGGTCTGGTAGTTGTCCGCCGGGACGGCATAGTCTTCGCGCTCGCTGAAGTGTCCGGGGCGGACGCCCCGTGCCGCAACCGGAACGGCCCAATCCTTCAGCGCCTCATCGCTTCAGATTCTGGGTGCTGCGCTCTGCGCAAACCCGCTGGCGCACAGACAGAGCGCCAGGATCCCCGCCCTGATTGACATAGTGGTTACCGCAGCATGGAGAGGGGACCGGGCTGAAGGCGAGAATCGGCCTATTGACCAAGATCCTAAGCCCTGTTGGAGAAGCCGAGGGCTAGCCCGCGATGGCGCGGTCGACGTCGACCTCCCAGGCAGCAAGGCCGGCGGAGAGTTCGCTCGTCAGGGCAGGTTCTGCGGCGGCAAGGTTGTGGGTTTCGGCGATGTCGGTGCGAAGGTTGAAGAGTTGCGGGGGGGCGTTGCCAAGGCGGACGAGTTTCCAATCGGCGCGGCGGGCGGCGCGGTGGGTGCGGATGCGCCAATAGAGAGTTCGTTCGGCGAGGGGGCGGCGATCGAAGAGGACGGGGTGGAGGCTGGTTCCGTCAAGCGCGAGGGGATCGGTCTTGGCTCCGGCCAAGTGGGCGAAGGTGGGTAGCAGGTCGATGGTGGCGGTCGTCGAATCGGTGACGCCGGGGCGGATGCGGCCGGGCCAGGAGGCGATGGCCGGGACCCGGTGGCCGCCTTCGAAGACTTCCGTCTTCTGACCACGCAAGGGGCCGTTGCTGGATATGTTGTGGTAACCGCCTTCGTAGTTAATATAGCCGCCGTTGTCGGAGGTGAAGAGGACGAGGGTGTTTTCAAGGACGCCGTTGCGTTTGAGGGCGGCGACGATGCGGCCGACGCACGTGTCGAGATGTTCGACCATGGCCTTGGCTTGGGCTGCGATGTCCTTGGTCGCGAGGTCTCCGAGTTTGGAGGCGTCGTTGTAGTCGTGGCCGAGTTGGCGATAGCCTTTGTCTCGCGGGCCTTGCCAGGGGAAGTGGATGGACAAGTGGGGGAGATAGAGGAAAAAGGGCCGGCGCTTGTTCTTTTCGATGAAGGCGACGCCGTGTTGGGTGAGGACGTCGGCGGCGTAGCCGGGTTCGTTGGCGGGGGTTTCGTTGTGCCACCAGCCTTGGCGGCCGGAGCGGTCGATGTGAGAGTGATGATCGCTGTCGCCGTGGACGATGCCGCGGAACTCATCGAAACCGAAACGGGTGGGCATGTACGGGGGATGGAAGCCGAGGTGCCACTTTCCGTACATGGCCGTCGAGTAGCCGCTGTTCTTGAGGATAGTTGCGATGGTTGGGGTGCCGAGGGGGAGTCCTCGATCGTAGTCGGCGTCGCCGAGGGCTCCTTCGAAGGGACGGCCGAGGCGGTTTTGGTAGCGGCCGGTGAGGAGGGCGGCGCGGGTGGCGGAGCACATGGGGCCGTTGGAATGGAAGTCAGTAAAGCGGAGGCCGGTGGCGGCCAGGCGGTCGAGGTGGGGGGTGCGGTGGGTTTTGTGGCCGTAGCAGGCGAGGT
>JAPKZA010000362.1:11512-12703 GCA_026394015.1 Acidobacteriota bacterium
GATGAGGACGATGTTGGGTTGGGGGCGGGGGGCGGCGAGGGCGGCGAGGAAAGAACGGCGGGTGAGGGGCATGGGGGTGCGGCTTCTGCAATTCTAGCGTCTTGGGGATCGGGGCAGTACCCGCGCCGGAAGGTTCCCCGTTGATCGAACAACGGCCAGCGCGCTACGATCTCGGGACCGAGTTTTTAGTTGAGCGGAGGATGGAAGAATGAAAAGGACCGCTTTGGGCCTGTCGTTACTGGTGGCCCTATGTTCGGAGCCAGCGTTCGCGCAACAGAGTAAGGGAGATCGGGAGATCGGCCTGGGCGGCCAGTTTTTCTACACGCATAACGCCACAGCCGGATCGCTAGCCATCGAAGCCTCTTTCGGTTATTTCTTGACGGCCCGGGACTACATCGGCGTTGAGGTGGAGCCAAACCTAGTTTTTACGAAATTGAACGGCGTTCGTAGCACGCAGGGCGAAATCTTCGTCAAAGGGAGCTACCGGCCCTTGTTTGGTGACCGCAAGGGCCGCGTGTTCCCGTTCGTCGGAGGCGGGGCCGGGGTGGAGGAGCTCGGAACAGTAATTGGATTCGGCGGTGCCACGGCGGCGGGGTTCGCCACGAATGCCCTTGTGTTTGGGGAAGTTGGGTAGAAATCGTACCTTAACCAAAAGACTTCGATCGACGTTGCGTACACGTTCAACTACCTTCCCACGCAAGGCGGCGCGTTCGGCAGAAGTACGTTCAGCCAGGCCGTTCTTTCGATTCGTCGCATTTTTTAACGACGGGCGCGTTTGGGGCCGTCGATTTTGCCCGTAACCTTAGCTAGATCTGGATGGTGACTTATGTGGGTGCGCGCTTCTTTGATACTCGGCTTTGCCTTTCTTTCCATGGCTCAGACCGATCTGGTGGGGTTTAATCCCGAAGCGAACCTGCGGCTGGATGCGAAGGCGGAAGCGGTCGTGTTTACGAGCGACGGGACGAAGGTGGTGCTGGCGACGCGGACGGGGGCGTTTCTCGGCGATGCGCAGAGTGGCTCCTTGCGTCCGTTCGCCACGGGCTCGATGCGGCCGGTAGCGATCAGCCGGGACGACAAGCGGATGGCGGCGGGGGGGATGCGGGTGAGATTGTGGTGGCGGAGGCGGGGGGAGCATCGCTGTCGAAATCGAAGCTGGAGCGCGGGCGTAGCGTGTCAACAACCTTGAGACAC
>JAPKZA010000539.1 GCA_026394015.1 Acidobacteriota bacterium
CTTTGCTCTCCGGGCTCCCCTCTTCCTGGTCCAACCCTAACCTAGCTCACAACCCACACTTGGAGTAAGCCATGGTCGCTTCCTATCGCCTCGCCTTCGCGGTCTTCCTCGGGCTCTGCACCGCCATCCCCAGCCTCCCGCAAATCACCACCGCCGAAGTCACCGGCACCGTCACCGATTCCGGAGGTGCCGTCGTTGCCGGTGCCAACATCACCATCACCAACACCGCCACCTCGGCCGCCCGTACCACCACCACCAACGAAGAAGGCGTCTATCGCCTCCCCTCCCCCAGCCCCGGCCTCTACACCCTCCGTGTCGAACGCACTGGCTTCTCCGCCCAGGTACGCACCGGCGTTGAACTCCAGGTCGCCCAAGTCGGCCGCATCGATGTCGCCCTCCAAGTCGGCAACGTCAGCGAAGTCGTCGAAGTCAAAGCCTCCGTCCCCCTCATCGATACCGACACCACCTCCCTCGGCACCGTAATCGAAAACCAACGCATCGTCGAACTCCCCCTCAACGGCCGCAACTATCTCCAACTCGCCGCCCTCACCCCCGGCGCCACCACCGCCGCCCCCGCCTCCTTCGTCGCCGGCCTCCGCCAAGGCGGCACCCGCTCGCTGTTCACTCTCAGCGTCGCCGGCCAACGCATCTTCTTCAATCGCTACTCCCTCGACGGCCTCGAAAATACCGATCCGAACTGGCAGTCCTACATCTTCTTACCTTCCCTCGACGCCCTCCAGGAGTTCAAAGTCGAATCCGGCACCGTACCCGCCGAATACGGCCTCAACGTCACCCAAATCAACGTCACCACCAAAAGCGGCGGCAACGACGTCCATGCCACCGCCTGGTGGTTCGTCCGTAACAACGCCTTCGACGCCCGCAACTTCTTCACCCCGCCCACCGCCCCCATGCCCCCCTTCCGCCGCAACCAGTTCGGCTTCACCCTCGGCGGACCCGTCGTCATCCCCAAGCTAGTCAACGGCCGTAACAAACTCTTCTTCATGGTCAACTACGAAGGCCTCCGCGAGCGCAAAGCCCTCGTGCAGCCCTCCACCGTCCCCCCCCAAGGCTGGGTCGCCGGTAACTTCTCCGCCGTCAACGGCATCATCAACGATCCCTTCTCCCGCCAACTCAGCCCCACCGGCACCGTCCTCTCCTCCACCCCCTTCCCCGGGAATATCATCCCCCGCAACCGCATCGCCCCCATCTCCACCGCCTACATGACCCAGTGGATGCCCCAGGTACCCGGCCTCACCCTCGCCCCCAATAACTTCGTCAACACCGAAGGCCGACCCACAGACGCCAACCAGCAAAACGCCCGCTTCGACTACACCCAGTCCTCAAACGTGAACTGGTTCTTCCGCTACTCCCACCAGGGCGAGTTCCAATACAACCCCACCCCCATGCCCGGGCAGGGCAACAACGTCCCCGTCCAAGCCCACTCTGGCGTCTTCGGCAACACCCGCGTCCTCGGCCCCAACAAGGTCAACGAGTTCCGCGCCGGCGTCAGCCGCTTCGAAAATTCCAACATCCCCATCCAAGCCGGCGTCCGCAACGTCGTCCGCGAACTCGGCATCGACCCCACTCAAATCCCCAGCGACTTCCCCCTCTACTGGGGCGTCCCCAACCTCACCCTCAATGGCGGCTTTACCCTCGCCGGCAACTCGGCCGATTCTCCGTTCAATAACTACGACACCATGATCCAGGCCAACGATAACTTCTCCTGGAACAAAGGCAAACACTCCATAAAGCTGGGCGGCGAAGTCATGCGCACCCGCTTCAACCAACTCGGCGGCGTCACCACCCGCGGCCGCTTCTCCGTCAACGGCCAATACTCCTCCAGCGGCATCCCCGGCCAGCCCATCATCTCCGCCAACAACGTCGCCGACTTCATGCTCGGCACCTTCTCGGTCGCCGAAGGCCAAATCGGCGTTCCCCTCGCCAACTACCGTAACCTGTATCATGCCTACTACATCCAGGACACTTGGCGAGTCTCTAAGAAACTAACCGTCAACTTTGGCCTCCGCTGGGAAAACTACACCCCCTGGACCGACAAGTTCGATAACATCATCAATGTCGACATGAAGTGGGATAACTCCGTCTTCCCCACCTTCGTCCGCGCCGGTAACGGCGATCCTTTCCAAGGCAACCCCTGCTGCCGCCTACCCGCCGCCATACCCTTCGTCCGCGATGGCCGCCGCGGCCGCGGCGTCCAGAAAAACCGCCTCGATAGCTGGGGGCCCCGTATCGGCCTCGCTTATCAGATCAACTCGAAAACCGTCTTCCGCTCTGGCGCCGGCATCTACTACGCTCAGGAAATCCAAAACAAAAACTTCGAAGTCGTTCGCAACGCCCCCCTCTCCATCCGCCGCAACGAAGTCGCCAACACCAACTTCCCGAACCTCACCTGGGATCGTATCTTCACCACCGGCAACATACCCTCTCTCGCCTTCGGGCATGAGTACGACGTCGCCCGGCCCCGCATCTACCAATGGTCCGCCGGAATCCAACGCCAGCTCTCCTCGAACGCCTCATTCGAAGTAACCTACGTCGGCTCCTCCGGCAACTATCTCGAAGGCCCCGGCACCTTCAATGTCGCCCGCCCCGGAGCCGGTAACATCAACGCTCGCCGTCCCTTCCCCATCTTCAACGGAACCTACGTCTGGATCGAAGGGGCCTACCAATCTAATTACAACGCCCTCCAGGCCAAGTTCCAGCACCGCCTCTCGAACGGCCTAAACTTACTCAGCGCCTACACCTACGGCAAGTCCATCGATAATAACAGCGCCTACCGCACCCAGTTCGGCGACGGCGGAACCTCTGACCCCTATAACAAGCGCCTCCTCCGTGGCCGTTCCGCTTTTGACTTCCGGCAGAACTGGACCACCTCGCTCCTCTACCAACTCCCCTTCGGTCGCGGTCGCCACTTCGGCTCCACCATGTCTCGCGCCGCCGATACCGTCGTCGGTGGCTGGCAGGTCGGCACCATCCTCACCATGGTCACCGGCTTTCCTTCCACCCCCGGCTGCGGCTCCGGCGCCGTCCAAAACGGCGACGGCGGCTGCTATCCCGACGCCACCCGCATCAGCCCCCAGCTACCCC
>JAPKZA010000536.1 GCA_026394015.1 Acidobacteriota bacterium
GATATTCACGTTGCCGCCATCGACGTTGATCTTCAATTCCGCACCCGGCTTTCCTTCGGGACTGACCGAATGGGCTATTACCTTTCCCGCTTCGAGCTTGATCTCGATAGTGGAATTCTGCGTGCGTTTGGTACCGCCGCCGTCGGTCCATTCGGCCGAACCGGTCCAGCGTCCGGTAACGTCTTGCCCGAAGGCGGTGGCGGGCAAAATCGCCAGGAGCGCGGCAAAGGCGACGCCAGCATAAATGGATCGAAAACTCATGGCACGGATGATATCGCACTCGGTGGGTGTTGATATAATCCGCGCATGCTTCAGCGCGTTTTTCTGTTACTAATCCCCCTTTTGCTGCCTTTCTGTGCTCCGGCGCAGAACTCTTACGGCCGGTTCACGGGCCGCGTCACGGACCAACAAGGTGCCACCGTTATCGGAGCGAAAGTGAAGATCAAACAAACGGAGACGAACGCCAGCGCGGCGACCGTCACCAATCAAGAAGGCGTTTACGACTTCCTGAATCAGTTGCCGGGCTCCTATGTTCTGAGCGTGGAGTTCGACGGATTCAAGAAGCACACCCGTTCGGGTTTGGCGCTGCGGGTGGGTGACATTGCCGAAATCAACGTGAAGCTGGAACTAGGCGCGGTGACCGATAGTGTTTCGGTGACGGGCGAATCGCCCATCCTCGAAACCAGCACGGCGAGCCTGGGGCAGGTGGTGGATAACCGAATGATCAGCGAGATGCCGTTGGCGGGACGGGGGGTGAATTATTTGATGCAGCTTTCGCCGGGGGCGGTTTCGACCAATGCACCGATGCACGGATGGCTGCCACAGGCGCGGGGATCGGTTTCCGACGTGGCGGTGGCGGGGACGCGGACGCGGTCGAGCGAGTTTACGCTGGATGGTATTCCGAATATGGGCGGGGACGGGGTGATCGCCTTCCAGCCGCCGCCGGAGATGATTCAAGAGTTTCGGGTGCAGACGGCGGCGTATGATGCCTCCTTGGGTCGCTTCGCCGGGGCGAGCGTGAACATGGTGTTGAAGTCTGGTTCCAACGCTTATCACGGGACGTTGTGGGGCTCTCATTTGAGTCGGCCGCTGATGACGCATCCGTTCTTCATCAATAGCAACCTCTACAACACGGCGACGGACCGGCCGGGGGAGACCTTCGAGGCGAAGCGTTCGCGACTTTGGCCGGCTTCGCGGACCAATCGCTACCGGGTGCAGGTGGGTGGTCCGGTGCGCATTCCCAAGCTTTACGATGGGCGGAACCGGACATTCTTCAGCTATGGCAACGAGTTGATGGAGCGCAACTTCAACAACCAGACCAATACGACGGTGCCGACCGAAGAGCAGCGGCGGGGGGATTTTTCTCGTTTGCTGGGGCTGGGGGCGAGTTATCAGATTTACGATCCGGCGTCGGTGGTGCCAGTGGCGGGCGGGCGGTTTCAACGGACCCCGTTGCCAGGAAACATCGTGCCGAACAGCCGGATCAGCCCAATTGCGCAACGACTGATGCCCTATTACCCGCTGCCGAACACGCCCGGGACGGCCGATTTTCGCAATAATTTCGTGACGGCGACGCCGGCGTTGATTGACTACTGGAGCCACATGTTGCGCGCGGACCAGGTGATCAATGATCGCAATCGGTTTTACGTGTCTTTCAGCACGATGCGGACTTATGGGGACCAGGATCGAACGCTGAATAACGACGCGATCGCTGGCATCTCGGTGAACCGCTATAACTCGATTGCCCTGGATTATGTCTGGACGCTGAACCCTTCGACGGTGGCTAACTTCCGTTACGGCGTGACTCGGCAAGCCAATCGCGGGAATGGGCCGACGCAGGGGCTTGACCTCACAACGCTGGGGCTACCCGCTTCGTTCGCCAATCGGTTAGACAAGACGCTGACGGCGCTTCCGGAGATCGACATCGGCGGGATGGTGACGATTGGCACGAACACGCCGAGCAAGAGCGGGTTCACAGCACAGATTGTGAGTGGCACACTTTCGCAAACGAAAGGGAACCACACTCTGCGATACGGCGGCGAGTATCGGACGGTGCTGGATAACTCGTTCAACTATGGAAACTACTCGGGGCAGTATTCGTTTGCCAACGCGTGGACGCGGGGGCCGCTGGACAATTCGCCGGTGGCCCCGATTGGGCAGGGCATGGCGTCGTTCCTGTTTGGGCTGCCGACCAGCGGGTTTGTGGACGTGCAGGATTCGATTGCGGAGAAGTCGGGTTATGCGGGCTTCTTTGTTCATGATGATTGGAAGGCGACGCGGAAGCTGACGTTCAACATTGGGTTGCGATACGAGTTGGAACAGGGTATTACGGAGCGATTCAATCGCGCCAACCGGGGGATCGATTTCACAACGACGAACCCGGCGAATGATGCCGCGCGGGCGGCTTATGCGCCAAACCCGATTGCTGAGGTGCCTCCGGCAAACTTTAATCTACGGGGCGGGCTTCTTTTTGCGGGGGTGGGGGGACAGCCGCGCGGGTTGTGGGATCCGGATCGGAACAATTTTTCGCCGCGGTTCGGTTTGGCGTATCAGTTGACGCCGACGACGGTGGTGCGGGCGGGTTACGGTATCTTCTTCGAACCGCTGGGGGCGGATCGCGCCGACACTACGCAAGTGGGATTCAGCCAGCGGACGAACATGAACCCTTCGGTGGACAACGGGCAGACGTTTCGGGCGACGCTGGCGAATCCTTACCCGGATGGGTTTATCGCGGCGCAGCGTTCCGCGGCGGGCTTGGCGACAAATCTCGGGCTGGCGCTTTCTTCGGTGTATCCGCAGCGTCGGAATGCCTACATGCAGCGGTGGAGCGTGAACGTGCAGCGGCAGTTGGCCAAGAACCTAGTGTTAGAGGTAGGTTACCTGGCCAATCGCGGGACAGGACTGGGTGTTCCATACGACTTCAATCTGACTCCGGCCCAGTATTTGAGTCGGAGCCCGGAGCGGGACGTCAGCACGGTGAATTTCCTCAGTGCGAACGTGGTGAATCCGTTCCGAGGGCTGCCACAGTTTTCACAGAGCCCGGCGTTCCAGAATAATCAGTTCGTGAGCCGTGCGTCGCTGCTGCGTCCGTATCCGCATTTCAATGGGCTGACGATGACGATCAACGACGGCTTTTCGTGGTATCACGCGGGGACGGTTCGCTTGGATCGGCGCTTCTCCCGTGGCTTCTCGGTGGGTGGACATTGGACTTGGTCGAAATTCATGGAGGCGGTGGAGCGGTTGAACGCGCAAGATTTGCATCCGCACCATGTGATTTCGCCGCAGGACCGGCCGCATCATATTGCGCTGAATGGGATGTGGGAGCTTCCGTTTGGGAAGGGACGAGCGTGGATGAACAGCAATTCGCGTTGGATGGACGCGGTGGCGGGGGGGTGGAGCATCAACGCGATTTATCAGTGGCAGAGCGGTGCGCCGATCAACTTCGGCAACGTGATTTATCGTGGCAACTTACAGGACATGGTGATTCCTTATCACTACTGTCCAAAACAGCACTTACTCTCTCCTAGAATCTGATTTCGGCGAGCCCGACGGGGTCGAGCGGTAGAGTAAGCGCCACTTTGATCGGCACCCTGGTTTCCGGCGATAGGATGGCAAGGCCCTCCTGTGTGA
>JAPKZA010000225.1 GCA_026394015.1 Acidobacteriota bacterium
CACCACCAATGAGTTGATGAAGCGGGATGTTTTTCTGGCGGGCTTCCAGATCCCAAACGGCGACTTCGAGGCCGCCGCAGGCCATCTTGTGGCCGCGGATGTGTTTAAAACGCGGGGCGACGTCGCGGGCGGTTTCGAGGGGGTGGCGGAGGACGCGGGGGGCGACGTAGTCGCGGACGATCATCCAGGCGGATTCGGTCCATTCCTCGTTATAGAACGGGTTTTCGCCCGCGGTGACTTCGCCCCAGCCGCTGAGGCCGTCGGAGACGACTTCGACGAGAACCATGTCGCGTTCATAGGTACGACCGAAGCTGGTTTCGAAAAAATGCACGAGCGGCATTTTGACCTGGCGGAGCCGAATTTCGTCTATTTGAAAGCTCATACTAATCCATCCTGGTCGGCGAGCAGATAGACGCCGTGGGTTTCGCCGCGTTCAAAGCCAACCACGGTGCGTCCGGCGCGGAAGTGTTCGAGAAAGGCTTGGCTAATGCGGGATTGAACGTCGATCGTGCGCGCGCCGACGTTCGGGACCTCGATCCGGGCAACGATGTCGACCGGCGTTTTAGTTTGGTCGAGGTGCCACTCAGCGATGCAACGGTCGGTCGGGAGGCCGGCGTGCAGTTGGCTGGAGGTGGTGCCGTATTGATTGAGGACGTAGCGTTTGACGACTGCGCCCAGCCGCTCGATATTGAAGAAAGCGTTCTTGAGTTCGAGCGGGTCGAAAGTCCACTCGATGAGGTTGACGCCGAGGGCGAGGGCGAGTTCTCGCTGTTTGAGTTCCATCATCCGCCCGGCACCCGCATTGCGGTACTCGGCGACGACGCCCATCATTTGGCTGTGCAGAAAGGCGCGCCCGTCGGGTTTGATGCCGGGGATCGAGATGAGAAATCCAACCATGTGGTCGCCATCAAATGCCCCGAGAACCTGGCCGCCGATCTTGGTGGCGACGACAAAGAGCCGGAGAGGGAGCAGGTCGATATCGGCAAAGCCCCAGATTTCTTTCTGTAACATGACAGCCGTGACTAACTCGGCATGTTCGACTAACTCACGGACGACGATCATTCTTTGGCTTTTGCCTCCTGCCAGAGTGCTTCGAGTTGAGCGATGGGGGTGCCTTCGATTTGACCATTAAGACGGTCTTCGAGGTGCGAAAAACGGCGGCGGAACTTGGCGTTCGTTTGGCGCAGGGCTTGTTCGGGGTCGACTTGATAGAAGCGGGCGAGATTGACGAGGACGAAGAAAAGGTCGCCGATCTCGCCGGCGCGGTCTTCCGGCGAGGCGGCCTCGCCGAGTTCGGCAAGTTCTTCGTGGAGCTTGTCGACGACCTGAGCGGAGTTCTCCCAATCGAAGCCAACTTTGGCGGCGCGCTTACTGATTTCGCGGGCCTGAAGGAGGGCTGGCATAGCGTTGGGGATGCCGTCGAGGAGGCGTTTGCGCTCCGGCTTTTCGGTGGCTTTGATTTTATTCCACTGGTCGAGGACTTCTTCGGCGGTATTGGCTTCGGCGTCGCCGAAGATGTGGGGATGGCGCCGAATCAACTTTTCGTTGATCGCGCGGAGAGATTGGGCGATATCGAATAAGCCCTGTTCCTGGGCCATTTGGGCGTAGAAGACGGGTTGGAGGATAAGATCGCCGAGTTCTTCGCAGAGGCCTGGCCAGTCTCGTTCGTCGATGGCGTCGATGACTTCGTAAGTTTCTTCGAGGGTGTACTTCTTGATCGAATCGAAGGTTTGTTCGAGATCCCAGGGGCAGCCGTCGGGCGCACGTAACTTCGCCATAATGGCGACTAATTTGGAAAACTCTTGTCCGGCTTGATCGGGAATCACTGGAGGGCTACTCCATAAGGGTAGCATGTCTATGTCTGCGGAAGACAGAACGGCGAGCTCGTGTCTTCGTGTTACACTGATTTCATGCTGAAGAACGTTACCGTCACGCTGCCGGAAGAGGTGGCACTTTGGGCGCGGAAAAAGGCGGCAGAGGAGAACACTTCCGTTTCCCGGCTGCTCGGCGGAATTCTCGAAAAGCAGATGCGTTCGAGCGACGAATATTGGGAAGCCTTCGAGCGGTGGCAGCAGTTGCAGCCGTTAGATCTGGACGCCGAAAACCGATTGAGCCGCGAAGCTGCCAATGGCCGCGGATAGCACGTTTATAGACACGAACGTGTTGCTCTATGCCTTAGACCGGCGCGCCGTGGAGAAGGCTCCCCAAGCGGCGGCATGGTTGCAGTATCTTTGGGAGAGCCAGACGGGACGTTGCAGCTGGCAGGTCTTGGATGAATTTTATGCGAATGCGGTGAGAAAGGTAGGAGTTCCTGCTACGGTTGCCCGAGAGACAATTGGGGCGTACGTTGCGTGGCAACCTGTAGGATCGAGCTTGGCTATCGTGGAGCGGGCTTGGTTCTGGTGCGATGCGGCGCAAGTGACGTACTGGGACGGAAAGATCCTGGCGGCGGCGGAGCGGCTAGGTTGCCGGTGGCTTTTGAGTGAAGACTTCACCGCGGGGAGAACGTATGGCAGCGTTACGGTGATTAATCCGTTCTTGACCAGTCCACCGAAATAGGGCACTGGATTTCGCAACAGAACTGTCAGCGGGCGTTAATCGGATCGAAACGACCGCTTGCTACTACTGGTTGCAATGAAGAAAGCTGCTTTCAGGCTCGCCTCGCTGGCTTTAGCGTGCACCGCATCTCTGTTCCCCCAATTTGACACCGGCACCGTCCTCGGTACGGTAGTCGACGCATCGCAGTCCCCGCTGGCTTCCGCGACGGTCGTCATTGAAGAGGTCCGCAAGGGCGTCACGCTAAAAGGCCGCAGCACCGATGCCGGGTCATTCGAATTCCTTTCGATTCCGATCGGCCGTTACAAGCTGCGAGTTGAGCAGGCCGGGTTTAGAACGCAGTCGAGCCAGGAGTTCGAATTGACGATTGGGGCTCGGCAGCGGGTGGATTTCAAGTTGGAACTGGATTCGGTGCAGTCGACGGTGCAGGTAACGGCGGACGTCTCGATATTGCAAACCGACAACTCGGACCGTGGCCAAACGATCGCGGCGGCGCAGATCCGGGAGCTACCGCTGGCCGGGCGAGCCTATTCGGAGCTGATTTATCTCAGCGCCGGGATTGTGCGGACGCCGAGTTCAGGCATCGGTTCGTCCCAGCGCGAAGCGTCTTTTAGCGTGAACGGCCTGCGGAGCACGGCGAACAACTTCCTGCTGGACGGGCTGGACAACAACTACTTTGGAACTTCCAATCAAGGGTTTTCGAACCAAGTCGTGCAGCCGCCCCCGGATGCGGTGGCGGAGTTCCGGGTGATCACCAACAACACGAGCGCGGAGTTTGGTCGGGCAGGGGGGGCGATTGTGAACGCCAGCCTGCGCAGCGGAACGAATCAGTTCCACGGGGCGGCGTGGGAGTTTTTCCGCAACACGCAGTTGAATGCGATCGGCTTTTTTAAGCCAACGACCGGTCGTCCGATCCAGAACCAGAATCAGTTTGGGGCCTCCTTCGGCGGACCCATCTTCAAGAACAAGACCTTCTTCTTCATGGACTACGAAGGCTACCGAGAAGTGAATTCCTCGGTCGCGTTTGCCACCTTCCCGAACGCCACACAGCGATCTGGTTCGCTGGGCGTGCCGATCCGCAACCCGTTCACCGGCGAGGTCTACCAGAATGGGGTGATCCCCGCAAACGCCGTGATCCGCTATGCTCGCGGGGTGCTGGACTCACTGCCCGCCAATACCAGTTCCGCCGCCGCGAACAACTACCAGACTCTGCGCCGGATCACAGACTACCGGGATAAGGGCGACTTCAAAGTAGATCAGTATTTTTCCGAAAAAATTCGTGGCTTCTTTCGGTTCAGCAAGAGCCGGTTCGACGTCTTCGACCCAGGCACCTTTCCTGGTTTGGCGGGCGGCAATGGAAATGGCTTCCAGTTTGTGCCCCTGACTTCGTTTGCCGGCGGCGGGACGTGGACCATCAACCAGACTTCGATTTTGGAGGCTCGTTTAGGCTATTCGACGTCCAAAGCCGGGAAGAACCCACCGCTCGTCGGGGGTCCCAGCGTACTCGATCTATTCGGCATCCCAGGGCTGCCAACCGACCCGGCGATCACGGGTGGCATCACGGCGGAGACGTTGACCGGCTTCACCTCGCTGGGCCGTCAGGCGACCAACCCCCAGTACCAGCACCCCAACCTGTGGAACCCGAAGTTGAACTACACGCGCGTCGTGGGTCGGCATACGCTGAAGACCGGCGTGGAGTACCAATGGCTCGGCGTAGAAACATTAGACGTTAGCCCCATGATTGGCCGCAACACCTACCAAGGGCAGTTTTCGGTACCCGCTGGGGTGACCGCGACGGCGGCCACGCAGGGCTTGTATAGTCTGGCCGATTTTCTCTTCGGAGCCCGGAACACCTATCAGCTAGTCAACCCGGGTATTGTGAATCACCGCCAACAGTCCTGGTTTGCCTATGTGCAGGATGACTTCAAAGTCTCCCGCAATCTGACGATCAATTTGGGGCTCCGCTATGAGTTAGTCACTCCGTTTTACGAGCGCGACAATTTGCTTTCGAGCTGGGATCCCAAGACGAATGGAATCCGCTTCGCCAAGGACGGTTCGTTCTCCGATCGGGCGCTCGTCAATCTGGATACGAACAACTTCGGGCCCCGCCTGGGTGTCGCCTGGACCATGGCTCCGAAGACGGTGTTGCGGTCCGGCTACGGAGTTGGCTTCAACAGCTTTAACCGGACCGGGACGAGCTACCTGGCCTACAACGGTCCTCGCTTCGTGTTGGCGAGCGCGGCCCAGGCTCCGGGCCAACCGGGCTTCCTGAACACCCAGCAGGGGTTTCCGGCCGATTTCACCTCGTCGGCCAAGTTCAATCCGCGCCGGAGCACGGTGCAATATATTGACCCGAACGCCCCTTGGGGAACCGTCCATAGCTGGTTCTTCTCGATTCAGCGCGAGATGCCGAAGGGGATCTTGCTCGATGTCGGCTACGTCGGGAACGCGGCGAACAATCTGGCCACGATCAACGACTTGAACCAGGCTCGTCCGAACGGGCTGACGGAGAATCTGAACATTGAAGACCGCCGTCCCAACTTGGCGTACAGCAATATCTCCGGGACCGTGGCAGACGGCTTCTCGCGCTATCACGGGCTGCAGGTGCGCGTTGAAAAGCGCAGTGATGCGGGGCTCTACTTCCTGAACAGCTTTACCTGGGCTAAGGCGATTGATAACTCGAGCCAAGCGTTTGATAACAACAACGGGAATGGAACCAGCTTCCAGAACATTTACGACAAAGGGGCCGACCGGGGCATTTCTAACTACAACCGAAAGCTCAATAACATCTCGAGCTTCGTCTACGAACTGCCCTTCGGGCGGGGACGACGGTTCCTGGCGGGTAGCCACCGGGCCGTGGATCAGGTGCTCGGAGGCTGGCAGGTGAGTTCGATCGTCAATCTGCGCTCCGGCGAGCCGTTCACGATGAGCTACACGGCTCCGGCGCGGAGTCAGGTGGCGCCGTTCCTGACGCTTCTTGGATTCAACCTGTTTCGCCCGAACATTTCTGGCGATCCAGTACAGGCGCAGCGGACACCGACGTCGTATCTCAACCGCGCCAACGTGTCGATCCCGAATTTCGACCAGCCGTTTGGCAACGCGGGACGAAACATCAGCGTCGGCTATGCCTTCGCGACGGTGGACCTGGGGTTGAGCAAGACGTTTACGCTGACCGAGCGGTTCCGGCTGCAGTTTCGTTCCGAGGCATTCAATGCGTTCAACCGGTCGAACTTCCTGACGCCGAACGCGAACATCTCGAGCCCGGCGTTTGGCACGATCACTTCGACCTATGAACCGAGGAGGCTTCAGCTGGCGCTGAAGCTACAATTCTAGAATGCGACGACTCCTTCTGTTGATGGCGGCCTGGGTGGCCGCCGCGGCGGCGCAATCGCCGATCATTTTTGTGCACGGCAATGGCGATGATGCGACCAAGTGGCTGCCGGTGATTTGGCTGTTTGAGACCAACGGCTATCCGGCGGACCGGCTTTTCGCCATTCGCTTCACGGACCCTAACGCCCGGCGGGACAACAGCCAGGCGGAGGCGTTCCGATCATCGACCACGGACCAGGCGGCGGAGTTGAGCGCGCTGGTGACGCGAGTGCTGCTTGGGACCAAGGCGAAGAAGGTGATACTCGTCGGCAGTAGCCGCGGCGGAATGACGATTCGCAACTACCTGAAGAACGGGGGCGGGGCGGCCGTAGTTTCTCATGCGGTGCTCTGCGGCACGCCGAATCATGGGGTGATGGCGACCGACGCGAATTTGGACATGGAGTTCAACGGCAAAGGGCACTTCCTGCAGCAGTTGAACGCGGGGTCTGAGCTCGTCGAAGGGGTCAAGTTCCTGACGCTGCGCAGCGATAAGCTCGATAAGTATGCGCAGCCGAATGTCGGGTACGACGGGCCGGAACTGAAAGGGGCCGAGAATGTTGTGCTGCCGAACCTCGATCATCGGGAGGTCGCCTTTCATCCTCTGGCGTTCTCGGCGATGTACCGGTTCGTGACGGGTGAGAAGCCGAAGTTGCTGAAGCCGACGGCGATGTCGGCTCCGATGGTCAGCGGCCTGGTTACCGGCTTCGCGGGTCCAGCGGCGACGAATCGGCCGCTGGCCGGGGTGCGATTTCGCATTTATGCGCTACGACCGGATTCGGCGGAACGCGAGGGGGAAGCGGTTCTGGAAACGACGACGAACGAGTCGGGTGCGTGGGGGCCACTTCGTTTGCGTTCAGGGCTGGACTATGAATTCGAACTGGTGAAAGAGGGCCGGAAAGTGACCTACTTCATGAGCGGCGTGATCCGGTCAACGGCTCTTCTCAACTTTCGTTTTTTGCCGCCGGGGTCAATGCAGGGCGGACGGCTATTGATCCACCGCCCCAACGGCTACTTGTCCAAAGGGCGCGACCCGTTGACGGTGAACGGGGCACCGGTCGAGGAGTTACTACCAGGAATCCCGACTCGCGATTCGGTGACGATAAAGCCGAGCGCGGGCAACCTGCGGGTTGAACTGCGGGGCGAGCGAATCTACGCGCGGCCGGCGGAGGCCGAGACGGAGACCCATGTGGCGTCGCTGATTTGGGAGTAAAGCCCGGGGCTAGAACACGTCAGCGAGGGGCATTGCGATGACCGGTGAGGATGTCAGCAAGGTGCCGGATTTGACTTCGCGGAGGCCTTCGGCGGCAGTCGCGGTGAAGGCTTGGCGGGTTTCGGGGTCGAGAATCCAAACGTACGGAACGCCCATGGCGAGAGAGTCGTTGATGCGGACTTCTATCCGGCTCATCCGATCCTCCGGCGAGAGGATTTCGATGCAGAGAAAGGGCGGGGTGGAGGGGACTCGTTCGTGCGGGTCAGAGAGGAAGACGCAGAGATCCGGGAGGCGGACCCGGCTGGGAGTTACGCGAAGGCGGAGTTTCGGGACCACGCGCATGCCGAGCGGCTCGTAATTGATTAGAAAGTAAGCCCCGATTTTGAGCTGGAGCCGACAATGATCCCATTCGCCCCAGTTGCGTTCTTCGATGTGCCCGTCGACAAAATCGCAATCCGGTTCGAAGGTGGTCGCCAAGTATTCTTCGAGCGAGAGGGTTAGGGGCTTGTCTATCGTGTCCATTCTGTGGCCATGTTGTTGTCGGTGATGATACGGGCACTGGTCGTGCGGCGGAGAATGCTCGGGCCGTCTTCGAAGGCGAGATATTCATCGCCGGTCGGGTCGATTTGGCGGGCGGTGGCGATCACCGCATCGAGACGGGCGCGATGGACGGGGTCGGCAAGGTTAAGCATAGGACGGCCGTCGAGTTCGTAGTGGGCGACCGTTTCGCGCCAACGGTTCTCGTCGAGTTGTAGCGGCGAATCGCTGACAGCGAGAAAGGGGCCGAAGCGAAGGACGTAGGGGAAAAGCGTTGCGCCGGTGCGCTGCGCGTCTTCCGACCAGGTGGTGTTGTAGTAGATGATGCCGCCGGGCTTCAACATGCCGCGGGCGAGCGTCAGCATTTCTACCGAGAGCAGATTGGTGGCCTGGGCCCGCCAATTCTGGACCGTGTCCATAAGAATCGCGTCGAATTTTTGGGCTTGATGCTCGCGCATCCAGCGGCGACCGTCGTCGACGAAGATCTGGACTTTGGGGTTGCGCAAGACCGGGGCGACGTCGGGATAGCGGCGGATGACTTCGAGGTAGCCGCCGTTGATTTCGACGACGACGGCACGCTGCACGGCCGGGTGGTTCGCGACGATTTGTGACCAGGCCCCGCCGGCCATGCCGATGAGCAGGACTTCGCGCGGGGCGGGATGAAGATAGCTGAGCGAGAGGGGGCGGATGCAGCTATCTTGTTCGAGCAGGTTCGTTGAGAGAACGCCGTCATGCGCGCCACCGCCGTAGATCTGGCGGTCGGCATCGACGGAGACCACGCCACTGCGGGTTTCGACAAGGTCGGTGAATCGTTGGCCGGTGTATTCGCCCTTGTACCAAAGGCGTTCGTAGAACGCGCTGAAAGTAGGGAGTAGAACGAGGATAGACGCCGCGGCGACAAGGGGACCGCGAAAGGTACCGAGCGAGAGCCAAGCGACGGCGAGACCGACGGCGGAAAGGGCCAGGCAGATCGCCCAAAGCGGGAGGAGGTTGAGCAGGATGAAGCCGATGGCGTAGCTGCCGAGGACAGAGCCGGCGATGTTGGCGAGATAGAGAAAGCTGAGGCGGCGACCGGCGCGGTCGTCCGGGGGGACGGCAGCGTGGCAGACGAGCGGGAACACGGCACCGAGGAGGCCGGCGGCGAGGGCGATGAGCGGAAGCGTGGCGGTGTAATCCACGAAAGCGACCAGATAGGAGATGGCCGGGATGGTGGAGAAGCTAACGACCGTCGCGACGAGAATGAGACGGCCGATGGGCCAGCGCATCCGGGAGGAGAACCAGGAGCCGAGGGCGATGCCGGCGAGGAAAGCGCCAAGTACGAACGAGAAGCAGCGGGGGCTGCCGCCGGAGGCATAGGAGTAGACGCGGTACCAGATGATTTCAAAGCCGAGCGACACGAAGCCGACCACGCCGGCGAGCAATAGGCCGGTGGAGAAAGGCATGGTGGCTTGGCCGCGCGTGGAAGGTGTTTCGGGACGAAGCGGAGCAGGGGCGGAGCGGAAGTGAACCACCAGAACCGTAAGGCCGATCCCGGCATTGATGGCCGCGGCGAGTTCGACGGTGCCGGACATGCCGAGTTCGCGCATCGTATAGAGGGCCGCGGCGAAGCAGGCAACCGCGGAGCCGAGGGTGTTGACGAAGTAGAGCAGCCCGACGGAGCGGCCGACGTGACCGGAGACGCGGACGAGATGGGTGACGAGGAGAGGGAGCGTCGCTCCCATGAGGACGGTGGGGAGAACTACGGCGGCGAAGGAGAGTAGAAAGGTGGGGGCACCCAGGGTGGACAGCGTCTGGAAGAGTTGGAGCGAGATCACGCCGAACGCGGCGATGGCAAGTTCCATGAACGCGAACGCTAGCAGGAGGGGAAGCCCGGGCCGTTGCGAGAGCCATCCGCCGAGCAGGCTGCCCAGACCGAGGCCGAGCATGAACGCGCTGACGACGACAGTAACCGATTCCACGTTGACGCCGAAGATCGTGAAGAGGGCACGCTGCCAAACGATCTGGTAGAGCAACGCGGGGAAGCCGGAGAGGAAGAAGAGAACGGAGAGCCAGCGAGTAGAAGAGACCAAGTTCTTACAGTATACGAGGCCGGTTACGGTATTCTGAAATCAGTGCTGGTTACTATTGAACCCAAGGTTGAACGGCCCAAGTGGCTGCGCGCGCCCGCTCCGGTGGGAGATAACTACCGGGAGCTGAAACAGCTGGTGACCGATTTGCGGTTGCATACGGTGTGCGAGTCGGCGGCGTGCCCGAACATCGGCGACTGCTGGAATCGGCGGACGGCGACGTTCATGATTCTGGGGAACGTCTGCACCCGGCGTTGCGGTTTCTGCGCGGTGCAGAAGGGCGCACCGCTCGAAGTGGACATGGACGAACCGCGGCGCGTGGCCGAGGCCGTGGCGCTGATGGGCTTGCGGTACGCGGTGGTGACGTCGGTGAACCGGGACGACCGGAAGGATGGCGGCGCGCTGCTGTTCGCGATGACGATTGAGGCGATCCGAGAGCGGGTGCCGGGTTGTCAGGTGGAAGTGTTGGTGCCGGATTTCCAGGGCAAGCACGAGGCGATGGAGATTGTGATGAACGCCGCGCCGGACGTGCTGAACCACAATACGGAGACGGTGCCGCGGCTGTACCGGATGGTGCGGTTGGGTGCCCGGTACGAACGTTCGCTCGACATGCTGGCCTATGCCAAGCAGTTGCGACCGCAGGTGCCGACGAAGTCCGGGGTGATGCTGGGCTTGGGCGAGACGCGGGAAGAGGTGGAGCAGGTGATGCGAGATCTGCGCGCGCACAACGTGGACATCTTCACGCTGGGCCAGTATCTGCGGCCTTCTCCGAAGCACCTGCCGATTATCCGGTATGTGCCGATTGAGGAGTTCAACGAATACCGGGCGTTCGGCTACGAGCTAGGCTTTGCGCACGTGGAGGCCGGGCCGCTGGTGCGGAGCAGCTATCACGCCGATGAAGGGGTATCGAGCGCCTTCAATATGGCGGCGGCAAAATCGTTGACGACGGCGTGATCGGAGTTCGCCATCACGATGATGGTGAGTTTGAGTTCGGGGTAGATGACGAGCAGGGTGCGGGCACCTTGTTGGGAGCCGCTGTGCGAGATGGCGGCGCGGCCGGCGATGGGGGAAACGTTCCAGCCGAGGCCGTAGCCGGTGCGCTTGCCATCGAGTAGGCGCTGGGGTTGGGTCATGTCGCGCATCGAAGAGCGCTTGAGGAGCATGCCGGAATCGTAGGCGTTGGCGAGGGCGATGAGATCGAAGACGGTGGAGCAGAGGCCGCCGCCGGGAATTTTGTTGCTCGTGTCGGCGAGGCCGGTGTTGATGATGCGGCCGTCTTTGTCCTTCGCGTAGCCGCGGCTGCGATTGCGGATGATCTCGCGCTGGTTATCGGCGCGGATGGAGACCATGCCGGCGGGCTTGAAGATGTTCTCGCGGAGGTACGAGAGAAAGGAGGTGCCGGCGGCGGCTTCGACGGCGGCCCCGATGAGGTTGAAGCCGTAGGTGGTGTAGAGGTATTTCGAGCGGGGCTGGTGGACGAGAGGATCTTCGGAGAAGATGCGGAGGGGATCGGTGATGTTGGTGTAGTGAATGGTCGAATCGAGTTCGGAGCCCTGGTAGTGGCGGATGCCGCCGAGGTGGCCGAGCAGATCGCGGACGGAGACGCCCCACTGCTTTTGCGGGAAGCTGGGGACGTAGTTTTGCACCGGAGAATCCAGGTTGAGCTTGCCGCGCTCGGCCAACTGCAGGGCGGCGATGGCGGTGATGGGCTTGGAGATGGAGGCGAGACGGTAGACGGTGTCTGGCTTGGCGGGGATGTCGTTTTCGAGGTCGGCCTTGCCGTAGCCGCCGGCGAGGCGGAGCATGCCGTTTTCCGCGATCGCCACACTGAGGCCAACGACCTGTTGGCGGAGCCGTTCGGCTTCGATGGCTTGTTCGACGCGCCGAACCTTTTCAGCGGGCCAATCTTCGGCGCGGAGCACCGCGACAATGATTGAGAGGAGAAAGAGGGACCGCCGCATAGCTTTTGATTTTAGCCGAACTTTATCCTGGTAAACTGCGTATTCCTAGCGAAGGAGCAAATCCGTGGTGAAATTTCTTCTGTGGTGCTTATTGCTTGCCGTCTGCTGGCCGCTGGCCATCGTGGCGCTCTTGCTGTACCCGTTGATCTGGCTACTGGTGCTTCCGTTCCGCTTGGTAGGCGTAGCCGTATCAGGCGTCCTGGAGATGATCTGGGCCTTGTTCTCTCTCCCTGCGCGCCTTGTCAGGAAGATTGCTTAGCGTTTATTTGTTGATCAGCATGGCGTTGGGGGCGGCGATTGGGCTGCTGTTCCCGGAGTTCGGCCAGAGTTTAGCCCCCATAGGGCGCATCTTTCTGAAACTCATTCAATCGGTGATCGCGCCGGTTTTGTTTGGGTCGCTGGTGGCGGGAATCGCACGGGGGTCGGGCATTGGACGACTGGGCGGGCGGGCGGTCTTGTTGTTTGAGATTGCGACGACGATTGGGCTTTTGTTGGGCTGGGGGATCGTGTGGCTGACCGAGCCCGGAGTCGGGGTGGCGCTGCAGGCGGAGCCAGTGAAGGCGGCGGTGCCGGTGGGCTTGGGGCAGGTGCTGGAGAACATTTTCCCGACCAGCATTTTCGATGCGATGGCGAAGGGGAGCGTCCTGCAGATTGTGATCTTCTGCGTGATGGTAGGGTCGGCGGCGCGGGGGCAGGAGCGGTTCGTCCGGTTTGCGGAGTCGGTGGCGGCGGTTTCGTATGAGTACATTCGATACGTGATGATGCTGGCGCCGTTCGGGGTGGCAGCCTCGATGGCGTCGACAGTCGGGGCGGGCGGGTTCGCGGTGATTAAGGGTTTGAGCTATTTTGCGCTGGTCGCATGGGTGGCGCAGGGGATTTTCGTGGGGGTGATTGCGCTGGGGCTGTGGTGGGCGAAGGTGCCGCTGTTGGGGTTTGCGCGGGCGGTGCGGGAGCCGTTTTTAATTGCGCTGGGGACGACGTCGAGCGCGGCCGCGTTACCGAAAGCGATGGAGGCGATGGAGCGGTACGGGGTTCCGCGGCAGGTGGTGAGTTTGGCGCTGCCGCTGGGATTGAGCTTCAACTTGTGTGGGAGCACGATCCATCTGGCGATGGCGACGCTGTTTGTGGCGCAGGCGGCGGGGGTGAACCTTTCGATGGGCCAGCAGGTTTTGATTTTGGCGACGTTGAAGCTGACAAGCAAGGGGGTGGCGGGGATTCCGCGGGCGAACTTCGTTATTCTTTCCAGCCTGTTTACGGGGTTTGGGCTGCCGCTGGAGGGGTTGGCGATGTTGTTGGGGGTGGACGCGGTGATTGACGTGATTCGGACCGGGGTGAACGTGTTGGGGAACTGCGCGGCGACGGCGATGCTGGGGGCAGGTCCGCGCAGTTCCAGCTTGCCGGATTAGCGTTTGGGCATTAAGACTTCCTTGCGTTTCTGGACGACGAACCAGGTGGCGAGCGCGAGGGCGAAGACGAGGTCGTCGTGCTCGCGTTGGTTACCATCGGCGCGGAACTGGATCAGTTCCTGCTCCAGGGCCGCGAAGCCGGGGGCGGTGATCGGTAGGTGGATTAGTTTCATTTCGAACGCTGAGCGGAGACGGGTCAGCAGGTCGGGCCGGGGGATCCCTTTGTAGCTGTCCTTGAGGTCCGACGTGGTGTAGCCGCTGGTTAGCGTGACCGGGTGGAAGCAGCCGGGCGGGACGACGCTGGAGCGGCGCATCAGCTGGATGGGGGTGCTTTCGCCGGTCGCGTCCATCGCCAGGGTCCGGGCGAGCTTGTAGGGGGCGTGCTGGGCGTCGCAGGTGGCTAGGATGCTCTTCAGGCGGGCGGGCAGATCGAAGTGCGCGGCACCGAGGGGG
>JAPKZA010000531.1 GCA_026394015.1 Acidobacteriota bacterium
CCGCGAAGATAGCTCCCAGCAATGAGGATTCCCTCCCGCAGGACCGTCTGCAAGCCTTTCTGGCCGCCAACAGCGAAGCGCTCCGCGCCAAAGACTTTGTCGAAGAAGCGGACTCCCTGGCCGAGTTAGCCGCCACGCCCGAAACGGCTCACGCCGACCTCGAAGCGCTGGAACAGCGCATGACCGCCCTCGAAGAACGCGTCCTCGCCCGCGCCCGCCTCCGCATGAGTGAAGCCGAGTTAGTCGACATGCGACGAGATCTGGAGCTACAATTAAAGCCCCATCGCAGCCGCATGGGAGCTGCTGAACTCTCCCTGCTCGAAAAGAACTTTCTGGATCGACAATTATTTGAGAAACTCGGAATCCCCAGATTGAGTCTATTCTTCTTATACTAGTGAGTCAGGTCATCCATGTCTAAATCGGGACCAACAAAACCCAAAGCGGCCACGGCGCCGAACAAAGTAGAAGATCCGCAGTTGGAGGCGTTCGAAGCGGCGATCCAATTGTTCCATCGCCGGGAGTTCGCCGCGGCGCTGCCGCTGTTCGAAAAAGCCAGTCAAGGGCCGACCAAAGACCTCGGCCAAACCGCCCAGTTGCACGTCCGCATGTGCCAGCAGCGCGTCGAGGCCGCTCGCCCACCGCTGCAATCCGCTGAGGACTACTACGCCTACGGCCTCAGCCTCACCAATCGGCGAAAGCTACCCGACGCCGAAGCCGCCTTCACCAAGGCCCTGTCACTGGCCCCGCGCGCCGACCATATACACTATGCGCTCGCGCTCGTTCGCGGCCTTCAAGGCAACTACCGCGGCGCCGCCGAAAGCCTCGCCAAGGCCATCGAAATTCAACCAGGCAATCGCAAAGCCGCCCGCTCCGATTCCGACTTCCATGAAGTCTTGCAGCACTCTCCGGTAAGGGAACTTGTCTACAGCGAAAAAATCGCCGGACACTAATTCCGCCCTCCGCGGCCCCCTCCGGATTGTCTCGATCGGTGGCGGAACCGGCCTCTCCTCCCTGCTCAAGGGATTGAAGCTCTACGCCTCCGGCCCCGAACCAATCGCCACCCTAACCGCTATTGTCACCGTCACCGACGACGGCGGAAGCTCTGGCCGATTGCGGAAGGATTTCGCCATCCTCCCCCCCGGCGACGTCCGGAACTGCATGGTCGCCCTGGCCGAGGAAGAAGCCCTGCTCAGCCAGCTTTTTCAATACCGTTTCGCCTCCGGCCGCGGTCTCAAAGGCCATAGCTTCGGCAATCTTTTTCTCACCGCGCTCACCCATCTCACCGGTGATTTCGCCAGCGCCGTTCGCTTCGCCAGCGGCGTCCTCGCCACCTCCGGGGAAATCATCCCCTCCACGGCCGAAAACGTCGCCATCACGGCGAAGCTGCAGGACGGCACGCTCGTTACCGGCGAAACTCAGATCTCGAAAACCCGCTCGCCGATCCGCGATCTCAAAATCGTCCCCCGCCGCCCTAAACCTCTCCCAGAAGCCCTCGCTACCATCGCCGAAGCCGATCTCATCACTCTCGGCCCAGGGTCACTCTTCACGAGCCTCATCCCGAACCTGCTCGTCTCCGGCATTCCCGCCGCCATCGCCGCCAGCCCCGCCTTGAAGGTCTACGTCGGCAACCTGATGGGCCAACCCGGCGAAACCGTAAATTTCACCGCCTCGGATCACGTCCGCGCCATCCTCCGCCACACCGGCTTAACCGGCGACGATCGCAGTAAATTTCTCCAGTACATCGTCCTCAATTCACAGGGGATCCATCCCCGCCAACTCGGCACGTACGCCGACCGCCACGCCCTTCCGGTCGAAAACGATACCGTCGCGCTGCGTGCGATGGGCCTGCAGATCGTCAAGGGCGAGCTGCTCGAACCAGGCGAGAAAGTTCGTCACAATCCCCGCGCCACCGCCGAAATCCTGCTCAAACTAGCCAAACTCGGCCGTCGTCGCCGCCAAATCCAAGGAGCCAAGCAAACCCTATGAACTCCCCCGTTTCCGTTGTCATCCTCGCCGCCGGCATGGGCACCCGGATGCGCTCGAAAACCGCCAAAGTGCTCCATCGCGCCGGCGGACTCACCCTCGTCGAACACGTCGTTCGCCTCGCCTTAACGGTCGCCAAACCTGAGAACATCGTCGTCGTCGTCGGCCACCAAGCCGACCAGGTCCGCCAGACCCTCGCCCCGTATGGCGTCAAAACCGCCGAGCAAACCGAGCAACGCGGCACCGGCCACGCCCTCCGCTGCGCCCAATCGGCCGCCCCCGCCACCGGCCACCTCGTCGTCCTCTACGGCGACGCTCCGCTGCTCACCGCCGAGACGCTCCGTTCCCTGGTCGATGAACGCCCCGAAACCGCCACGGTCCTAACCGCGATCCTCGACGATCCCACCGGCTATGGCCGCATTCTCCGCGATCCCGAAGGCCACGTCCTGGCCATTGTCGAGCAGAAGGCCGCCACCGAAGCCCAACGCGCCATCCGCGAAATCAACTCCGGCATTTACTGCTTCCGCGCCGAGCGCCTTTGGGCCCATATCGATTCGATCGGCACCAACAACCCCGCCGGCGAATTCTATCTCACCGACATCGTGGAGTTACTCCGCGTCGCCGGCGGGAAAACCCACGCCCGCATCCTCGCTGATCCCAATGAGTTACTCGGCATCAATTCCCGCGTCGAACTCGCAGAAGTCGATCGCCTCTTCCGCGCCCGCAAAGTTACCGAGCTCATGCTCAGCGGCGTCACCATCGAAAAGCCGGAAACCGTCTCGGTGGATTGCGACGTTACCGTCGGCCAGGACTCGATCCTCGAGCCCGGCACCCGCCTGCTCGGCGCCACCCACTTCGGCGAGGATTGCCGCATCGGTGCCGGGTCCGTCCTCGACAACG
>JAPKZA010000190.1 GCA_026394015.1 Acidobacteriota bacterium
GTTTCACTGAGCCGCGAAGAACCGTCTCGACGCGGACTCGCCGGCGTAGGACTCTCCAGAAATCCGAGTTTTCGTTGTTGGGGACATCAGCGCGAAAGAAGGGCCAAGATTCGAGTTTATGTTCTTCGATGACACCGACTACGACGAGGGTCGCGCTGGCTAGCAGCGCATCGCGCGACGGCGGGTGATTCGCAACAAAGACGGGACCACAGCCAAGCAGGACCAGGAAGGGGATGACGGCCAGGAGGGTAGGGACTCGGCGCATGGATTTGTAGACACCGAAATGGGATGTTTCGACGGCAAGATTGCATAAATTCCGGCCGGCGGGGACCTACCGCGGCGAGGGGAATGCGGACGGCAATGCCGCCTCTAGATCGATTGGCTCCCCGGTGATGGGGTGGTGGAATTTCAGATATTGGGCGTGGAGGAAGTATCCGCCATCGCCGGGGAGGCCGGGGAGGTTTTCGAGAGGCTGGCCGGTTCCTCCGTACAGAGGATCGCCGACCAGGGGATGGCCGATGGAGGCCAGATGGATGCGGATCTGATGCGGTCGGCCGGAGTGGAGGCTTACCTCAAATGTGGTGGTGCTAGCGGAACGGGAGATCACCTTGGCCAAGGACTTCGACGGTTTTCCGCCGGGGTGGGCGGCCCAGACGGAACCGATGAGCGGGTGGGGTACGAGGCCGATGGGGGTGAGGATTTCGTAGGCGTCCTGCGCGGCGATGTTTTGCGCCAGGGCACGGTAAACCTTTTGGATTTTGGGCGTGTTCCAGTCGGCGAAGAGCTGCGAGGCTGCCCGTGGGGTTTTGGCGAAGAGGACGATGCCGGTGGTGGCTCGGCCCAAGCGGTGGACCGGGTTCGCGTCGGGGAACTGCTTTTGCACCAGGCGCAGGAGGGTGTTTTCCATGAAGCCGCCGCCGGGGAGGGTGGGCAGGCCGCTGGGTTTGTTGACGGCCAAGAGATGCTCGTCTGCAAACAAGACTTCGAAGTGCTGGGGGGCTTCCGGTTCGAGCCAGGGGGGACGGTTCCAGACGAGGGTTTGGCCGACGGCGACTGATTCGGTGCCGGTGGCGGTGAGGCCGTTGAGGGTGACTTCGCCGCGGTCTAGTTTCTGTTGCCAGGCTTCGAGGGTGGAGTGGGGGTAGAGGCTGGCCAAGTGGGAGAGCAGGGGTTGCCCATGGTATTTGCTGCTGATGATGGTGGAGTAGGCATAGCCCCGATTGCGCATGTAGTTTGAGTGTAGGCGATGATAGCAGCAACCCCCTTTTTCGCTTTCTAGGAGCCCCAACATGCAACGCCGCAAATTCGTAGCCGCCTCCGCTCTCGCCGCCGCCGCCCAAGGTGCCGAGGGCCCGGTCCGTTCGACGCCGCTCAAGGCCGGCTATTGGGGCACGGCGTATTACGACGAGAAAGAGCGCGCCGAACTCCTCGACGTGCTCGCCGCGAAATCGCCGTTTCGTTGGTACGGCCCGGCGACGCCGACGAAAGTCCTTCAGTTTGAAAAAGAGTTCGCCGCGCGCATGGGGTCGAAGTATGCGCTGGGGGTGACCTCCGGCACGGCCGCGCTGCAATGCGCGATGGCGGCGTTCGAAATTGGACCGGGCGACGAAGTGATTCTGCCGGCGTGGACGTGGCATTCCTGTTTCAACGCCGTCGTGCTGGCCGGGGCGTTGCCGGTGTGCGCGGAGATCGACGAGACGTTCAACATCGACCCGGAAGCGGTGGAGCGGCTGATTACGCCCCAAACGAAGCTGATCATGGCGGTGCACCTGCAGGGCAACCCGTGCCATCTGGACCGCATTCTGGCGATTGCCAAAAAGCACAAGATCCGCGTGCTGGAAGATTGCGCGCAGTCGGTGGGCGCTTCGTACAAAGGCCGTCCGCTTGGCTCTTACGGCGACATCGGGATTTATTCATTGCAGATGAACAAGTCGATCACCGCCGGGGAGGGGGGCGCGATGGTGACGAACGACCCGACGCTGTTCGAGAGAGCGGCGCGTTTTCAGGACCTCGGCGGCTTCCGCGCCCCGCACGCGGAGACGGTGGGCGGGGCCCATCTCGGGTGGACGTTTGGCGCCAATTATAGGATGAGCGAGTTTACCGGGGGCGTGCTTTTGGCGCAGCTCCGCAAGCTCGACCGGATCTGCAACGCGGTGCGCCAGAACGCTCGGCAGGTTTATGAGGGTCTGCGGGATTTGCCCAACGTGAAGTTCCGCGAGCTTCCCGACCCGGCTGGAGAACTGGGCGCGGGGGTGTTTCTGGATTTCAAGACGAAGGACCGGGCGGACAAATTTATCGCCGGGATGAAGGCGGAGAATGTGTTGGCGAGTAAGCCGGGAGGATCGGTGATTCTGCCGACGCTTCCGCACATTATGGAGAAGCGGTCGCTGCACCCGAACTGGCCCAGCTTTCAATCGCCGAGGGGGAAGGCGATCCGCTACGCACCGGATACGTGTCCGCGGACGATCGACATTTTGCAGCGCTACGCGGGGGTGCTGATGGACCCGAAGTTCACGGCGACCGACACGGCCGATATTGTCAAAGCGATCCGGAAAGTTTATGGGGCGATGGTGCCTGGGTGAGGGCAGGACTGGGGGGCTCATTTCTGGCTTCGTTGTGTCGGCCCCGATCTTGCTGGATCGTTCGCCAACAGACGGAGGCTCGCCACGCCCCCGGCGAGTTCGAGGCCCGGAATGAAGAGATTCGGTGGGGATGCAGGCCCGGCTTCCGCGATGGTCTTGACCGGTGCCGGGCTGATGGCCGCCGCGGCGAGGCACCACGCTTTGGCGTGAGCATCGCAATCGAGTTGGATGAGGCTGGGGTTCGTATTGGCGACAACGGAGATGGCGGTGAGGATGTCATGGACTCGATTGGCATCGTCCGAGCGATGAAAGGTTAAGTGATCGTCCCGGTGCGGGGGGCGCGCGGTGAGGGCGGAACCGGTTTGGAAGACGTCAATGTGGAGCGCACCCCGTCCGGTCTGAAGCGGGGCTTTGGCGGCCCAAGCGTGCTTGATGCCCCGCTAATCGACGACGATCGACACCCCGCTTCCGGCGCGTTGCAGGAGAATTTCCGCACCGGCCCGCACGACGACTACCTGGTCCGGCCACTTGGCGCCGATCTGGGCGCGGATCAAGGCGCGGAGTTCGTCGGCGGAGAGTGACTTTGCTTTGGCGGCGCGGGGCCTGGCGCCAGGCCGCAAAGACCTGCTCATAGTTGCTGGGGTGCTCGACGGGCGGCTCGGCGGACAGGAGTAGACGCGGATCAAAGTCGATGAGGGAGTGTTCCTCCGGCACCGCGTGCACAGGGAGTTCGTCGGGGCGAAGGTGCTGGTGGAAAAGCGGTAGACGGCTTCTCGGCTCTCGCGATTGTAGTTGTGCTTGGCGTCGACGGGAGCGTTTTGAATCGA
>JAPKZA010000082.1 GCA_026394015.1 Acidobacteriota bacterium
ACAATCCATGCGGCGCCCCGGTATAAACCCGTAAAGCGCAATCCTGGATCAATTGCGCCGCCAGCATCGCCGTATTCTCCATCGGCACAATCTGGTCGGCGTCACCGTGCACAATCAGCGTCGGAACCGAAAACTTCTGCAGGTCCTCTGTAAAATCGGTCTCCGAAAAAGCAGTGATGCAGTCGATCACCCCTTTGAACCCCGCCTGCATCCCCTGCATCCAAAACGAGTCCCGCAGCCCCTGCGACGCCTTCCCCCCATAAAACGTCTCCGTCAAATCCTGAAAAAACTGCGACCGATCCGCGTGTACCTTCGCCCGAATCCCATCAAACACCGCTAACGGCACCCCGGTCGGATTGTCCGGCGTTTGCAGCATAAGCGGCGTCACCGCACCAATCAACACCACCTTCGCCACCCGAATCGACCCGTGCCGTCCAATATAACGCGCCACCTCACCCCCACCCGTCGAATGGCCCACCAGCGCGGCTCCGGTCACGTCCAGCGCCTCCATCAGCTCCGCCAGGTCGTCGGCATAGGTATCCATGTCGTTCCCCGTCCACGGCTGGCCTGACCGCCCATGCCCCCGCCGATCATGAGCAATGCACCGAAACCCGTGCGACGCCAAAAACACCATCTGGTCCTCCCAAGCGTCAGAGGACAGCGGCCAACCGTGGCTGAACAGCACGGGCTTACCGACCCCCCAATCTTTGTAGTAAATGGATGTACCGTCTTTTGTCGTGATCATTGGCATACCGTTTCCCCCTGCACCTGGATGGCCATCCAAGTGCTCTAGAACCAGCATGAAGAATCACGAAGGCCCCGGCATCCCGACTTTCTCCGAGCCCCACAAACAGAAACACGGCACGGGCCCGGGCTCCGCCGGCCAGTCCGGCGATACCCAGGGCCTCTCCGATGTCGCCGAAGCCGGCTCCGAAAGCGTCGAAGAACTCGTCGAGGAAGGCCAGTACGACGAAGCCATCCTCATCGACAGCATGGAGAAGGATACCAACAAAGAGTTACCGTCTCGCCTAAAGTCGAGACGGTAACGCAATCAACCCCCCTACGCCCGCGCCTGCAGCGCCGCCAACACCCGGTCCGGCGTAAACGGCACCTCCCGGACCCGCGCCCCCGTGGCATCAAAAATAGCATTGGCTAACGCCGCCGCCACCATGGTAATGATCGTCTCCCCTGCCCCCATATGCGGCTTATCCGGTCGATCAATCAACACCGTCTCTACCACCGGCATAAACGTCCCGAACTTGAACACCGGGAACCGCCGCCAATCCACCGACGTGATCGACTCCGCATTCCACTTCACCTCCTCATAAAGCGCCCGGCTCATGCCCTGCAACGCTCCGCCTTCCATCTGCGCCCGCAGCCCATCCGGATTCGAAATCGGTCCCGAATCGTTACTCGCCACGAGCCGTTTCACCACCACTTCACCACTGTCCTGGTCCACCTCCACCTCCGCCACTAACCCGCCGTAGCCATTGTTGCCTTCGTAAAACACAATCGCTACCCCACGCCCACTCACCAGCCCCGTCTTCGCATTGCCCGGCTTCGGCGACGGACGCGTGTCCCACTTCGCCCCGCGCGCCGCCCCGTTCAACACATCAATCAACCGCGGATCCGTCAAATGACGCAATCGATACGCCACCGGATCCTGCCCCAAACCCGCCGCCACCTCGTCCACAAAGCTCTCATTCGCGAACGTGTTCTGCAACCGGTTCGGAGAACGCAACGGCCCCGTATAAAACGGCGACGGTATCGTATGCGTCAAAATCCGCTCCCCGCTCACGTTGCCCGTCCCGCCACACGAATTCCCCACGCAACCCGAACCATACGACGAAGCGATGTTCCCATTGTTGCTATACGCCGTCGGAGGCGTCGCTGCCGCCGGCACAACGGCAGGTGCCGCATACCCCAGCAAACCTCCCGAATACACGTTCCCCGGCGTCGTCGCGTTCGGGCGATTTCCCTTCGTAAACGTCCAACTCTCGTAGTCCCATGCCGTCATCTGACCCTGATCGTTCACCCCCGCCCGCAGGTCAATCGTATACGCAGGCCCAAAACTCTCCGCCCCCGTCATCTCGTCCCGCCGCGAATACTGCAACCGCACCGCCCGCCCCGATAGCTGCGACATCACCGCCGCGTCATAAGCCACCGAGTCCACCCCGTTCAGCCCATAGCAGCCCGATCCCTCGACGAAGACGCACCGAATGTTCTCCTTCGCCGTTCCCAAAATCAGCGCCAGGCTATCCCGCTGCGGATAGATCCCCTGCGATGCGCTCCAAACGGTCGCCGTCGTCCCCGCCCCCGTACCCTTCACGTCCGCCACCGCGCACGACGTCCCTAACGACCCATGCATCTGGAACGGATGAAAATACGTCGCCTGAAAACGCCGCGCCGCCGCCGTCAACTTCGCGTCCACGTCATTCGCCAACACCGTATACGAATCCCGCGACGCCATCTTCCGCATCGTCGAGTACAACGTCGCCTGATCCGGCAACTTATCCCCCGCCGACCACTTCACCACCAACTTCTCCGCCGCCTGCATCGCCTCCCACTGCGTATCGGCGATCACGCCTACAAAGTCCCGGCGAACGAGCACCCGGACATTCCCCGGCATCCCCTTCACCGAATTCTCATCCACGCTAATCAGCTTCGCCCCCACCGCCAACGGTCGCACCACCTTCCCGTGCACCATCGCCGGCACCCGCACATTGTGGACGTACTCGAACTCACCCGTCGCCTTCGTCGGAATGTCGTACCGCGGCACCGACGTCCCCAGAATCTTATACGTCGAAGGATCTTTCACCACCGCCCGCGCGTCCAAGCCTAGGCTAATCTTCTTCCCGCCAATCAGCTTCCCGTAGCTAACGTTCTTCGTCCGGTCCGTCTTCAGCGAAACCACCCCGTCCTCCACCATCAACTCCGCCACCGGCACGTTCAACTGCTGCGCCGCCATCGCAAACAGAGCCTGCCGCGCCGTCGCCAGCGCCGTCCGCAACGCCCCAGCCCCGAACTGCGTCGAATGCCCCTGGCTGCCGGAACTCACGCCCTGGTCCGGACAAACGGCCGTATCACAAATCACCATCTTCACCCGCGCCAACGGCACCCCCAACTCCTCCGCCACCAACTGGTGCTGCACCGTCCGAAAGCCCTGCCCGAAGTCGCACTTGCCGGCGTAAGCCGTCACGCTCTCGTCGGCCGCAATCGCAATCCAGGAATCCACCGCCGTCAACGAAACCGTCGGCGTCGGAAATCCCGGCGTCCCCGTCTGCGCCTCGGCCTTCTGCTCCGGGCTCATGCTGAAACTCACAATCAACGCACCCGTCGCCCGGAAGAAATTCCGCCGCGAGAAACCTTCTCCAGCCAACGCGCGTAACGCATCCGCCGTCATTCCGTTCGTCACCGGCGTCTTCATGCTCTCACCTCTTTCGCGTAACGAACCAGCGCCTTCACCATCCGCGGATGCGCATGGCAGCGGCACAAAATACCGCTCAAAGCCTCCAGAATCTGGGCCTCCGTCGCCCCGGGGTTTCTGTCGATAAACGCCTTCCCGTAAAGCACTGGACCGCTAATGCAAAACCCACACTGCAGCGCCTGCTCATCGATAAAGGCCTTCTGAATCGGATGCGGGTTGTCCGTCGTTCCCAGCCCTTCGAGCGTCAAAATTTGTCCCGTCGCCTCCGAGCAAGGCAGCGTGCAGGACCGGTACGGCTCACCGTCCATCAGCACGGTACAAGCGCCACACTGCGCCAAGCCACAGCCAAACTTCGGCCCCTTCAGGCCGTAGGTGTCCATCAACACAAACAGCAGCGGACAGTCCGGATCGACATCGATCACGTTACTGCCCCCGTTTACGGCAAGCGATAGTTCCGCCATTTCTCAATTCCTCTCTCAGTCAAATTTTCAAGGAGCGGCCCCGTACGGTTGCGCCGATCATATGCCTCTCGCCAGACCGAGTCAAGCCAGCTGTCAAGGCATGTCAAGGCAAAGTAGAAATGTCCCCCTGCTGGCAAAGTAGAAATGTCCCCTTTTGCCCGGGTCGTTGAAAAATGCATGTTAGTCTTGGCCTGCCGGTGAAGCGGAGACGGGCAATGCTGGCGAGCACCCCGATCAAGGAA
>JAPKZA010000325.1 GCA_026394015.1 Acidobacteriota bacterium
CCGGAGAACGCTGGAAACTCGAATTCAACCTACGCTCATGAAAATCGGCATCGACCTCGGCACCACCAACTCCGCCCTCGCCTACTGGGACCCCTCCGACGACGAAGCATCCATCAACGTCTTCGAAATCCCCCAGTTCACCGCCCCCGGCCGCATCGAAAAACTGCGCACCCTCCCCAGCTTCCTCTACCTCGCCGACCAAACCTACGTCGGCGCCTACGCCCGCGAACAGGGCGCCCTCACCCCCACCCGCGCCGTCCACTCCGCCAAGTCCTGGCTCTCCAACTCCGAAGTCGACCGCACCGCCAAAATCCTCCCCTGGGAAGCCCAACCCGAATCCCGCGAACTCTCCCCCGTCGACGTCTCCGCCGCCTTCCTCAAACACATCCGCGAAGCCTGGGACACCGCTTTCCCCGCAACGCCCCTCGCCGACCAGGACATCGTCCTCACCGTCCCCGCGTCCTTCGATGAAGAAGCCCGCGAGCTCACCGTCATGGCCGCCACCCAGGCCGGCCTCCCGACCGTCACCCTCATCGAAGAACCCGCCGCGGCGTTCTACTCCTGGATCGCCAACCACCTAACGGCCTCACAGAAACAGCTCTTCGACGGCCAAACCGTCCTCATCTGCGACGTCGGCGGCGGCACCAGCGACTTCACCCTCATCAAAGTCTCCCGCACCGGCGACATGGTGGAGTTCACCCGCACCGCCGTCGGCAAACACCTGCTCCTCGGCGGCGATAACCTCGATCTCACCCTCGCCTGGCTCGTCGAAGCCAAGCTCAACCAACAACTCTCCCTCCGCCAGCGCTCCGCCCTCCGCCGCCAATGCGCCGCCGCCAAAGAGCGTCTCCTCAACGAACCCAATCTCGAGAAGGTGGAAATCACCGTCCTCGGCGCCGGCAGCTCCCTCATCGGCGGCACCCTCCGCTCCGAAATCCTGCGCTCCGAAGCCCTCGAACTCGCCCTCGACGGTTTCCTCCCCGGCACCCCCCTCACGGAACGGCCCAAAGACGACAAACGCAGCCTCTTCCGCGAACTCGGCCTCCCCTACGTCTCCGACCCCGCCGTCACCAAACACCTCGCCGCGTTCCTCACCGACAACGGCATCACCGACGGCCCCGACGCGATTCTTTTCAACGGCGGCTTCTTCATCCCGGACCTCCTCCGCCAGCGCGTCGCCGACGTCCTCGAACACTGGTTCGCCAAACGCCCCGCCATCTTCGAAAACCGCGACCTCGATCTCGCCGTCGCCGTCGGAGCCGCCTACTACGCCAACGTCCGCACCGGCGGCAAGGGCGTCCTTGTCCGCGGCGGCCTCCCCCGGGCTTACTTCATCGGCCTCTCGAACGACCTCACCCAAACCCTCTGCCTAGCCCCCCGCGGCAGCGAAGAAGGCTCCGAACTCTCGCTCGACCACGAAGGCCTCCAACTCGTCGCCAACCGCCCCGTCAGCTTCCGCCTCTACAGCTCCCTTCACCGCACCGAAGACCATCTCGGCGACCTCGTCGATCTCTCCCAGGAAGCCGAACTCCACCCCCACGCCCCCCTCCAGGCCCTCATCCGCTTCGGCAAACCCACCGGCGAACGGCTAGTCCCTGTCAAGCTCGGGGCCCGCCTCACCGCCGTCGGAACCCTCGAAATCTGGTGCGATTCGAAGGTGAGCGACAACCGCTGGCGTCTCCAATTCGAACTCCGCAAATCAGCCTCCCCGACCGCCCAAAGAGCCGCCACCGTCATCGCCGACGAAGCCGTCGCCCAAGGCGAAGCGCTGATCCGCCAGACGTTCGAAGCCGGCACCCTCCGCCCCGAGGAGCTACCCGCCAAACTCGAACAACTCCTCGGCCTCGGCCGCAACAGTTGGCCGCTCAGCGTCATCCGCCGCTTCTCCGACCTGTTTCTCCAGTTAGCCGACTCCCGCAAGCGCAGCGCCGCCCACGAATCGCGTTGGCTCAATCTCTGCGGCCTCTGCCTCCGCCCCGGCTTCGGCTTCCCCGGCGACGAACTCCGCATCGAACAGGCTCGCCGAGTCTACGCGAGCGGCATGGCGTTCGCGAACCAAGTCCAACCCGAAATCGAGTGGTGGATCTTCTGGGGCCGAGTCGCCGGCGGTCTCAACCGCAACCAACAAACGGATATCTACCAGCGTCTAGCCAGCCAGATTCTCCCGAAGGGCTCGAAGAAAGCCCCCCGCATCAACACAAGCCTCCTCCGCGAGCTCTGGCGGACCGCCGCCAGCCTGGAGCACCTCCCCGCGGGCACACGTACGGAGCTAGGCGAAGCCGCCCTCAAGCGCCTTAGAACCAACCAATCCACCCATCCCGACGCCGACCTCTGGTGCTTGAGCCGCCTCGGAGCCCGCAAGCTCTTCTACGGCCCCACGAACCTGGTCCTAGCGGCCAACACGGTCGCCCGTTGGGCCGAGCAACTCTTAAAGCACCCCCACGCCCACATCCCCGAGACGCTAGTCGCCCTCTGCCAAAAGACCGGCAATGCGACCCTCGACGTCCCCCCGGCGACAATCAGCCTGGTCACCCCCCGCATCGCCCAGGACAAGGACGCCGAAAAGCTCCTCGCCCGTCTCAACGGCCAGTCCACGGACTCCGCCGAGTCCCTCGCCCGCCTCTTCGGAGAGGAGCTCCCCAGCGGACTCGTCTTCGCCGCGCCCGAGTAGTTCTACTGTGTCCTGTTGAGAACGGCCAACGCCCGCCAGCCGCTATTCGAAAGCCCGGGTGATGTCGTCTGAATGCCGCCGTACACTAACATCAGGCCACGGAACTCCGCCTTGAGAGTTAAAGCCAGGTCGATCGTCAAATCGCGGCCACTGATAGTTCGAGTACTCGCACCCCCATCCAAAGTGCATTGCCCGTTGCTCACGCTGCCGGTCTGACCCAACACCACCCCGGGCAACAGCTCGGTCCCCAAGTCGTTGAACAAATACGCCACGTTGGCCGCCCGGTCGTAACCGATGTAGCAGGCCCGCCGGCCGTCCAAAGCAGTATTGACGAGGAGTTGTGCCGCCGTGACGTTCGTCGCCGCTACCCCATCGCGGTAGAACATTTGGAAGCGTTGCGCATTAGGGATGAAAAAGTCCAAAACCTGCGGCCTCTGGTTCTCGGGAGTCGGTTCCGACAGCCGGATACGGCCGCGAGTCGTCCACCCGGAGTTCCCCCCAGACCGATCCCGCGCTGCCAAATACACAAGCTTGTCCGCTTGAAACCGCGCGTCAAATCGCACAAGCGCCGTCACGCGAACCTCAGTGCCAAGACGCTCCACCCCGACATTTTGTACGCTGCACTGCGAGTTCGAAATCGGTGTGTTCGAGCCCAGCCCGGTCGCAAGCAAGCCCTCGCCGTTGTCCGGGACTAGGTACATGATGTTCGCTCCGGAATCGAAAGCCATGTAACAAGCCTGCCGGCCATCCAAGGCGCTGTTGATGAGGATATTGAGGATAGTCAGATCCTGTTCGCCATCCCCGTCAGAAAAGCTGGCCGTCAGCAGATACTGTCGAGGATCGGGCCCGTTTGATGTAATCGACAACCGGTCAGCCGTTGGAGGCACTCCGCCTTGATCCACCGTAACCGGTATACCGCGAACTCGAAAAACTCCACGGCGCGATGCCCCGTCGGGCGAAGAGTCCACTCTCATCACGAGCGTCGCGCTCCCCGGATTCCGATACGACTCGTAGCCCATCCAAGGTACCTCCGAAATCGGGTCCCAGCCGCAGGGCCCAGCCGTGGTCACGTTCGTAATTACCGCTGTCCGAAACGTACCGACTCGGAAGTAGGTTGGCGATACCGAGTAGAAGCAGTCTTTCCGCGTGTAACTAAACCGGAACTCCCGCGGCGCGCTTCCCGCCACAATCGTTCTCACCAGCGGTGATCCATCCTCCCACGCCCCATTCTGGAAGTAGTAGTCCGTGGGCCCGGCTCCAGGCACTGCGGCAAGGGTATCGATCAACACCTCATGTTGGCTCCCAGGTTGCCAAGCAAACACGGCCGGCGTCGTATACCAAGTCCGGTCAACTGTAATGCTTACTCCCGTTGGAGTCGACGTAAAGGTGTGAAGGATCCCGGGCGTTTGGTCGCGCAGCCGCGTCAAGAAAACGGTCTGCTCGGCCAGAGCAACCACCGGTCCAGGGATCCGCGAGGCAACGGTGGGATAGTCGGGTGACCGCGTTGTTCCAGCCAGCAAAACTCGTCCCTGCGAATCTATCTCCATCCCTAACAACTCTTCTTCCTGTATCCCCCCGAAATATGTTCCGTAGATCACCCGCTGCCAATCCGGACCATACTTGCGAATGAATAGGTCCGACGCACCCGCGTTGTTCGTTTGATATGGATCGAAGATCGCCGCGTTATTTGCCTCTCCCGCCAGGATCAGGTTTCCACTCCGATCCACCCCCATCTCGCGGATCCCAAAATCAAGAATATTCCGCAGCAGGAGACGTTTCGTATCCCGGGACAACCGAACAAAGAATGCCCCTCGCCCCGAAGGATCGCCCAACATCGCCTCACCCGCCGGCAACGTCGACTGATTCACCGTCACCCCAGCCAACAGAATGGACTGGTCCGGCCCAACCCTGATGCGCCGCGGAAACCAATCCGTCGCCGGAAACGGAGACGTGACCAGCACCGGCTCCGTCCCTGCCGCGTTCCACTCGATAATGATGCCCTGCAAACCGCTCGACGTCTTCTGGGCTCCCCCACCCACCGGCGCCACGCCCGATCCATTCGTCTCCAGCAGCCACAGCACTCTCCCGGTGCTGTCCACCGTCACGCTCCGCATCTGGTGGGTAGTCGTGAAGGCCGGCCCTGAACGAACCGCCGCCGCCATCAAATAGGCACCCCCGTTCGGACCCAGCTTTAGGCAGAGCGCAACGTCGCCGAAGGTCCCAAATTGCCCGAGGCTTACCGTCGCTCCAAAGTCCGCTCGACCGCCGGCAGCGATATACAGGTTCCCCGCCGCATCAAGCGCCGCATCGTAGATTCTCGAGTCGACATAGTTGCCCGCTAAGTGTGTCGAATGCAGCAGCCGCTGACCGTCACTCGAAAGACGTAACGCAAAGCCGCCCGTGCTGCTTGTTGTCCTGATCGAACCCGGAACCGGGTTCACGAGCGGCATGTTGAAGGATTGCGTCACCCCCACCACGACGGCTTCCTGCGCGGCGTTCACTAAGATCCGCGCCACACCTTCAAACCCCAGCCCCGCGCTCAGCGCGGTCAGGTAAAGCAGATTGGTCCCCGTTGGGTCGAACTTGGCAATCCATAGTTGGTTGCCAGAAACTTGGGGCAGTCCAATCGTCGTCTGGGGCACCAACGGACCGTAGCTGATCATTGCCACATAAATGTTCTCAGCACCGTCCAAAGCCAACCGGATCGCATTGCCTTTCGCCAAATGCGTCGAAAAATCAAGGGTCGGATCAATCAACAGGGGCCGCTTCGAATCATAGGCTCCTACCAGAAAGCCAACCTCCTCCCCGCTCAGCCGGAAGCGCACCGCAACCGACTTGCGCTTGCCATCAGGTTCCACCTGCCAAGCCTCGGGAGCCTTCTGCCGATACACACTCCCGGCCCACGTCACCCGCAACGCCCCGTCATCCTCGATCTCGGCCTCGGCATCCACCGGCAGCCGTAAGGCAATCCGCTCCGGTCGGGCTCCCGCCGCTACCTCGAAATCGTATTCCATTCTTCCCTTGCGACCGTGAAATACCGCATCAATGCCCGGGTAGAGTCCTCCGTACCGGACCCGACCGAAAGCACTCAGGCGAATCGTCTCGCCACCGGGCCGAAACTCGGTCACCGGAAACCCCATCAAGCCTTCGGCTTGGGGCTTCGTCTCGGTTGCTCGGGCGAACTCCATGCGAAAAGGGCCCTCTCCGCCTCGGTGTAAAGAAAAGCCACGTTTGTCGAACGAAAGTTCACTGCCCCAGCTCTACCCACAATGCCCTGTGGAGTCGACAGAAAATGGACGCGAAGCTGGATCCCTTGATGGCTACTCTCCGCCGCTAACCCCGCTTGTAGAGTCAAGACCAGGGTAGCCGCGCTCAGCCAAGTACGCTTCAACATATTTCCTCCGCCGCCTGACGAGTAAGTTGGAACAAGGTAAAACCTAGGTTTACCATAATTTCGCTGCTCTTCTGCTGCGCCTTGGTTGTATGCCATGCCACCACCAAAACACCGGGTCCTGATGTTGTCCAAGTCCGATACTAGGAAGTTCTTGGAGCCGTATCGCCCCGGGTCCGCCAGATTCTCAATGATGAACTGTTTCTGATCGAGAACGGGAGCGTGAGGCGTTACTGCAGCTTTCGCAAAGAATCCGGTCAAGAGCAGCGCGGCCACCTCGACCTCAACTTGGTTTAGCCGCGTGAGAATGAATACCGATATGGCAATCTTCCATCTCGGCTACGTAACGAGCGAAATGATCGAGAGCGAAGTCGAGGCTGCCATCAAGAAACTCGGTCCAGAGGTCGTCCGCCTCCGGTACAATTTCGAATTCGAATCGGGCGAATCACCCTGCATCAATTTCCACATCGTCATCACCGGCGCCGCCAGCCGCCAGGAAGTTCTCGGCGAAGTCACCAGCCGGATTCGGCAGGTGCTCATCTACGACTTGGAACCCATCGAAGAGTGGGGCCCTTTCCCGTACTTTAGCTTTCGCAACCAGTCCGAACAAGCCCAGCGCAACCAGCTCGACCTCAACTGGGTTTAACGGCGTTAGAATATTGATATGGCAGTATTCCATCCCGGCTACGTGACTGGGGAAATGATTGCAAATGAAGTCGAAGCCGCGATTAAAAAACTCGGCCCGGAGGTCCTGCGCGTCCGGTACAACATCGGTGTCGACTGGAAAGACGACCCCTGCATTAAGTTTCGAGTTGTCATCACGGACGCCGCTAGCCGCAAGGAAGTTCTCGGAGATGTCTCCGCTCGCATCGTCCGGATTCTTGACGACGAACTGACGCCCATCGAAAAGTGGGGCCTGTCCCCGCACTTCCACTTCCGCAATCAGTCCGAGCAGGCGCAGCGCGATCACCTCGACCTCGACTGGGTTTAGCCGCGATAGAATAGCGATATGGCAATCTTCCATCCCGGCTACGTAACGCGCGAAATGATCGACAGCGAAATCGAAGCGGCCATCAAAAAGCTGGGCCCCGAAGTCGTCCGCGTCCGGTACAACATTGGGGTCGACTGGAAGGACGACCCTTGCATTAACTTCCGGATTGTCATTACGGATGCCGCCAGCCATAAGGAAGTCCTCGGAGGCGTCTCCTCTCGGGTCCGCCGGATTCTTAGTGACGAGTTATCTCCGATAGAGAAGTGGAGCTTAAGGCCGTACTACAGCTTTCGCAATCAGTCCGAGCAAGCGCAACGCGACCATCTAGACTTGGAGTGGGTCTGACCAAATGGCGTACCACGACGACCTGCTCCGACAAGCATTCGATCTGGTAGAAAAGAACCCGGGCAGCCCCAACCAAGCAGACCTCAGGCGAGCGATCTCGGCGGCGTATTACGCCCTATTCCACTTGCTGATCAGTGAAACCGTCGCCCATTGGAGTCTCGATAGTTCGAGAGACGGGCTCGCACGAATGTTCGAGCATAAATTCATGGCCAGGGCGTCAGAAAGAGTGCGGGATTCCAAACACTTCCCCCACTCGGGCGGCACCCCGGCAGTCGTCGACAGCCTCAAGACGATTGCGGAGTCGTTCACTGACTTGCAGGGCAGTCGCCATACCGCCGACTACGACAACGCCACAACCTGGACCCACACCCAAGCCCTCGAAGAAGTCACCACCGCCGCCACCGCCTTCTCCCTCTGGCACTCCATCAGATCCGAAAAAATCGCCCAGGACTACCTCGTCTCCCTTCTCGTCCGCCCCCGCTCCTAGCCACAATTCCATCCCCCAACGCAAGAAGGCCGCCCTTTCGGGCGGCCTTCTTGCTTAGGTTGTTTCCAGCAAGCTACCAGAGCAGCTTCAATCCGAACTGGATCTGCCGCATCGGCGAAACCAGACTCGTAATCGCCCCCACGCCCCGGACCTGGTTGGCCTGGCTGGGGAAACTGATGCTGCCATCGGAAGCACGCGCAGGCAGGAAGCTGCCGCCGGTGTTCAAACCCCCGTTCGGACGCGCAAACTGCGGCGTGTTGAACAGGTTGTACATTTCGCTCCGGAACTGCAGTTTCACGCGTTCAAAGATCTGGAAATTCTTAAATAGCGAGAAATCCACGATCTTCGCCCCAGGACCTTCCAGAATGCCCATGCCCGAATTGCCGTATCGGCAAAGTTCCGGCAGAGCAGTGTTCTGGCAGCTCACCAAACGGAAGTCGTTCGGGTTGAACCACTGATTCACCGTCGGGTTGGAGAGGCTGCCGAGGCCAATCCGGTCCGGGCGAATCGTCACATTCGCAGTGTTAGTGATCGCGCCCTGAGTCACCGTCATCGGGAACCCTGTGCGCATCGTGACAACGCCGTTGGTCTGCCAGCCGCCCAGTACGTTCTTAACCAACGCGTTGGTGGTCGACTTAAAGAACGGCAGTTCGTAGACGAAGTTGGAAACCACATTGTGCGTCACGTCAAAGCCGACGCGGCCACGGTCGGCCCGGCGGTTCCGGGGATTCTGCGAAGCGTTCGGGTTGTAACCGTCCCCTTCGTTGCGGCCGTAGCCTTCCATTATCGACTTCGAGAAAGTATGCGCAATCGAGAACGAAAGCCCGCTCTTGAACCTCTTCTGTAGCGTCATCTGCAACCCTTGATACGTCGAATTGCCGCCCGAATCCAGGAAGCGGAGGCGGGTCAGCGGCCGAATCACGCCGTTGTCGTTGACGAACGGGTAAGGACGGCGGCTCTGCAACGAACTGGTCGGCGTGTTGAACGCCGGATCTGGCGAATTCCTTTCCATCGTGTTGTCCAGATGGGAGGTCTTCGAACCGACGTAGCCAACGTTCAGAGACATATCGAACGGCAGCCGACGCTGCACGTCAAAGCTCCACTGATTTACCTGCGGCTGGAAATTATCCGTGTTCAGGACGTTGGCCGAGGTTCCGAGCGTAGGGCTGATCGTGCCGAACGGATTGGCGAACGTATAAGGGTTCGTCGTGTTCACGAGCCGGTTGTTCGCAGCGTCGTTAGAGAAGTTAGCGCTGCCGGAAAGCGGCGGATTCAGGTTCAGAATCGTGTAGTTGTTCAACTGATGAACGTTATAGTACATGCCATACCCGGCGCGAATCACCCAGTTTTCGCTGGCGCGGTAGGCGAGGCCGACGCGCGGCATGAACATGTTCTTCTGGGGCTTGTAAAAATCATACGTGGTGCGGATCTTATCCGGCACAAACTTCAAGGTGTTGCCGGCAAACTCCGCGCTGCGCCACAGACCCTGGACGTCGGTCGCCATGGTGTTGTATTCGTAGCGGACGCCGATGTTCAATGTCAACTTCTTGCCGACCTTGTAGTCATCGGTGACGTAGAAGCCCATGCGGTTTTGGCGGACGTCGGTAAGCGGGAGGCCTTCCGGGGTGTCGGTGGAGCTCGGCAGGCCCAGCATGAATTGCGCAAAGCTGTGCCCGGTCAGGTTGCCGGTGAAATTGAAAGCGCCACGCGGAACGTTGGCCGCGCCGCGGAACAGCGATATGCGGCGATACTCCGCGCCCACTTTGAGATTGTGCGCGCCCTTGCTCAGGCTCAACGCACCGCTCAACTGGTGCAGCTTGTTGTCGTCAAAACCATTGCCGCCGTCGGCTTCCCCAAGGCTCTGCAGCCCGTTGGCTAGATTGATGGCAGGTAGACCGACTTCGCGCTTGGTCAGTGTGCGGTTGCCGTCGTTCACAACACGAAAGCCGTCCATGCCGAGGGCCGCGAGGTTGAAATCCGTGTTGGCGCGCGGGTTGAAGCTGTCGTCTTTCGAACGGGTGAAGCCATAACGGGTTTCAAGAACCGCAGCCGGAGAGAAGACGTGAATCCACTGCGAGGCGATATTGTCGTTGCGGCCAAGCACTAGGTAGGAGAACTGGGGCGAAGTGCCGGGGTAGGTGAAGTAATCCACTTTATTGAAGGCATAACGGCCCATGATCTTATCCTTCGTAGAGAAGTTGTGATCGAACTTCATAAAGTACTGGTTGTCGGTAATCCGGTTCGGACCCGAGCCGGTGTAGTTGAAACCAACTTGCGGATTGGCAACCGCCACCTGCTGCTTCTCCCAGAACGGGAGGAGCGATTTGGACGTGTTGGAGATCCGAGAGGCCGGCAGGATATTTCCGGCAAACGGCGTGCCGGTCAACGGGTCGACGATCTGTACCGGCGCCGGAATGCGGAGCAACTGGCTGAAGTCGCCGGCGCGGAACTCGTCGGTCGGAACGAGTGTGGAAGAGGCGGCACCCGGCAGGCTTCGGCGGCGGCCTTCATAGTTGAACATGAAGAACGTCTTGTCCTTACCGTTGTACAGCTTCGGAATCAAAACCGGCCCGTTCACCACGAACCCGAACTGATTCTGTCGCACGCCCTGCTTCGGAAGGCGGACCGCCGAAGTGTTGAAGTAGTTCTGGAAGTAGCCTTCCGCGTCCAATTTGTCATTGCGGAGGAATTCAAACAACGACCCGTGCAGATCGTTGGTGCCCGAACGCATCACCATGATCAACTGCGCGCCGGAGTTGAAACCGTACTCGGCCGAATAGGTACCCGTAAACACCTTCACCTCTTCAATCGCTTCCGGAGAAGGAGAAAAGGGAACCGTGTTGACGCGGGCTTCCGTGGCCACCACGCCGTCAAGCGTCGCATGCTGGCTCGTTTCGCGCTGGCCGTTGGCCACGATCGCGATAGTCTGCCCCGGAATCGGGATGCCGCCACCGCCGCCGCTCTGTCCGTCCAAACCGCCGCGGCTACCGAACATCACACCCGCCTGCAATACGGCCAGGTTCCCCACGTTGCGACCGTTCACCGGCAGTTCCACAATGCGCCGCTGTTCAATTACGTCGCCAATCGACGCTTCGTCCGTCTTCAACGCCGTCGCCGACCCGGTCACTTCCACGCGCTCGGACACCTGCCCCACTTGCAGCGTGATGTCCGCGCGGAGCTTTTCGTTAATTTGCAGCACCAGCCCAGCCCGGTTGACTGTCTTAAACCCAGCGGCCTGCACGGTCACTGAATACTCTCCAATGTCCAACAGCGGGAAGCTGTAGTCACCGGTAGAAGACGACACGTCATCACGCTTGACCTGCGTGCGGATGTTGGTTGCGGTTATCTTGGCGCCTGCGACAGATGCACCAGTCGGATCCGTAATGGTTCCCAAAATAGTCGTGGATGTGGTTTGGGAGAAACCAGTCGCGACAAAAGCCAGGACAGCGGCTGCCCCTAGGTAACGCTTCTGCATGAATGCCTCCAAGGCAATATTTGTAAGCTATCTTAACGCACCTGAAACTCGATTCATATCGGGATTCTCTGCCCAATCCGCGAAAGGATAAAAATGTTCACTATTCGGGATGAAATATCATGGCGACGACATCCCCCCCTTGCCTCCCAACCCCCTAAGGTGATATCGTCCCCCACGGTTACCAAACCGCTTAGTTTAATCTCCACGGGAGTCTTCAATGCTTAACCCTCTCCAAGCACGAAGCCGCCGGGCCCTCTCATGCCTGCTTCTTCTACCTGCTTTCCTCCTCGCTCAGTCCGAGCGCGGCACCATTTCCGGCACCGTCCGTGACGCCTCCGGCGCCATCATCCCCGGCGCCAAAGTCCCCGTCGTCAATTCCGCCAACGGAACCACCCTCAACCTAACCACCGCCTCCTCCGGCGACTTCACCGCCCCCAGCCTCAACGTCGGTACCTATACCATCCGCGTCGAACGCCCCGGCTTTCGGCCCGCCACGGTATCCGGCATCGTCGTCAACGCCGCCACCAGCATCCGTACCGACCTCACCCTCGAAGTCGGAACCTCCACCCAAGCCGTAGAGGTCCAGGCCAGCGCCCTCACCCTCTCCACCGAAAACGCCAAAAGCTCTGTCACCATTACCAACAAAATGGTCGACGAACTCCCCCTCGTCGTCGGCGGCACCCTCCGCAGCCCCTTCGATCTCGCCGCCCTCACCCCCGAAGCCAAAAACCTCGGCGGCGATAACGGCTTCATCCTCGGCGGCGGCCAGGCCGCCAGCTACGGCACCACCCTCGATGGCGTCTCCGCCAACACGACGCGGGCTCTTTCCATGAGCTGGGTCGCCGTCAACGCCCCATCCATCGACGCCATCACCGAGTTCACCGTCGACACCAACGGCTTCAAAGCCGAAAGTGGCACCGCCGGCGGCGGTAGCATGGCCTTCGTCTCCAAGTCCGGCACCAACGCCTTCCACGGCACCGCCTATGAGTTCCTCCGCAACCAAAAACTCGATGCCAACAACTTCTTCAATAATGCTCGCGGCATCGCTATCCCCATCTACAAGCAACACGATTTCGGCGGCACCGTCGGCGGGCCCGTCGTCATCCCGAAACTGTACAACGGCAAGAACAAAACTTTCTTCTTCGTCGCCTACGAAGCCTTCCGCAACCGCGCCGGTGCCGGCGGAGCCACCGCCACCGTCCCCACCCCCGAAATGTACAACGGGGATTTCTCGAAGTGGGTCAACGCCGCCGGCGTCGTGATCCCCATCTACGACCCCACCTCCCAAACCACCAACGCCTCTGGCCAAGTCACCCGCCAGCAGTTCGCCAATAACCAGGTCCCCCGCTCCCTCTACGATCCCCAAATCGTCAAGGCCCTCGACGCCTTCGGCGGCGCTGGCTCCTTGAAACCCAACAATGGCGCCGCCCCCGGCACCGTTGGCTACATCAACAACAACTTTCTCATCACCTCCGGTAGCGAAGTCCGCCCCAACACCAAGTTCAGCGTCAAGGGCGACCACAACTTCTCTGACCGCAATCGCATCTCCTTCTATTACGGTCGTAACCGTTCCAGCATCGTCCCCGGCGCCCTCGGACCCACCGGCCTCCCCGGCCTCTACGTCAACTACAACGACTCCCAACGCAACTCCGACGTCTTTCGCGCCAGCTGGGATTGGTCCATCACCCCCACCATCTTTAATCACTTCTACGGTGGCGGCAATAACTGGAAAGAGAATCACGATCCGCCCCAAGCCACCGTCAAAAGCGGCGTAGCCTGGAAGGACAAAGTCTGCATCGGCAACGTCCCGGACTGCGATCAGAACCTCGTGAATTTCAGCTTCTCCAACGGCTACAGCCAGTGGGGCGGTGCCGCCAACAACGGCAGCGAAAATCTCATCAAGTCCTACGCCGACGATCTCACCATGATCAAAGGCAAACACACCCTCAAATTCGGTGGCTCCTATCAGGGCGGATCCTACAATGGCTTCGGCCGCCAATGCGTCTCCGGTTGTATCAACTTCTCGAGCCTCCAAACCGGACGCCCGGGCGATACCAATTTCACAACCGGCGGTGGCAGCCCCTTCGCCTCCATGCTCCTCGGCTACGCCAATAGCGGCTCCCTCGATACCATCCGCTACATCGGCCAAAACTGGCCCTTCTTCGCCGGCTTCGTGCAAGACGATTTCCGCGTCCGTCCCAACCTCATGATCAACGTCGGCCTCCGCTGGGAAACCAGCCTGCCGCCCTACGGCGAAGGCGACCGCTGGAGCGACTTCAGCCCCACCCTCCCCAACCCCAAGGCCGGTAACATCCCCGGAGCCCTCCTCTTCGCCGGAACCGGCGAAGGCCGCCAAGGCACCCGGACCCTCGCCGATAGCTACTACAAAGCCTTCGGCCCCCGCATCGGCCTAGCCTACACCCTCAACCCCAAAACCGTCATCCGCACCGCCTACGCCCTCAGCTACGGCCAAATCACCACCGTCACCGGCTCCACGCACCAACGTGGCTTCACCGCCTCGCCCTCGTTCCCGAACACGAGTGACGGCATCTTCCCCACCTTCCTCGTCAAGAACGGCTTCCCCAACTGGGACAAGCCGCCCTTCGTCGACCCCGGCTTCGCCCTCACCGACTCCATGCCTTGGTGGCAGGGTAAAGAAGCCACCCGCCCGCCCGCGTTCCAGAGCTTTAACTTCTCTATCCAACGCCAGCTTTCCGCCAACACCATCGTCGAAACAGCCTACAACGGCTCCCTGGGCTCGCGCCTCCAAGCCGGGCTCCTGGCCTATAACCAGGTCAACCCCACCTACCTGCGGCAATACGGCGCGGATCTCCTCCGCCAACGCTTCGACTCCCCGGCCGCCATCGCCGCCGGCATCAAAGCGCCCTTCCCCACCTTCGGCGCCCTCTGGGGCACCCGCGCTACCGTCGGTCAGGCCCTCAAGCCTTTCCCCCAGTACAACGCCATCGATACCGCCAGCGGCGGCGGCGATCACAGCGGCCATTCCACGTACCATTCGTGGATGCTTCGCTTCGAAAAACGCTACTCCAGCGGTGTGCAATTCCAAACCTCCTACGTGCTCTCCAAACTCCTCACCGACGCCGACAGCTACTGGGTCGGCGGAGCCGCCATGGATCACTTCAACCGCAAACTCGAAAAATCCATCGGACAGTTCGATATCACCAACAACTTCAAAGCCGGCGTCGTTTGGGATCTCCCCTTCGGCAAAGGCCGTTCCTTCATGAATAAAGGTGGCGTTTCGAACATCGTCCTCGGCGGCTGGCGCCTCTCCAGCACCCACTTCTACGCCAGTGGCCAGCCCCTGCCCCTGGGAACCACCATCGGCCTCCCGCTCTTCAGCGGTGGCAACCGTCCCCAAATCTCCAGCTACGACGGTTGGCAGGGAGCCATCGGCGGCGACAAGTTCGATCCTAACCGGGATCGTTCCATTCAGCCCGCCAGCTTCTTCCCCACCCAAATCGCCAACAGCTTCGGCAACATGACGCGTTACAACCCCAAGTACCGTCAAATGCCCAACTACAACGAAAACATCTCGATTGCCAAGGAATTCCGCGTCAACGAGTCCATCCATCTCGATTTCCGCGCCGAAGCCTTCAACGCCTTCAACCGCGTCCGCTTCGGTAACGGCTCACTCACCCTGCAGGATCAGAACTTCGGCCGCCTAACCTCGTCGGCCGACTTGCTCAACAGCCCCCGCCAGCTCCAGCTAGCCCTGAAGCTCTACTTCTAACCCAACCCCGTTCGTCGAAAAAGGGCCTCCCCACCGGGAGGCCCTTTCTTTTGGAGCATGTAGAAAATACCGATTACGGAAGCTAAAAACCAAAACTTACCGATTCCAACGCCCCCCGCCCCGCGCCTCGTTATTGATTCTAATTCAAGGACTTGGCCGGCCCACCCATCAGCGGCAATATCGCGGTAGCCCAGTTCATCATGTTTGCCAATGGCATCACTTTTGACCTCACCAAGGTTCTTCCCGGCACCGGTCCAATCTGCGACATTTCTCTAGGGAACAACCCAGGCTATGTGTGTACTCCAACAATCAATGGCTTGCTTTCTCCCTTCACCTTGCAGAATTCGAGTGCCGGATCCGGAGGTACGGCTACCAACGCAGCCGTTACCTTCAACATCGAAGCCTTGGCATACTCCGGCCTTGCAAGTACGGGCACCAGCACGTACAACGGTGCGTTTAGTACACAGTCCGCCGGCCAGAACATCGCCGGAATCCTGTCTACGGTGGCTACTCCCGGCGGCACCGTGATTGCGTCCTATTCGGCGAACTTTAATGGGGCGTCAAACACCCAGGTCCCTGAACCAGGAACCCTGGGCACCCTCGGCATCGGTCTGGCGGCGCTCATCCTCGGCGGCATTCGCAAAAAATCCGCTTCGGTCAGGTAATATCCCCCTCAGTTTTGATGTCGGTGGTGCCCGTTCGCTAACCGACATCGGAATTGAGAGATCCATTGACCGCCCGCACATCCAGTTAACATTCTTTCTCTCAGCATATGCTCGAAGCAAAGTGGCACGCTGCCTTGGCCCAATGGCAAATCGTCCTCGGGTCCCACTCGGTAATCGCCGACCCCGCTCAACTCGCTGCCGTCGAAACCGCCACCTTCTTCACCCATCAGAAGGTCACTGCCATCCTTCGCCCGGCCTCCCGCGAACAAGTGCAAACCTGTCTCCGCATCGCCACGCGCTTCCAGGTCCCCGTCTATCCCCGCAGCTCCGGCAAAAACTGGGGCTATGGCTCCGGCGTCCCAACCCAAACCAACTGCGCCATTCTCGATCTCTCCCGGATGAACCGCATCCTCGAGTGCAACGAAAAGCTCGCCTATGTCACCGTGGAACCCGGAGTCACCCAGCGGCAGTTATACGATTTCCTCACCACTCAAAAATCGAACCTCTGGATGGACGCGACCGGCTCCTCCCCCGATACCAGTCTCATCGGCAACACCATGGAACGCGGCTTCGGCCATACCCCTCACGGCGACCATTTCGCCCAATCCTGCGGGCTCGAAGTCGTTCTGCCAACCGGTGACGTCATCGAAACCGGCTATCGTCGGTTTCCCCAGTCCGTCACCGGGCCTCTCTACCGTTGGGGCGTCGGCCCCTTTCTCGATGGCCTCTTCTCCCAGTCCAACTTCGGCGTCGTCACCAGCATGACCATCTGGCTCATGCCCGCTCCCGCCCACTTCGAAGCCTTCCTCTTCCGCTGCGACCACCAAGCCCAACTCGGGCCCCTCATCGAAGTCCTCAGCCGCCTTCGCCTCGCCGGAACCATTCAAAGTGCCGTCCATATCGGCAACGACTATAAGGTCCTCTCCAGCCTCCAACAGTACCCGTGGGACCTCACCCAGGGCAAAACCCCTCTCCTGCCGGCCCAAATGGATGCCATCCGCGCCCGTCTCCAGTTCGGAGCCTGGAACGGTTCCGGTGGCCTCTATGGAACCAAAGCCCAAGTCGCCGCCGCCCGCCGCGAAATCCGCCGCGCCCTGGCCGGAAAGGTCACCCGGCTTCGCTTTCTCGACGACCGCATGCTCGCCCTCTCCCTCAAGTTCGCCAAGCCCATCAAGTTGCTCTCCGGCTGGGACCTCTCAAAAACCGTCGCCCTTCTCCAGCCCCTCTACGGGCTCTTGAAAGGCATCCCCACCGATCGCGTCCTCCCCAGCGTTTTCTGGCGCAAAACAGGTCCCGTCCCCGCCGACATCGACCCCGACCAGGCCCGCTGCGGCCTCCTCTGGTACGCTCCCATCGTCCCCGCCACAAGTTCCGATATAGACCGCATCCGTCACCTCACGGTCGACACCCTCCTCGCGGCCGGCTTTGAACCCATGATCTCCCTTACGATGATTACCGGCCGCGCCATCGCCTGTGTCATCTCCATCTCCTACGACCGCGACATCGACGGCGAGGATGAACGCGCCCTCGCCTGCTACCGAACCCTGGCCGAAAGCGTGACTGCCCTCGGCTACAACTCCTACCGCCTCGGCATTCAGTCGATGGAAGAGATGGGCAGTTCCGAAGGCTACCTCGATCTCCTGGCCAAGATCAAATCGGCCGTTGATCCCGCCGGCATCCTGGCTCCTGGTCGCTACGAATTCCGAAAGGGTTCGCACGCCAGCGCCAGCTAGCGTCTCCTCAACTCCTTCCCCCTGGCACCACTAAGACATCCTTCACCCCTGCCAACCCCAAAAGCCCGCGAATCGATGTCTCCGCATTCCGCTCCGCCTGCCCCAAAATCCCCATCTCCAGCGCCGCCTTCTCGATCGCCTCCACGCCCGCCCGCCGGGCCCGCTGCTCCAGGTCCAACCCATATGGCACCCACGGCGTCCACCACGTCTTCGTCCGGTCCCACACCTTCGTCTCCGCCTCGTCCACCGTCACATTCAGCACCTTCGCCGCGGGCAACCGCACCACCACCGTCCCGTCCGGCCGCACGGTCACGTCATCCTGTCGCAGACTCGCCAGGTCGATCCCGGCCTCCACCCGCGCCTGCACAATCAGCAGAATCGCCTCGCTTCCCACGGGCTGCTTCTGCTCGGTAATCCCAATCACTTTTTGAACCGTGTACCGCACCGTCGTCAACTGGTTCATCTGCTGCACTTGCAGGAGAATCGCAGGCAAATTCACCCGCGGCCGCCCCGCTTCCCGCGCCATCCAGATCATCGTCAGCACCAGCAGAACCCCCGCTGCCACCAGTACCCGTCGCGATAACCTTACCTGCTCCTGCCGCCTCTCCAATGCTCTACTGTACTCCATCACACCTCTGACCACCTCGTACGACAGTGCCCCGGCCCGCCGAATCAATCTTCTCCTGATGGTGCGACTACATCGGCTATGCCGAACTCGACCTCTCCGGTGCCCATCGCGCCAGCATCTCCAGCAATACTGCGAGTAACTTCCTCCAGCACAAGCTCTCACCGGCCAACGCGGATCGGCTTCGCCCTCCGGCGGATTCTCGGCACAGCCGGGACCTTGCCGACCGTCCTCAGCAAAGTGTCTGTGGTAGTGTGAAACGCGAGGGGAAATGAGAGCCAAAACACCGAAGAGTTTCTGGGGCAAACTCGCCCGCACCGCCGGTTTTGCGGCGCTCGGCTTCGCGGCAATCGCGATCCCGCTGCATCTCTTTTTGCGGCGCGAACTAGCCGGCGCGCCCGATGTCATTCGCGCCCAAGGCTGGCCCATCCGGTTGATGCAGGTCCTCTTCACCAAGTACATCCTCCGGTGGATTGAGGTCGAAGGCGTGGAGCATCTGCCGAATGGTTCGTTCGTCCTCGCCGCCAACCACGCCTACAAGTCCGGCGTCGACGGCTTCATCCTCGGCCATCTGCTCGCCACCCGCGTCGGCTGCGTACCCCGCATCGTCATCACCGCCGACAGCCGCAATTGGATGGTGCGTGCCGAACGCTGGGTCCTCCACCACTACGGCATCGCCCTTCTCGTCGCCGATCCGCTCCTGGGCAAGCGGCAAGGCGTCTCCGACACGATCGCGGCCTACCTGCGCGAAGGCGAACGCCACGCCGTGTTGATCTTCCCCGCCGGTCGAGCGATCGCCGACCCCCTCCGTCAGCTTCAAAACTGGAGCACCGGCGCCATGGTCGCAGCGATGAAGGCCGGCACCCCCGTCGTGCCCGCTGCCATTGGCGGCCTGCGCCTGGACTGGTCGCCAGAAACCGTCATTCTAGCCGCCATGGACGCCGACGAGGCATCGGCGGAAACCAATCCACCGTTCCGCATGCGTGTCCGTCTCGGAGCGTCTCTGTGGCCGACCGGCCACCCGATGCACGATACCGAACGGCTGCGCGAGACGGTTGCCGGCTTGATGGCCGACATACCCGGCTTCCGTCCCACCCCTGGCGAAAGCGCCCCGGGCTTCGGCAAGATCACCTTGCGCGATGGCCGAACGCTGGCGTTCATGGATCGCGGCCCGCGCGCCGGAACGCCAGTCCTCTATTTCCACGGTTTCCAAGGCTCCCGCATCGAGTGCATGGCCGCCAATGACGCGCTACTGGAACGGCTAAGGATCCGCCTCATTACCCCGGACCGCCCCGGCATGGGTTTGTCGACCCCGTCCCGCCACCGCACCGTGACGGACTGGGCGAGCGACGTGCGCGAGCTGACGGGCCAATTGCTCGGAGAAGGAGCGCCATTCTCCATTCTCGGATTCTCCGCCGGAGCGACGTATGCGCTGTCATGCGGCCAATTGCGCGGTCTACAAGCGGTCTCATTGGTCGGCAGCTTAGGGCTCCCTCATCTCATCTCCAACTGGCGGCGATTTTCCCAGGAGACCTGGCATATCCTCCTTTCGGCGAAGCTCGCCAGTTTCCGCCCGGCAACGTTTTTGCGGATTGAAGCCAAGCACCGCGACCGGCTCTTCAGCCATTGGGAAAGTTATTTTGAGGATGTGAAACGCGGCCTCTCCCCCAGCGACCAGCGAACGCTTTCCCGGCCGGAGGTGGAAGAAGCCTTCCAGCAGAACCGCCGCGAAAGCTACGCCCAGGGGTCTGGGTCCATGCTGCAGGAGGTGCAAGCGTTGTACTCCGACCTGCATCTCGACTTGAACCAACTGACGGCCTGCACGGTCCTGATCACCCATGGGCTCGCCGACCAGGTAGTGCCCGTGGGAGTAGCCCGCCATCTCCAAACCCTGATTCCCGGCAGCGGATACCAGGAGCTACCCCGCCAAGGCCACTATTTCCTATACGACGAAGTAGAAATGGAGAACCTCCTCCGCGCCCTCCTCCGAGCGCAATGTCAGCCGTGACCGAGCCGCGAGCGTCAGCGAGCGGTTTCTAAGGCAACCTCCCAGTCGCCTCCGGTGTCACAAAGGGCGATAAAATTGGACGTAGACTTGGGCGAACCCAGTCCAAGCCTCCCGAGCCACTTGCAAAGCCAAAGACGCCTGTGGAAAACCCGCTATTCTATTGAATACAAATGATTTCTATCTGTCACAATGGACCCGTAAAAGAACGCTAAAGAGCCGCCTTTATCCCGTTTTAGCCACAGGCAACTCACCCTCCCCCAACAACTCTCCCAATTCTCCAACGTCCTCCAGCAACAGCTCTTCCCGCTCCTCACCCCCGCCGTCGGCCCCATCAGCGACCGCGCCGCCCTTTTCATCGCCGTCTGCGCCATGGTCCCTCTCCG
>JAPKZA010000469.1 GCA_026394015.1 Acidobacteriota bacterium
CGACGCGGGCCTGGACGTCAATGACGACGTAGCCGCTCGCGCCGGGGCGCAGTTCGGGCTCCCCGTTGTAGCGGACTTGGGCGAATTCGCCTTCAATTCCGAACACTGGCTTGGGGGAGGCCAGGGCGGGGCCGACGTGCACCCGGAAGCTGGCCCAGTCGCCAGGGCGGAGGGATTTGGGCAACTGGGAACCCTGCGCCTCGCCGGGGGCGTAAGTGTCAGAGTAAGTTACGATATGACGACGGGGCTTCCCGGCAAGCGTAGTCAGGCTGCCAGTTTCACGGAGTAACTTGGGGTAGTTAGCCAGGTCGGGCATCGCGGTATCGGAATCCATGTAGTTGAACAGATAAACCCGGTCCGCCCCACGCGCGAGCGATGACGCAGCGGCACCGCGAACCATTTCGAGCGTGTTGAACTGCAAGGGACGGTAGGCGTGATACGGACGGAGGAGTAGCTCCAAACCAGCGGCGAGAACGACCTGATCCCCGGCCAGACGCCGCCAGAGTTCGATCGGCATATCGGTTTCAATACTGGCCCAGAAGGCGGTGACGACGAGCATCTGCACCAAACCTTCGCGGGCCCAGCTAGCGCCGTCCATGCCGAGTTTGATGGCGGTATCCGGACGCGACGGGACGCGGGCACCGAGGGCGATTTTGTGGCCGCGCTTCTTTTCCCACGTATTGAGCAGGGCTCGGGTTCGACGCATGAAGTCGGTTAGAATTTCGACGCCGGCGGCTTCGTGCCCGGGACGGAAGTGGAAGCCGAAGCGCATCCAATCGAGTTCGAGGCCGGCGAAATCGTAGCGGGCGCAGTACTCTTCGATGAGTTGAAAGTGATAGTCACGGACAGCTTGATGAGCGAAGTCAAAGGCCCGGTCGCGCCAATCAACGGCTCGCCAGGGCACGCGGCGATATTCCGGGTGCTCCCGCCAAAGGCTGGAGTGCATATAGCTATCCGGATCGTCGACGTTGTGAAGGTCGTTCATTCGCATCGAGATCCAGGGTTCCAGGCCCTTCTGGCGGGCGCGGTCGATCCAGATGGCGTAGGGATCGAGGTTGCGTTGGGCCAGATCCCAGGCGGTGTGGATCCACTTCCGGGCTCCAGCGCGCCCAGCTTCCGGCGTCGAGCGGAGCAAGGGTTGATCGTCGGGGCCCTGGGGGTCGTAGCCTTTCCAGATCGGGTCCCAGACTTTACTGGCGAAGCTCGTGCGTTGTGAATTGGCCGAGAGGATGAGTTCGCGGACCTGGGTGCCGGCGTATTGATCGACCCAACTGGCGATCTTCTCGCGGTCGAGTGACTGGCCGGCGCGGGAGGAGAAGTAGTGGCTGTTGTCTTCGTTGAGGCAGAGGTAGGTGGCCTTCGGGGGAAGGGCGAGGAGGCAGAGTTGGCGGCGGGTCATGCCGGCTCGGTGCTCATCCCGGGGGCTTGGGGGGCCAGGATCTCTCCGTTGACCATATTCTTCTGCGGGCCGCCGGTTTCCATGTAGATCGCGTTGGGCATGGTGAGCAGCATGTTCATATTGGCCGAGCCGCCGCCGTGGCTGGCGAGATCGAGGCCCGCGGCGTCGGCGAGCGCGGCGATTTCGAGCCACTCGGTGACCCCGCCGGCACGGCGATTATCGGGCTGGACGATGTCGGCGCCTTTGCGGGCGATGAGGTCAGCGAACGCGTATTTCGTGTAGAGATTTTCGCCGGTGGCGATGCGGACGTCGAGTTCGCGGGCGAGTTCGGCGTAGCCTTCCATGTCGTGGGGCGGCAGCGGCTCTTCGTACCAGAAGACGCCCATCTGTTGATAGAGACGGCCGCGGCGGAGGGCTTCATTGCGATTGAAGACCTGATTCGCATCGAGCATGACGCGGGGGCAGAGTTCGAGGGCGAGTTTTACGCGGCGCTCGTCGTCGGCCATGGAGTAACGGCCGGTCTTGATCTTGATGGCCTTATAGCCGTGGCGGAGGGCTTCTTCGATCGATCGCTTGTACTTGGCGAGGTTATCGTCGTTGTCGTAATACCAGCCGCACATGGAATAGCAGGGCATGCGGTCGCGGTAAGCCCCGAGCATTTTCCAAACGGGCATGCCGGCGTGTTTGCCGAGGATGTCCCAAGTGGCGATGTCGGCGGCGGCGATGGCGAAATGAATGATGCCGCCGACGCCGTGGTATTCGAGTTCGCGCCAGAGTTTGGCGCGGATCCGCTTGGGGAAGGCGGGATCCTCGCCGATCAGCAGCGGGCGAATCTCCTCTTCGAGAATCGTCTGGACGACCTTGGGGCCGCCCTTCACCATGCCGAAGGTGGTGGTGGCGTAGCCGGTGATACCGGCGTTGGTTTTGAGCCGCAGCGTGACCGAGCCGCTATCGACGCCAAGTTTATGGATGGCGTCGTAGTTCGGTTCCTTGGGCGGGTTCAACTTGAGCTCGGTTTCGAGCCCGGTGATGCGGAGTTCTTTCGCTTGTTGAGCAGCGAGGGCGAGGGGGCTAAGAAGTAGCGTGCGACGAAGCATTCGACAATCCTACCGCTTCATTCATCGATCCTTGGCGGTAGCCTTCACAATCGATAGTGACGTAGTGGAATCCGAGCGGCTTAAAGATGTCCTTGAACCGGCGTCCCATCTCCGGTGTCATCGCCTTGGCGAGTTCGTCGGTGGCAAATTCGAGGCGGACCAGATCGCCGTGGAAGCGGACGCGATATTGACGAAAGCCGAGTTGCTTGATGGACTCTTCGCCATCTTCGACGGTCTTAATGACTTCCTTCGTCACAGCCGTTCCGTAAGGGATCCGCGAGCTGAGACAGGCGCTGGCGGGCCGGTCCCAAGTGGGCAGGCCGGCCAAACGGGAGAGTTCCCGGATCTCGGCCTTGGTGAGGCCGGCTTCGACGAGAGGAGCCTGGACGTTGTGCGCCTTGGCGGCCCCTTGGCCGGGGCGCCAATCGCCGAGGTCGTCGACGTTGACGCCGTAGACGACGTTCGAAATGCCGCGCGCGATGCAGATCTCATCCAGACGAGTGAACAGTTCGTCCTTGCAATGGAAGCAGCGATTTTGATCGTTCTTGACGTAGTCCGGGTTGTCGAACTCGAAGGTTTCGATGTATTCGTGTTGAATGCCGAACTGGCGGGCGAAAGCTTCCGCATCCCGCTTGTGAGAAGCGGGAATGGAAGCGGAATCGGCGGTGATGGCAACGGCGTTTTGACCAAGCACTTGGACAGCCGCCCAAGCCAGATAGGCCGAATCGGTACCGCCGGAGTAGGCGATGAAGACCTTGCCGAGGCTGCGGAGGCTATCGAAGAGCACTTGCTCTTTCTGCGATAGCCCCGCAGGGTTGATCGGTTGAGAACCGAGTTGAACCAGAGTTGCCATAAGGCTATTCTACTGGACCTCGGGCTCGACCTCTTCTTCAGGACCGGAGTCCGGGACCTTGCAAGCAGCGGCCACGCGATCCCCTTCTTCCATCCGAACGAGGCGGACGCCTTGCGTCGAACGTCCGGCCTGCCGGATTTCGCCCGATTCGATGCGGATGATCTTGCCGTCGGCGGTTATGATCATCAGGTCGGTGTTATCGGTGACCTTCATGACAGACATCACATGGCCCACTTTGTTCGTGGTCTTCATGTTGATGACGCCACGGCCACCGCGATGGGTGAGGCGGTAGTCCTGGATCGGAGTCCGCTTGCCGTAACCGTTCTCCGAGATGGCGAGCATCAGCCCCTCGGCCTCGGTGACTTCGGCTCCGACGATGTAGTCGCCGGCTTCGAGTTCCATGGCCTTTACGCCGCGCGCCGGGCGGCCCATGGCCCGCACTTCGCTTTCCTGGAATCGGATCGCCATACCCTGCCGGGTGCCGCAGAAGACATAGTTATTGCCTTCCGAGATCATGGCTTGGATCAACTCATCGCCGTCGTCGATGCCGATCGCGATGATGCCACGCGCCATCGGGTTATCGAACTCGGTGAGTTCGCATTTCTTGATCACGCCGTTGCGAGTGACCATAATGACGAACTTGCCTTCGGTGAAGGCCTTCACGGGGAGGAAGGCCTTCACGCCCTCGTCGGGCTGAAGATTGATGAGACCCGAGATGTGCTTGCCCTTCGACGCCGTGCCGGAATCCGGAATGACGTAATTCTTGAGCCAGTAGAGGCGGCCCTTGGTCGTGAAGATCAACAGGTAGTTATGCGTCGAGGCGATGATGAGATGCTCGACGACATCTTCCTGGCGGGTGGTCATGCCGATGCGGCCCTTGCCGCCGCGGACCTGCCGACGGTAGGTATCGACCGCCGTCCGCTTCAGGTAGCCGCCCCGGGTGACGGTAATGGCGACGTCCTCTTCCTGGATAAGATCTTCGAGCATGATCTCGCCGGTGTCTTCAATGATCTGCGTCCGGCGCTCGTCGCCGAAGTCTTTCCGCATCTCGCGGAGCTCATCGGTGATGACCTCTTTGAGGCGCTTTTCGGAGCCGAGAATCTCGAGATATTCGCCGATCATCTTTTGGATCTCTTCGAGTTCCGCCATGATCTTGTCCTGCTCCATGCCGGTGAGGCGTTGGAGTTGGAGTTCGATAATGGCTTGGGCCTGCCGTTCGGAGAACTGCGGACCGGTCGCGTCGACCAGCTCGGCGAAGCCGGCGGCTTCCTCCGGGGTGATGAAGGCCATCAGGCCATCGCGCGCTTCCCGCGGATTGCGGCTGGCGCGAATGATGGCGATGACTTGATCGAGGTTGGTCAGGGCGCGGCGGAAGCCGAGCAAGATGTGTTCGCGTTCGCGGGCCTTGCGCAGCAAGAAGTTCGTACGCCGACGGACCACTTCGACCCGATGGTCGAGGAACCGCTTGATCATTTCGATCAGGCCGAGCTCCCGCGGCTGGCCGTTCACGATCGAGAGCATGATGACGCCGAAGTTGGTCTGCATCTGCGTGTGCTTGTACAGATTGTTCAGCACGATGTCAGCCTGTTCGCCGCGTTTGAGTTCGTAGACGATGCGCATGCCATCGCGGTCGGACTCGTCCCGGATTTCGGAGATGCCTTCGATCTTCTTTTCGTTGACCAGACCGGCGGTGGTCTCGATCATACGAGCCTTGTTCACCTGATACGGCAGCTCGGTCACGACAATCGCTTCGCGGTCTTTGCCGGACTTTTCGACCTCTGCCTTGGCCCGCATTTTGATGGAGCCGCGGCCCTTCGAGTAGGCGTCGAGGATCCCCTGCCGACCGAGGATGAACCCGCCGGTGGGGAAGTCCGGACCGGGGACGTGAGCCATGACTTCGGCCAGCGTCGCGTCCGGCTTGTAGACCAGCATGATGGTCGCGTCGATGATTTCGCGGATGTTGTGCGGCGGAATGTTCGTCGCCATGCCGACGGCGATGCCGGAGCTGCCGTTGATGAGCAGATTCGGAACCCGCGCCGGAAGCACTTCCGGTTCGTGTTCGCTGTCGTCGTAGTTGGCGCGGAAGTCGACCGTTTCCTTGTCGATATCATCGAGCATGGTGGCGGCGATTTTGGTCAGCCGCGCTTCGGTGTACCGCATGGCGGCCGGCGGGTCTCCATCGACCGATCCGAAATTGCCCTGGCCATCGACGAGCGGATAGCGCAGCGAAAACGGCTGGGCCATACGGACGAGCGCGTCGTAAATCGCCGAGTCGCCGTGCGGATGGAACTTACCCATCACCTCGCCGACGATTTTGGCAGACTTGCGCGTGGGCCGGTTGTAGTTCAAACCGAGCTCACTCATGCCAAAGAGAATGCGGCGGTGAACGGGCTTCAGGCCGTCACGAACATCCGGCAACGCGCGTCCGATAATAACGGACATCGCGTAGTCGAGATACGACTTGCGCATCTCATCTTCGATGTTCACCGGAATGAGAATGGTGTTGTTCGCGCCGGGCGCAGGCTGATTTGGATTCTGATCGTCGGCCAAATGGAGCTCCTTACAAAACTTATCCCATCATAACAAATCAGCCGGGGGTAAGTCCTGTATTCTAAGAAAGATGCGACCCCTTTCTTTGCTTTTGTTTTGCCTTACTTTCGCCTTCGCGCAAGAGGCGCCCAAGGTGGGGATGGTGAGCGGTCGGGTGGTGCATGGCGTGACGGGCGAACCGGTGCGCAAAGCGACCGTGACGTTGACCCTGCAACGGACGACCTTGCAGGGGACCACCGGGGCGGATGGGGCGTTTGTGATCGCCCAGGTTCCGGCTGGGGAGTACCGTTTAGTCGGGATCAGGACCGGCTTTCTGCGCGGGACCTACCCGTACGCCGTGAAGGTGGACGCGGGACAATCGATGACCGGATTGGAACTTCGGTTGCTGCCCCAGGGGGTGGTTACAGGCAGAGTGGTGGACGAAGACGGAGAGCCCGTCGAACGAGCGACGGTGGCCGTGATCGCGGCCAAGCCGAGCGCCCGGCGGCGCGGAGGCACACAGGCGGCCCAGACGAACGACCTGGGCGAGTTTCGCATCACGCAAGTCACTCCGGGCAAGTATTTGGTCATGGTGCGGCGGGACAACACGGTGGTCGGACCCGGACGGAACCCGGACGGCTCGATGCAGGAGTTCGGCTACCCGGTGACATACTACCCCGCCGCCCGCGAGGAAAGCAGCGCGGCCCCGGTGACTTTGACCCCGGGGCAGGACGTCACCGGTCTGGTGATTCCCCTGCGGCGGTCGTCCATTTATCGGATCCGCGGGCGGGTGCAAGGAATGGAAAAAGGTGGCGAGCGGGAAGGATATCAGGTGATGGTTGGGGGCCGAGAGAGCGCGGGCGGGGGCGGTCGCGGGGGCATGGGGCCAGGCAGTGGCCGCGTGCGACCCGACGGCACCTTCGAGACGGTGGGGGTGGCGCCGGGCTCTTACTCCCTGACGCTGCTCTCGTTTCAAAAAGGGCCGCCGGTAAAGGTGGGGCGGGCGACGGTGGAAGTCGGCAATGCGCCCGCCGAGGGCGTTGTGCTGTTCGCCGGAGCGCCGCTGAAGGTCAGCGGGCAGATTCGGTTCGACGCTACCACCACGGCCAAGCTGGGCGACACGAAGCTCTGGCTGGGGACCAGCGTTCCTGGACCGGGGTACGCCGAAGCGACGGTGAAAGTCGATGGCAGTTTCGAGTTGCGCCGAGTGGGCCGAGACAAGTTTCAGATCAGCGTGACGCCGCCCGCCGGGACCTATGTGAAGTCCGTGAGCGTCGCCGGCCAAGAGGTGCTTTTGACGGGCCTGGATCTGAGCGCGGCCGATGCGGTGGCCCCGGTGGACGTGGTGCTGGGAACGAAGCCGGCGACGGTGAGCGGCCGGGTGAAGGACGCGACGACCGGGGTGGTGTGGTTGATCGGGGCGGATCCGAACGGACGGATTACGGCCAAGGTGGACGCGCAAGGGCAGTTCAGCCAGGGCGGATTGGCGCCGGGCGAATATCGAGCGATTGCACTGGAAAGCGCGGAGATGGTGACTGATTTCGACGAGGATGCCCAACGGAGGGCGCAGGGTAAATTCGAGAAATTGAAGGTCACGGAAAGCGAGACGGCCAGTGTTACGTTGACCCTTGTAACGCAAAAAGAGATGGAATCCGGTAACTAAGTCTGGTAACGTGGGGCGAGATGTGCCGACTTACCCTGTTTCTGATCCCCGGCTTGTTGTTCGCCCAAGATCCGATCAGCGTATCGGGCAGCGTGCGGGACGCGCTGACCGGGGCGCCGATTGCCAAGGCTACCGTTATCCTGCGTAGCGCCACACAAAGCGGCGAGACCAAACTCACGAAGAGCGATGCCGAGGGCAAGTACCAGTTCGTCGATTTGGCCTCCGGTACTTTCTTCCTTCATGCCGAAAAGTCTGGCTACCTGCGGCTCGGCTTCGGCCCCTCGACGCGGGTGATCCCTCCGCCGCAACTCACGTTGAAACCGGGCGAAAAGCTGACGGTACCCTCGCTTAAATTGCACGCGCATTCGGTGATCACCGGGCGCGTGGTGGACGAAGATGACGAACCGGTCGAACGGGTGATGGTGCAGGTTGCGGTTCTGCGCGGCGGCCAGTTGGCACCCATGCAGGGCGGGCCAACCAATGACTTAGGAGAGTTTCGGATCTCCGGTCTGGGAGCGGGAAAATACTATCTTGTGACCCAAGGGATGCAGCGTGGAACGACAATCGATCGGCGCGGCTATTTGACGACTTACTATCCCAGCACGACGGAGGTGGCGGCCGCGGTACCGGTGGAGCTGCAAGCCGGGCAGAATGCGGCCCCGGTTGTGATTCGACTCCAGCAAGGTAGTCTCTATCGCCTTCGAGGCCGCGTCCAAGGGATCGCGGGCGGCGACCGGTCTATGGGCGTGCGGCTGATCCCGCGCCGCGATCCGGCGGTGGGACGAATGATGTCGATGGGCTTTTCGATGAACCAAGGCGGGCTGCGGCCCGACGGCACGTTTGAGTTGGGCAGTGTCGCGCCGGGCGTCTACGACCTCGTCTTGACCGGCCAGAGCGGCGCGGAATGGGGCCATTTGCCGGTAACGGTTACCCAAAGCGATCTTGACGATCTCGTGATCCTGGCGCAGGCTCCCGTCTCCGTGCGCGGCACCGTGCGGTTTGACGGGGAGACGACGGCGTCAATGGCGAACCTTCGCATTTTTCTCTACCCGGCCCTGGCAGGCACTTCGCTCTCCCAGGCCCAACCCGACGCCAAAGGCGCATTTACGCTGAATGAGGTAGGCCGCCAAGTCTACCGAATGAATCTCGAACCTGGAAAGTCGGCCTACGTGAAGCGGGTTCTGCTGGGCGGGCAGGATCGGGTTATTGGCGGATTGGACTTCTCCAACGGGGCAGCCGATTTGGAGATCGTGCTGGGCACGAAGCCCGCCTCGCTGACGGCCAACGTGCGGCGCGAGGAGACGCAGACTGCTCCGGGTTCGGTCCTGTTGGTCCCGGAGGGAGCGGCCTATCTTTCGGGCGGCGTACCCTTGCGTATTGGAATCCAAACGGTCGCGATGCCCGGTCCCAAAGGTCAATTCGAGTTTTCGTCGCTTCCGCCGGGTAAGTATCAGGTGCTGGCGGCGGAGTCAATCTTGGTAGGCGTTTCAATACCGGAGGCGGTATTGAAACAATTGCAAAGCAAGATGACCACAATAGAGATCGAGGAAGGCGAAACGAAGTCGGTCTCCTTAACCCAGCTAAGCCGTAAGGAAATGGCCGAGTTCGGCCTTGACATTGATCAATGAGATTTTTGGTTCTGTTGTTGGCGATAAGTAGTGTTCAGGCAGCTTCGCTCCGAGGTACGATCCGAAACGGAGCAACCAGGGCCCCCATCGAGCGGGTGCTGATTCGCTTGGTCAGCGCCGATAAGAAATCGTTTGAAACCCGCACGGGCAGCGACGGCAGGTTCGTTTTCGACGCCTTGCCCGGTGCCCGATATACGGTACAGGCCGTCGCGGATGGCTTCCTGCCGCTCGACGCACAGCCGTTAGAACTCACCGCTTCGGAAGACCGACGGGACTACGAACTGCGGTTGAACCCGGAACTCCGCATCAACGGCCGCGTCACGAAAGCGCCCGACGAGCCAGCCAGCGCGGTGACCGTCGAAGCTCGTCAAAACGGAGTGGCGTTGGTCACAGACTGGAGCGACGCGAACGGGTTATTCCGGTTGACCGGTCTCGCTCCCGGCCAATACGAAATCGTGGCGGTACGCGGCATCACGTGGGAGCCCGTGCGGGGCGAATCGTTTACGCTGACGCGGCTCGCGCAACCGGTGACGCTGGCCGTCGGCGAGCCGATCCCGCAAGTGGACATTCGGCTGCGGAAGCTCGCGGTCTCTCGCGTGCGGCTCAAGCTTACGGGCGCCGTCGCGAGTTTGGTGCCCGCCGGCGCTCCACCACCGCTGAACGTCTACGACTTGGCCGAGCGCCCGATCCCGACCAAAGGCTGCCTGGTGATCGAGGACGTCTTCGTCGGCACTTACAACCTAGTCGTCGACGGCGGCGTTCCAACCCCGATTACCGTCCCCGTCCGCCCGGGCTGCTAAGCGCCCTTACCGTGCTTGCGTTCGAGCGACCGGAGATACTCTTCAATCGTCGCCGCCTGATTCAGGAAGAGATGCGAAACGAGCCGGAAAATGGGGTGATAGATCTCTCCATTCTCCGTAATCTTCACCGACGTTCCCGCCCCGGCCGGAGCAAGTTCATAGACCCATGTCCCACCAAACGGCAGATCCGGCTGCGCGATCTTCACCACCAGTCGCGAGGGCGGCTGGCTCTCGACGACGGCGAACGTAATCGATTCGCTCTTGCGGTCGACCTCCCGCCAAACCGGCATTCCGTTCTGCGCCGGCAGCACGTCAACGCGCGAAAGATCGGGCCGGAAGCTCGCCGCGTTCGAAAAATCCGAAATCGTGTTCCAGACAACGGCAGGTGCGGCCGCCAACTTCGTCTCCCGCGTCGCCGTGTGCTTTTGGCTGAGCGAATAGCCGATACCGATGATCAGTCCGAGCACCACTACGGTGCCGAGCAGAATCCGCGAGAGCAGTTTGAAGTAGCTCGTCAGCATGGGAGAACTACAGGGTCCGGCGCGCCCCGCCCGCGGCGCGCGAGGCGAGCAACTCATGGGCGAGGTATACGGCATTGGCGGAATCGCGCGGGGAACAGATCAGCGGCTGACGCGCCTCATTGACGCAATCGGCGAAATACTGCAGCTCCGCCGCGTAACCGTCCATCGTCTCCAGTTCGAGCGCCTCCGTTTCCCCGTCGAACTTATACAGCTTCGGCGGGCGATTGTCGGTGGAGTAGTCGACCGTGCCGCCGTCGGCGGAGACGGTGTATTCCATCGAAAACGGATACGACTTCGGATGGTGCCAGCCGCCGGTGACGACGACCGAACCAATGTCGGGATAATGCAGCGTGGCGTTGATGAAGTCGATGCCGGCTTCCAGGTTTTCGTAACCGGTGGCGCTGACGGCCTCCGGCATGCCGAAAAGGTGCAGGCACATGTCGATGTCGTGGATCAGAAGGTCGAAGACGCCGCCGCCCGACTTGTCCGAGTTCTTCAGCCACTGGCTCCAAAACGGCGCGGCGCATCGACGACGGAAAAGCGCGGATCGAACTTGGCCCAGGTGCCCGCTCGTGAGTTGTGCCCGCAGGGCGGTGTAGGCCGGGAAGAAGCGCAGCACCTGCGCCGTCATCAAGATGCGAGCGGCCTTTTCGGCTTCTTCAATCATTTGGTCGCATTCGGCCAAGTTCAGCGCCATCGGCTTTTCGACCAAAACATGTTTGCCCGCCCGGAGCGCAGCAATTGAAAGCGGGGCGTGAAGGTCTGTGGGCAGGCAGAGATCGACGGCGTCGATCGAGGGGTCGTCGAACGCCTCCTGGGGCGTCCGATACTGCTTCACGGCCGAGAAATCGAGGACCTCGCCCGGACCGCCCAGGTTCCCTTGGATAGCGCTGAGATCGCCACCCAGCTTCTTTGGATCGTTACTCACGACCGCGGCGAGTTCAACGCCCGACAACCCTTGCAGCGCCTTCAAATGAGTGCTGCCCATGAATCCGAGACCGATAACGGCAAGTCGCATAAGAAACTACCATTATCACTCCGGCTCAATCCTGGCGCAGAGCCACCATCGGATCGACCCGGCAAGCGCGCCACGCGGGCACAGCGACCGCCATCGTGCCAACCAACACGAGAACCGCGATCGGCGCGGCCCAATTCGAATACTCCTCCGCTCGTAGCCCGTACAAAAACTTCTGCACAAGGCTCGTGGAATATTTCGCCCCGACGGCGCCGATCCCCAGGCCAATGGCCAGCCAACGCCAACCTTCACCCACCACCATCCACCACAGCCGCAGTCGCGGCGCACCCAGCGCCAAGCGAATGCCCAGCTCCGCCTGCCGCCGGTTCACCCGATACGCCAACACGCCAAACAGACCCAGCGCCGCCAGCACCACCGCCAACACCGCAAATCCACCGCAGAGCAGCGCGAACAGGCGTTCCTGCCGCAGAAGGTGTTCCATCTGCTGGTCGAGCGTTCGCACCTCCACCAGTGGCAGGTTCGGATTCAGACGGGCGACGGTTTCCCGGATCGCCGGCAGTAGCGACGCTGGATTCGAGTAAGTCCGCACGGCAAACGTCATTTCGCCGTAGTCAAAATCGCTGTCCGGCACGAGGACACGGTAAACGATAGGACGGAGTTCACCCCGCACTTTTTCATAGCGGGCGTTGCGAGCGAGTCCGACCACCTCAAATAGCGGGGCCTTCGGGTCGCCGGCAAGTCGAAACGTCTGACCGATCGGGTTCGGCGTCGCAAACATCTTCTCCGCGAATACGTCATTGATGACCACCCGATGCAGGGGGCCATCCCCTTCAGTCAACGTGCGGCCCTGGGTAACCGCGACACCAAGCGTCTCCAGATAGCCTGGCAACGAAGGATGCACCGCGGTGCCGAACCTCTTCTCGACACCGGCCCCGGGCGCGGAGTGGGCCCGGTTCCAGTAGCCACCGTTGGTCAGCGGGCGCACCTGCGAAGCCGATACCGCCTCAACCCCCAGCAACGCCGCCAGGGTGCGTTGCATCTCCCGATAGAACGGGTAAGCTGCCTTCGTCGCCGCCCCGGTCTGGAGCACGCCGACCGTGAACAGAATCAGCCGATCCTTCGCGAAGCCCAGTTGCGAGTTGTAGAGGTTTCGCAAGGTCTGGACGAACAAGCCAGCCCCCAGAATCAGCACCGTCGCAAGCGCCACTTGGCCCACGACCAGAGCTCCGGTAAAGCGCAGCTTCGGCGTCGTCGCCGACAAGCGGCGGAATGCCGCCTGGCGGGCTGGCCACAACCCGAAGAGCAACGTGACCAATAGAGACACGCCGGCTGTGAAAGCAAGAATGCGCGGGTTCCAGGGGCCGTTTTCGAGAATCGCAACTTCGCCCCGCCCAGGTACGAGCGGTAAAATCGCCTGGACCAAGCCGTAGGCGATGGCCAGAGAAAGCAACGCTCCCAGGCAGGCCAGCACGAGAAACTCGGCCAGAAACTGGCGCATCAAACGGCCTGTCGAAGCGCCCAGAGCCAGGCGGGTGGTAATCTCTTTTTCTCTTGCCACGGCGCGTGCCAGCAGCAAATTGGCGACGTTGGCGCTCGCGATCACCAGCACCAGCGCCACCATGAACATCAGAATCCGCAACGGTTCCGAGAACTCGCGCCGAACTCCCGAAAGGCTTTCCGCCGCCGGCTCAAAGCGAAGCGAAGGGGTCGTCTCCGGGCTTCCCGGCGGGACGGCCAACGAGTTCACCAGCGTCGCATTCAAGCGGCCAACCTCGGCCACCGGCGCTCGGGTAATCAGCCTCACCCACCAGAACATCCGGTTGGTGAAGGGCTGATTCTTTTCCGCCACCGATCCGCCCAGCACGGTCACCAGCGTCAACGGAATCGTGATGTCCGGATAGCTGCTGATCTCGTGGCCGAAGAACTCCGCGGGAGTCACCCCGACAATCTGAAACTGGCGATTGTTGATTTGCAGCGTCCGCCCGATGGCGGCTGGGTCGGCGGCCAGGCTGCGCGTCCAGTAGCGATAGCTCACAACCGCCACCGGCGGAGCGTTGCTGGCGTCATCGGCATCCACGAGCAGCCGCCCACGAAACGGACGCACCCCGAGCAGGGCATAGTAGTTGCCCGATGTCGGCTGCACCATCGCCGTCTCCGCAGCCCCGCCCGCCCGCACCGCGCACAAATCCGCCCGTAGGTAACCCGCCAACGGCATCTGAGCCCGCAGAGCCAGATATGCTGGATAGGAGAACGGATCGCCCACGTAGCCGTGGTCATCATCCACCGACCCGTTCATGGTCTTCACCACCGCGTCGTCCGGATGCTTGGCGCTCGTCCACTTCACCACCTGCAACTGTTCCGGAGCCTCCACCGGCAGAGACCGCAGCAACAAGCAATCGATCAACGTAAAGATCGCCGTATTCGCGCTAATCGCCAATCCCAGCGAGAGCACCGCCACCGCAGCCAGCGCTGGCGAACGCCGCAGCCCCCGCAGCGCATGCCGCATGTCCCGACCGAGATCGAACCACCAGTTCCCGCGCCGTTCGTCGCGACACTCTTCCTTAAATCGCTTCGAGTGGACCAAGCCAGCCGCGCCCGGCGCAACGCCTCAGCCGGCGAATGCCCCTTCTTCTCCAAGTCCGCCGTCAGTGCCCGTAGGTGGTGATCGAGTTCCGCGTTGAGTTCCTGATCTTTCGGGTTCATGGCTACTGGGCGCTCCCCATGACCAGCGAAATCGCTCCCGACATCCGTCGCCAATTCTCCGCTTCCGTCGCCAACTGCTTCTCGCCCGCACTCGTCAACGAATAGACCTTCGCCATCCGCCCAAGCTCCGACCCGCGCCACTCCGCCGACAGCCACCCTTTGCGCTCCAATCGGTGCAGAGCCGGATACAGGCTCCCCTGCTGGACTTGCAACACGTCATTCGAAATCTGATGCAGCCGCACCGCGATGGCGTAGCCGTGCTGCGGGTCCAGCGCTACGACTTGCAGAATCATCATGTCCAGCGTGCCTTGCAACAAGCCGGAGGTTTTGGAGTCAGGAGGTGGGGGCATAGATACCGTGGCGCTCTACATACATCGTTCGCCTAGGTATGTAGACTGACAAGGCTTCGTTTGTAAAAACTCGGCTTGCACGCGCTTCGGCAGTTTTGCCCTCACGTGTTGATACGCGGCACCCAGCAGCGGCTCCAACTCCCGACGAGGCAGCGCCTCCGCATGTTCGAGCGCCACCCAGTGGGCGCGCGCCAAGTAGGGCGCCGGAATCACCCCCGGTCGTTCGACCAGTTCGGCGAACGCTGTCGGCGAGCATTTGAACCCCAACACGGCGGCTCCTGGCTCCAGAGACATCACGGCAAACATCTTCGCGCCGATACAAAAAGCGAGATCCTTTTCCCACTTCACATCTTCGGCAGCGTACGGCAGTGAGAGGCAAAAAGCGCGGACCCAGTGGAGACTCATCTGACCGATGAGTGTACCGTTTTGAGGGTGTCCTGTTGCAGAGGTCCACTTGGTTGTATAAAAGAAGGGCAGTCCTCTTCCCAAAGATAACTTTTCTGGAGCCTGAACAGGTTCCGGCCGGAGCGTGAATTCATGCAACTTCGAGTCCTAGCGTTTGTGTTGGCGGGCGGCAAAGGCACGCGCCTTTATCCGCTGACCAAGGAACGCGCCAAGCCAGCGGTGCCGTTTGGCGGTCGCTACCGAATCATTGATTTCGTGCTCAGTAACCTGGTCAATTCGGGGGTCTATTCCACCTACGTCCTGATCCAGTTCAAGAGCCAGTCGCTGCTCCAGCACATCCGGGACGGATGGGAGTTCAGCGGGTTGCTGAAGAACCAATTTGTGATTCCCGTCCCGGCGCAGATGCGTTCGGCGGGCGAGACCTGGTATCGGGGAACGGCCGATGCCGTCTATCAAAACATCAACCTGATTGAGCAAGCCGATCCCCATCTGGTTTGCATCTTCGGTGCCGATCACATCTACCGGATGAACATTCGCGAAATGATCGAGTTCCACGAGCAAAAGCGCGCCCAGGCGACGGTCGCGGCAATCCCCGTCGACAAACAGTACGCCAGCGAATTCGGTGTCATCGAATGTGGCGGCGACGGACGCATCCATGGCTTCCACGAAAAGAACCCGGACTCGCCAACCATCCCCGGCAAGCCGGACCAAGTCTTTGCCTCGATGGGGAACTACATTTTCTCCACCGGCCTGCTGCTCCGCGAACTCTACGCCGACGCTGCCAACGAGAACTCCTCGCACGATTTCGGTCGGGACATTCTGCCGTCGCTCGTCGGCCGCAGCGAGCTGTTCGCCTACGATTTCCAAACCAACAAAATCCCCGGCGACCCGGCCGGAGCCCAGTCCTATTGGCGCGACGTCGGTACGCTCGAAGCCTACTACGAAGCCAACATGGATCTCCGCGCCGTCGATCCGGCGCTGAACCTGTACAACCGGGAGTGGCGCCTGCGCACCGCCGGCTACGAAGATCCGCCCGCCAAGTTCACCTTTGACGAAGAGGGCCGTCGAGGCGTCGGCATCGATTCGATCGTCGCGGGAGGCTCGATTCTCGCCGGTGGTTCGGTGAAGAACTCGGTGATTGGACGCGGCTGCCGCATTCACGCCGGAGCGATGATCGAAGACTCGATCGTCTTCGACAACTGCGACATCGGGCGCCGCGCCAAGATCAAACGCGCGATTCTCGATAAAAACGTTCGCATCCCGGAAGGCGCCACGATCGGCTACAACCTGGAAGAAGACGCCAAGCGGTACCACGTCACCGAAAGCGGCATTGTCGTTGTAGAAGGGCATCGCAGCCACGTCGACGTGGCCACGATGCAGGTCTAGGCGGCCGGTTTCTTTTCGACGAAGGACAGTCCCAACCCGACGGCGATCACCACCAGGCACCCCGCGACGTTGTACCAAAGAAACGACGCCATGCCGCTGTAGTGCAGGGTGAAGATCGCCGCTTCGCCGGCGATCACACCGATGAAGGCGGCCCAGGGGCCGACGCGCTTTGTGTACATCGCCAGCACGAAGACGCCGAGAATCCCGCCATAGAAAAACGAACCCAACAGGTTCACGGCTTCGACGAGCGAACCCATGTTGCGGGCGAACTGCGCCGTCACGACGGCATACAGCCCCCAGAACGCCGTCGCCCCGC
>JAPKZA010000290.1 GCA_026394015.1 Acidobacteriota bacterium
GGGGAGGGCGAGGGACACTTCCAATTATAAGCGGTCTCTTTTGCCATTTCTAGTCATTTAAGGCTATTATGATGAAAACACTAAGGAAACCGAGCTCAACGCTACAAGCATGATGGCAATTTCTGGACGGGCTCTAGTTAGGAGTTACCTGGATGTCGTCGAGGTACCAGCCTTCGAACGCATTGAAGGCGGCGTCGCGGGTATCGAAGCGGAAGCGGAGTTGGAGGCGGCCGCGGTAGGGGAGGGGGATCTGCTGGCCGACCCACTCGCGGTAGATGCCGTCGAGTTGGCGCAGGGGGCGCCATTCGCCGCCGTCGAGGCGGTAGTCGACCCATTTTTGATCCCAGTCGGTGGTGGGGTTTTCCGTTTCGTGCCAGGTGGCGAAGCGGAGGACGGCGTCGGCGCGGAGATCGAATTCGGGTGAGACGAGTTCGCCGGTTGAGCGCTGGCCGGGGGTGTCGTAGGTGCCGGTGGCTTCGTCGCCGAACCAGAAGGCTTCGGGGGCGGAGAGGGATCGGCGGGTGGTTTTATGCCAGAGGCCGGTGGATTGCCAATCGGCGACGTTCCAGCGGAGGAGGGGGAGTTGGGAGTAGAGGACATCGCCGGGGCAGTCGGTACGGGTGCAGGTAGTTGGTGAAGAGTTGCCGTCGCGATGGCTGGAGATACGGGGCAGGGTGAGCCGGGAGCCGGCGTGGAGGCCTTCGCCGAGGGGGTTGAGGCCGATGCGGGCGGCTTGCCAGCGGAGAACTTGTTCGAGAGAGAAGAACGCCTCCGGGGTAGGCGGTTGGCGCATGAAGTTGCCGAGGAGGGAGACGCCGAGGGTGCCGGTGTTTTGGCAGGAGAAGTGGGCTCCGATGACGTTGTCGCCGCCGGCGCGGCCTTCAAAGATCGTTCCGTCGGGGGCGACGAGGAAGTTATAGCCGATGTCGGCCCAGCCGTTGGAGTTGACGTGGAAGGCCCAGATGGCGCGGATCCAGGCGGGGTAGTCGCTGATGGGGCCGTCGGCGGTGTGGTGGACGATGAGGTGGGAGACGGGGGCGTAGGAGGGGTTGTTGCCGCGCTGCTTATCGCCGTCGGGGCAGCCCCATTCGATCCGGGATACGACGCGGGGGCGGGTGTCGTCGGCCTTTCGGGCGGAGGATTTGGCGGGGAGGGAGACGCCGGGGTCGATGAGGGCGAGTTGGAGGGGGTAGGGTTCGCCGGAGAGGGATTCGAGTTCGATCCAGCGCTGGCCGGATCCGAACCAGAGGAGGGAGGAGGCGGTGGGGTTTTCGGGGTCTGGGGTTAGGGTGCGCCAGTTGGACCAGGATTGGGCGTCGGGTGAGGTGCGGATGCGAATGGGCGCTACTTGTTTCGAGGCGAGGGCGGAAAAAGAAATAGGGGCTGGATAGCGGAGTACTAGTGGTCCTGCCATCGCAGCAAACTCCTGGAATTGAACCGATTGGGCCGAAACCACAAGGGGTAGACAAAAAAGCATCCAAGTACGCACGTACCCCAGTTTAGCTGACGCAAATGGGGGTATTGGGCCCCGCAAGAAATGTATGAGAAGTCCACCCTTGGAGTCTAGCGGGGATCGGATAATTCCGTTACAAAGGTACATCCCCTCTGGGACAACTTCAGGAGCATGGACCGAATGCAACCGTCTTATCAAGAGCAGTGCTGGCGTGATGGAATTACTTGTCGTTCGTGCGTGGGTCACGCGGCGCGCTCGGTGGCGACCGTTTGTTCGGGGATGACGGCGGAGCAGGCGGGGCAAACGTTTCGGCGGATGTATTCGCACGCGGATTGCTTGATCAATGAGCACGACTTCCAATGGGCCTATTTGGAGGCGGACGGACAGGTGATGCCGATGGTGAGCAAGAAGATTGTTCCGCTGTCGCAGGTCCAAGCGGCCTAGAAAAAATGAAACCGATCTCTCTTCTATTCCGTTACAAGCGTAGAGGAGATTGACATGGAAACTTTAACAGCCACGTTGCCCGAGACGGTGGGTTCCTTTCATCTGACCAGAAAAGAGTCCGAATTGCTCATTGTGCTGCGTCAGCACGCCGGAAATTGCTTGTCCCGGGACTTCTTATTGCAGACGATTTGGGGCTATACCGGCGGGGTGCGTACGCGGACACTGGATGTCCACGTGCAGCGCCTGCGCCGCAAGGTGAGGCTTTTTAACTTGGGCGGGGAGATTCAGACCGTCCTTCGTCATGGTTACTGTTGGGTTCCGCTGGCCGCATAATTTCGCCTTTTTCCCTCCCCGCAAGCACGGCCCGTTGGTATCGCCAACGGGCCCTAATTCTTCAACAACAGCGCGCTCTTTTGTACTTTCGGCCGAAGTGTTCGGTTTGAAAGCGCCGGTATTCCGCGGCGGAATGGATGCAGCCGTGGTGCGCCAAGTGGCGGGCGTAGGCGTTCTCGTCGGAGAGTTCGCGGACGATTGCCTTTAGGTTTAACCAGAGGCGGCGGAGCATTAGATTTCCTCCGCGCGGAGTTGGGAGGCGACGAAGGGTGTTTCGGTGCTGCGGGCGGGGCGTGTGCCTTGCAGGATGCCGACCCATTGGCGGACGGAGTCGACGAGGATGGTGGTCACGAGGACGAGGAAGACGCCGCAGAGGACGGCGTCGAGTTGATTATTGAAAACGACGGTGGGGTTGGTGGCGGTTTTGGCGGCGGCGAGGAAGCCGATGCGGGGGGAGGCGGAGAAGATCTTTTCGATTGCCGCGGTGAAGGTGACGGTGATGAGCCAGGTCATGGGAAGGAGTGTGATCCACATGCGGCGGGCACCGTGCATTTTCACGAGGACGGTGGTGCAGACACAGAGCGCAATGATGGCCAGGAGCTGATTGGCGATGCCGAACAGGGGCCAGAGGGAGTTGATGCCTCCGAGGGGGTCTCGGACGCCCTGGATGAGAAAATAGCCCCATCCGATGACGACGGCGGCGCTGGAGCCGATGACGCTGGGCATCCAACTGGTGCGACCGAGGGGGGCGTAGATTTGGCCGAGGAGATCCTGGAGCATGAAGCGGCCGACGCGGGTGCCGGCGTCGATGACAGTGAGAATGAACAGCGCTTCGAACATGATGGCGAAGTGATACCAGAAGCCGAGGAGGGCTTCGCCACCGCCGCCTTTGGAGAAGATATGGGCCATGCCGAGGGCGAGGGAGGGCGCGCCGCCGGTGCGATAGAAGAGGCTATCTTCGCCGACGGATTTGGCGAGTTGGGCCATGGTTTCGACGGTGACGGGGAAGCCCCAGGCGGTGATGGTGGCGACGGCTTTTTCGGCGGTGGCGCCGACGACACCGGCGGGGGAGTTGACGGCGAAGTAGATGCCGGGGTCGAGGACGCAGGCGGCGATCATGGCCATGATGGCGACGAACCCTTCGAGCAACATGCTGCCATAGCCGACGGGTAGGATGTGGGTTTCTTTCGCGAGCATCTTAGGGGTGGTGCCGGAGCTGATGAGGGAATGGAAGCCGCTGACGGCCCCGCAGGCGATGGTGATGAAGCAGAAGGGGAAGACGCTGCCGGCGAAGACGGGGCCGGTGCCGTCGATGAAGCGGGAGAGGGCGGGCATCTGCATTTGGGGTTGGACGACGAGGATGCCGATGGCGAGCAGGATGACGACGCCGAGCTTGACGAAGGTGCTGAGGTAGTCGCGGGGGGCGAGGAGGAGCCAGACGGGGAGGGCGCTGGCGGCGAAGCCGTAGAAGATGACGCTCCAGGCGAGGCCGATGGCGGAGATGGTGAAGACGGGGGCCCAGGTGGGGGAGTTGGCGATCCATTCGCCACCGAAGATGGAGGCGATGATGAGGAGGAAGCCGATGAGCGAGACTTCGAGGACGCGGCCGGGGCGGAAGAAGCGGAGATAGAGGCCCATGAAGATGGCGACCGGCATGGTGGCGGCGATGGTGAAGGTGCCCCAGGGGGAGTGGTTGAGGGCGTTGACGACGACGAGGGCGACGACGGCGAGGAGGATGATCATGATGAGGAGGACGGTGATGAGGGCGGTCATGCCGCCGACCTTGCCGATCTCTTCGCGGGCCATTTGGCCGAGCGATTTTCCATCGCGGCGGACCGAGCAGAAGAGCACGACGAAATCTTGAATGGCGCCGCCGAGGACGCAGCCGATGATGATCCAGAGGGTGCCGGGGAGGTAGCCGAACTGGGCGGCGAGGGTGGGGCCGACGAGAGGGCCGGGGCCGGCGATGGCGGCGAAGTGATGGCCAAAGACGATCCACTTATTCGTCGGTTCAAAATCGTGGCCGTTGCGAAGGCGTTCGGCGGGGGTGGCGCGATTGTCGTTGAGCATCATGACCTTCGCGGCGATCCAGGTGGCGTAGAACCGGTAGCCGGTGATGTAGACGCAGACCGAGGCGACGACGAGCCACATGGAGTTGATGGGTTCGTTGCGATTGAGGGCGATGCCGGCTAAGGCGAAGGCTCCGACGACGGCACAGAGGCCGGCGAGCAGGTGGCCAGTCAGTTTATTCATTCTGATCAGTGTATCGTTCTGATCAAAAGAGGCGCTATTCAGAATCGCTTGAGGCGATCCAGTAACGAACGGGTATTGCCCCGACCGGCGTGGGTGACGGTGTGGACGGGGCGCCACTCGTCGTTGAACGCGCCAATATACAGAGCATTTTTGCGTTCGGTGCCCATGAAGATCACGGTGAGATGGCGATCGGGATAGGAGAGGGCGCGATACTGCATTTCGGCGGACGGTTCTTTCCAGCGATCCGTGGCCGGGGGGCCGAGTTTGCGGACGATGGCGAAATAGTCGTCCTGGGCTCCGAAGCCGAGTTCTTCCTGCATGACCGCCTGATATTCAAACCGATCGTTCCGAGAGAGTCGTACGCCGACGAAGGCGGCAAGGAGGCCGAGGACGAGGACGCCACCGACCAGCCAGGCGATCTTGGAATCCTGTCCGCCGCCGATCCGGACACCGCCGATCATAGCGGGGGTGGGGATGGTCCCGGCGGCGGCGGGAGGGGGGCCGGAGGAGGCCCGGGGCAGGCTGAGGACTCGCTTCTCGTGAGGCCGAATGATCCCGGCGTTGTATTCGATTTCCTTGATCAGCCCGACGATCATGACCGGTTTTTCAATTTGGGAGACTTGGCCGATGAAGCGGCGGGGGACCCAGATTTCGAGATCGGTCTTGGTGTTGTGGACGAGGATCTCTGACCAAGTCGCTTCGAGCAATTTCCATTCGTTGTGCTCGATGTTCAGGACCGGCGGATAGAAAGAGAAGGGTCGACCGGTTAGCTGTTCGAACTCGGGGATTAGATGCGATCCCGGCACTTCTGACATTTAGCGGTTCCCAAGGTTGAGGATCACGATGCCTCCGAGGATGAGCCCAATACCGGTGAATTTATTTCGGGTGAAGGGTTCCTGGAAGATCATACGCGCCCACAGCAGAGTCCAAAGATACCCCATTGAGACCATGGGGTAAAGGATGGTTAATTCGCCATTCCGGATGCCCATCGTATAGATGACGAACGAGGCCAGATAGAATCCGATGCCGACGAGCAAGCGCCAGTTCAGAAAGATTTGGAGTAGGTTTCGCTCGAGTTTGTCGGCTCCGGCTTTGAGAAACACGGCTCCGAAGGACCCGATGAACGAAGCCAGAAGGACGAGGAGGATGGAGGTGAGCGGAGTCTTCATGAGGACGATTTGGACGGAGCTCGGCCGAGCACAGTAACGCCGACAACGATGACCGCCAGTCCTGCAATCTTAAACGGATTCATGGTCTCACCGATCAGAAAAACCGACAGGATGGAGACCCAGACATAGGTGAGCGCAATGATGGGGTAGAGCACGGAGAGCTCGCCGTAGCGGAGTGCCAACACCAGAAGGCCGGTGGAGAGGCCATAGCAGGACAGGCCGACCATGAACGGAATGTTCAGGATAATGCCAAGAGCGAAGGCGATCCAAAGGTTCCAATCGGCGGTGGCGACGTTGGGCGCGACGGGAAGATGGCCCAAGCCGCTTTTGATGAGCATTTGGGCGGCAGCTCCGAGAATGGTGCAACCCCCGACCATGATGTTGGCCTTGTACTGATTCTTTTTTGTTGGTGGCGGTGTGGCCGTATCAATGTTCGCGGACAAGGCTAGCTCCCAGGGCGTCCTTCTATGATAGCGGACGGGCTATGGTAACGGACGGGGAGCCCCAGCCGCCTCCTCCTGGAGTTTCGATTCGTAGGCGGTCTCCGGTGCTGAGAGCGAAGCGGGACTTGGCGGGGATCGGGCGTCCGTTGACCGAGTTTTTGCCGACGCCGCCCGGGAAACCGCCGGCCAGGCCGTAGGGGCCCTTCCCGCGTCGATCCGAGAGGAGGGTGACTTCGGCATCAGTGAGGAATTCGAGTTCCCGAATCACGCCGTTTCCGCCTGCGTGTTGGCCGAGTCCACCACTGCCGGTTCGCCGCCGGTAGGTGGTGACGCGGAGGGGATATTGATGCTCGAACGCTTCGATTGGGGTGTTCCAGGAGTTGGTCATGTGCGTGTGAATCGCCGACCAGCCGGGGTTGACGGGTCCGGCGCCCATCCCACCGCAGATGGTTTCGTAGTAAGCGAAGGGCTGGCCGGAGCGTGGGTCCGTGCCGCCGAAGCTGAGGTTGTTCATGGTGCCGGAGCTAGCGGCGGGGATACGGTCCGGGGCGGCTTGGGCGAGGGCGCCGAGCAAGACGTCGGTGATGCGTTGGGACGTTTCGACGTTGCCGGCGGCCATGGCGGCGGGGGGCAGAGCGTTGACGAGCGAGCCGGAGGGGGCGTGGATCGAGATAGGCCGGAGTAGGCCAGCGTTGTAGGGGACGTCGCCGGGAATGAGGCAACGGAAGACGTACATGGTGGCCGAAACGGCGATGGCGTAGTTGGCGTTCACGCTGCCCGAGGTTTGGGGGGCGGTGCCGGTGAAATCGACGTGGGCGCGGCCGTCGGCGATCGAGATGGCGACGCGGATGGGTAAGGGTTCGGGGCTGATTCCGTCCTCGTCGAGTTGGTCGGCGAATTCGTAGCGGCCGGCGGGGAGTTCGCCGAGGGCGTGGCGCATGCGGCGTTCGGCGTAGGCCTGGAGTTCGACCATTTGGGATTGGACGGCGGGGAGGCCCTGATTTTGAACAAGTTCAAGAAGGCGGTCGGCGCCGCGCTGGAGCGAGCGCAGTTGGGCGGTGAGATCGCCGCGGCGTTCTTCCGGGGTGCGGACGTTGGCGAGGAGGAGATCGAGGAGGGGCTGGTCGACGACGCCGTCGCGGACGAGCTTGATGGGAGGGATGCGAATGCCTTCCTGATAGATTTCGCGAGCGAGGGGCATGGATCCGGGGCTCATGCCGCCGACGTCGGCGTGGTGGGCGCGGTTGGCGACGTAGAAGGCCGGGGAGGAGACGCCGGGGACGAAGACGGCGGCGACGGCGGTGATGTCGGGAAGATGGGTGCCCCCGCGGAAGGGATCGTTGAGGATGACGATGTCGCCGGGGCCGGGGTGGCAGGCGTCGATGGCGTGGCGGACGCTGAGGGGCATGGCGCCGAGATGGACGGGCATGTGGTCGCCCATGGCCACGGTATCACCAGCCCCGTCGTAGACGGCGCAGGAGTAGTCGCGACGCTCCTTGATGTTGGCGGAGAAGGCCGTGCGACGGAGCAGGATTCCCATCTCCTCGGCGATGGAAACCAGGAGATGTCGAAAGAGTTCGAGCGCGATCGGGTCGCCGTGAGAGGTCGGGTCAGGGCTTCTTTTTCGGCGTGGCTTTTTTTGCATTTTTTGGAGTGCCGACTTGAAAGACTTCGACGGCGTCGGTGGCTGGGGCGGTGGGTTCGGGCGTGGGTTCTTTGAGCTCCGAGTCCTTCGGTTTGCATTGGCCGGCGTTGACGAGAAAGCTGGCGATGGGAGTCCATTTGCCACTGGCTTCTTTGCGTTCGAGCCGGTAGGATTTGCTGGGGGCGTGGGCTTGCAGGCGCCAGGCTGGATTGGTGGAGGGGCGGTTTTTGAGCGTCACCTTTTCACGGGTGACGGAGCGGATGGACCAGGAGTCGCCGCCGGTTTGGGTTTCGAGGTAGGCGTAGCGACCGCCCTCGGCCCCGGCGGCGCGGTCGACGACGACGGAGCCGGTGGTGGGGGAATCGAAGGAGAACTGCTCGATGGAGCCGGGGCCGGATTCGCTAAAGACCATGCGTTGGCGCCAGGACTTTCCCCCGTCGATCGACAGGAGGAAGAACGGATCGCGGGGGAGGGCGGCGATGACTTGGCCGGAGATCCAACCGTTTTGGAGGTCGATGAATTGGGTGTGATCGAGGTTAGCGCCTTTGATGCGGGGATGGGCTTCGGTCCAGGTGGTGCCGCCGTCTTCGCTGGCCAAGAGGATGGTCGATAAGGTGGCGGTTTCGGTGTGGAAGTTGCCCGCGATCAGAATGCGGCTTGCGCCGGTGTCGAGGCTGCTGAGTTCGAGGTAGACCGGGCACGGTTCTTCGGTAGTACAGGCCAAGCCGAACATCTGCATGTCGTCGTCGGTGCAGGTGGAATCGATTTGGAGCGGCTTTCCGGCGTAGACGAGCGGGGCCGGGGCGGGCGGCTGGGCGAAGGCGCCGAAAACAGTAAAGATGGCAAGAAGGGCTCGCATCTGCTCTCATAGTACACATGTTTGGTTGGTTCAAACGATGGTTTGGTGTCCGGGCGGTCTCCCCGGCAGTAGTGGCAAAGCCGCGGCGCGTGAAAACGTATCAGGCGGAGAGTGGATACGTGTATCAATACACTTTCGACGGACGGCATTGTCGAGGGCGAGAAACTGCGTTCGTCTTTTCGGTGTCGGTGGACCGCAAGGCGGATCATCGGGTGTCGATCGTTTTGCCGGAGGCGTCGATTTCGGCTTACGAGAAAGAAAAAGATCGGCGCCTGGCGGAGAACGAGCGTTATGGAGTGGCCAAAATCGGGCTCTTCCGTTTGTTCGACGCGGGAGCGAAACCGGACCAAGTGTGGAAGGGCTGGCGGATCGAGCCAGCCGAGGCGCGGGAGTTTATTGACGTTTTGGGGCTCTAGCGCCTGGCGCTGGCGACTAAGGGTGGATGTTGGGGTGCCGGGGGGACCAGCGGCACCTCCTCTACGATTTTCTTAGGACGGGCATCCAGTTTTTTGACGGTGAATTGCGCTTTCGCCTTTTCGAATTTGGCCGAGCCGGGTTCGAGGCCGGAGGCTTCGGTCACCTCTTCGTCGGTGACTTCGAGAGCGGCGGGCAGATATTTCTGGACGTAATTTTTGATTCGGTCCTGCACAATCCGTTCGGTTGATTTGTAGAGCAGATAGACGAGTTCGGCGCCTTCGGCTTTTTGGGCCGCGGCGTAGAGGAGCGAAGGTTTCGCGAGCTTCGGCACCTTGAGTTCCGCGGCGACTTTCTTGGCGCGAGCGTCGAGCCGATCCCAAGCGAGAAGGGTGGGCTTGTCGAGGGCACAGGCGGTTTTCAACCCCGCCTTCTCTTTGGACGAGAGTTTTTCGCAGAGGACGGTAAGGAAGAGGCCAATGTTTTCGACCGGCAGATTGAGCTCGATGGGGATATTCAGGCGCGCCTTGAGGAGCTTTTGCAAACCGGCGTGATTGACTTTGTCGCCAAACATCGCGGGGCAGAACAGGGTGAGCAGACCCTGGTCGTCGAGTTCCTTGATGATCTCGGCGCTGGTGGGCTCATCGGCGATGTGGTGTAGCTCGCGGCATAACGCCTCGGCGCTGATCTTTCGTTCCAGGTTGGCGTCGCGGACGTTGCTGTATTGGGTAACGGTGCGCTCGTCGATGGAAAACTGAAAGCGTTTCGCGAAGCGGATGAGGCGCAAGATGCGAACCGGGTCATCGTAAAGGGTGTACTTGGAGACGGTGCGGAGTTCTTTGCGTTCGAGATCGCCGAGGCCGTTGTTGGGGTCGATGAGCAATCCGCGGGAGGCGCGGTTAAGGGACATGGCGATAGCGTTGATCGTGAAGTCCCGATTTTTGAGATCTTCGTAGATCGTGGCGGGGGTGATGGTTGGTTTTCCGCCCGACTTGGCATATTTTTCTTCCCGCGCCATCGACAGTTCGACTTGGGCGTTTTGGGGGAAGCGGAGTTCGACGCTATTGCGCCGGGCGTCGACGGAGAGAATTTCCACCTCAGCCTTTTTTGCGATGGCTTTTGCGAGGGCGGTGGCGTTGCCTTCGACGACGAAGTCGAGGTCCCGAATGGGGAAACCGGCTACCATGTCGCGGAGGGCTCCGCCGGCGAGAAAGACGTTGAGCCCGGCCTCGGTGGCGGTTTTTTGAACGATCTCTAACGCGTGGCTCTGGGCGGCGTTCAGGTGACTCTCAAGGGTGTACAGATAATCGCTCATGCAGATTTAGGCTCGGGGATGATGATCGTCAACGACGCGGCGCAACCGGCCGCGGGCTACGTGGGTATAGATTTGGGTTGTGCCGATGTCAGCGTGGCCGAGCATCGCTTGAACGCTGCGCAGGTCAGCGCCCCCTTCGAGGAGGTGAGTGGCAAAGGAGTGGCGCAATACGTGAGGAGAAAGGTTATGAAAAATGCCCACCGACTTACCGTGTAGGCCGAGTAACTTCCAAAAGCCTTGCCGGGTCATGCGGGCACCGCGGGCGGTAATAAATAAGTAGCGACTGGCTTTACCCTTTAAGAGAAGGGGGCGACCGGCAGTAAGATAGGCTTCGACGGCGGCGATGGCGGCTCGGCCCACCGGAATCAACCGCTGCTTGTTTCCCTTGCCGGTGACGCGGAGGTATCCGAGGGTCGGATTGAGGTTGATGATTTCGACGTTGATCAACTCGGAGACGCGAAGTCCGCAGGCGTAGAGCAGTTGCAGCATGGCGAGGTCGCGCAAGCCGAGCGGTGTTTCCGGCGACGGAGCCAGCAGGAGCTTTTCGACCTCCGGTCCGCTGAGAAATTTAGGGATCGCTTTGATCGCCCTAGGGGCCGAGAGCAACTCGGTCGGGTTTGCGTCAATGCGCTTCTCCCGCTGGAGGTGGCGGTAGAAGTTGCGAAGTGTAGTGAGGTGACGGGCCACGGTGCGAGCGGAGCAAGCGCTTTGGTAGAGCGAGTCGAGGTACTTGCCAATCGCCTCCGGTCCTTGCAGGACAGACGCATCCGCGCCTCCGCAGAAACAGGAGAACCGATCGAGATCCCGACCGTACGAATCTAACGAATTAGCGGCAAGACCTTTCTCAATTCGACAGAAGTCGATAAAGTGGCGGATCTCCGCAGCGAGAGAGCCCTCGCGGTTCATTGCCCTAATGATACAATACTTAGCAAAAATGTTGAACTTCTATTGCCAAAATCAAGAAATCGTAGGGGGATGTGCACGTTTTGGCGAGTTCCGCAAGTAAAAAAGTACGTGTTTTACGGTTCGAACGGGAGCCGTTGCACGGTTTCGTGCAGGCTTCGACGTTCCAAACGCCCTTAGGGGTCGAGTTTCTCTCGCAGGATGGGAACCTGAGTACGATCGCTTACGCGGATGTGAAGGCGATCTGTTTCGTCCAGGGTTTTGACGATCCGGCCCCCCGATTGGACGGGGCCTACTTCGTTAGCCGTCCGAAGAAGTCGGGCCTTTGGGTGCGGATGCGCTTTCGGGACGGGATCCAGATGGATGGGCTGCTGGCGAACCAACTGTTGCAACTGGACCCGTTTGGGTATATGGTTACGCCGCCCGATCAGGCGATCAACCCCCAGTGGGTGTTCGTACCGCGGGCGGCGCTGGTCGATTTCCAGGTGCTGGCCGTGGTCGGTAGCGGTCTGAAAGCGGCGAAGAAGTTTGCCACGCCCAAGCCCGAAGCCCAGGCGAAGCTGTTTTAGATCGCCTTCAGACGGACCATATCCGCGGGTAATTCGAAGAGCTTGGGATCGAGTTTTTTGTTGATCGTGACCTGCTCGGAGAAAATCTCGAAGATTTTTTCGCCGTCCCGATTCCGCACGATGTTCCACGGCCACTTCACGCCGTTGCCGACGTCGCGGTATTTGGCGAAGATCGTGATCTCTTCGTGGCGGACCTTCATGTTATCGCGCCGATAGAAGACCTGGCGCACGGGAAGCTTGGTCGTGCGATGTAAGTAGAGAGTGACGACTCGATTGGCCGTGTCCGTAACATCGACGATCTCTACCGGCTGATTCTCAAGTACGCCGGTTTCTTTGTGTTCAATGATGATGCCGGTTTCTTTCCGCCGGTGACGAAGGAGATAGAAAACGTTGCGCAGGGTGGTGTCCTGGTAGCGCTCCCAGACGTCGGGGAGCAAAGGGCGAGCCCCGCGTTCGGAGACCTGGAAGGCCTGGGTCTCCTCGAACAGAATGGCGTACTCTTCCTTGTCCTTGCCGTAGGACTGGCGTTCGCGCACCGCGAGGACGCCGGGCTGGGCGGACGCCGCGTAGTGGGTGTAGATCTTGGCGCGGGTCAGGCCAGAGAGCCGTTCCCGGTAGAACGAGTAGAGCCGACCCTGCTCGGTGCGGTCTTCCATAGCGAGAAACTCTGGCCCGCCGAGCGCGGCCAGAGTTTCTTCGAGTAACGCCTTGCCGATTTGTTGGCGATCGGCGAGGAGCAGCGCCGGGGCTGCGAGCGAGAAGAGGGCAGTGCGTCTGGTCACTTTTTCATGATCTCTTCTGGTTTGACGCCCGTGTTGGTCTGGACGGTTTCGACGATCGTCACGCCGGCGGCTTTTCCGCCCTGGACGATCACCGTCTTAAATGGGAACTTCACCCCATTGACGTCCTTCCAATCGCTGTATTGCCGCTCGACTTCCATTTTGCCGGAGGGGCCCATCGCTTCGACGACCAGCTTCGTGGGGAGGCCCGTTGTGGGGTCTACGGTGAGCCGGCCCGAGTTCCCGTTGGCTTCCGAGATCTCGACGAGATTGTCGCCGAGGGCGTTGACGGTACGGCCTTCGATTTTGTCGCTTTGGATCAGGACGACCAACATGGCAAACAGTTCGTCGCGGACCTGCTTGAGAACCGGCGGGGGCATGGGCTGCGGGGATGGGGCCTGGGGGACGACGAGGAAACCGCTTTGGCCGTCAAAGCCAGCGATCACCTTACCGAAGGGCAACTCCTGTTCCTGGCGAACTTTGTCCGGGAGGATGAGTTGCACTTTCTGGTTCACCTTCATCGGGCCCAGTTCGGCCTTGTTCACCATGGTGATGTCTTTGATCGCGGCCAGTTTGTCGGTGCCGCCCATGGCGGTTTGCATCCTGGCGAGCAGGGCTTTGCCTTTGGCGAGCGAGGCGGGGTTGGCCGCGGTGACGGCTTTGGCCGGTTCCTTGACGGTGAGATCCAACTTGGTGATGGGCAGCTTCAGATCCGACAGCGGCGTCTTCAACTGGTCGGTGTTGGTGATGGCGACGTAGACGAACTTCTCGGGCTGGATGTACTGTTTGGCGACCCGGAGAATGTCCTGCTTGGTGACAGCGGCGACGGCCTTCTGGTAGGTGAACAGGAACTCCCGCGGATAGCCGTAGTAATCGTAGCGGAACAGGCGGGATAGGGTCTTCGCCGGGCGATCGAAGTTGAAGACGAAGGAGTTGAGGACCTTCTCTTTGGCGTCGTTGAGCTCTTGATCGGAAACCGGCTCGGTGCGGATTCGGTTGATCTCCTGTTGAATCGTCTGCAGGGTCAGAACCGTGGATTCGGATTTTGTCGAACCCGAGATACTGAAGAGGCCGGGGTTCAGATAACCCGCTCCCCAGCTTGCGCCGATGCTGTAGGCCAGGCCCATTTCGGTGCGCACCTTGCGGAACAGGCGTGAATCAAAGCTGCCGCCGAGGATGTCGCTTAACACTTCGAGGGCGGGATAGTCCTTGTCGCTCAACATGCCGCCGAGATGGCCGACGCTGAACGAGGTTTGGTTCACTTCCTTCTTGTCGCCGACGTAGACGCCCGGTGTGGCCACGTGGGTCGCCTTGGGGAAGGCGGGCGGCGGCGGCTGTTTGACGGTCCATTTGGCGAAGATCTGTTCCAGGCGGGCGCGCATAGCGGCCTTATCAAAGTCTCCCTGGATGGCGAGTTGGATGTTGGCTGGGAAGTAGTACCGCTCGTGGAAGGCGACGAGGTCGGCGCGCTTGATCCGGTCGAGCGTTTCGTATTCGACGCTGCGGCCGAAGGGGGTGTCCTTGCCGTAGATGGTGTCGGAGAACTCGCTGGAGTTGACTTGGCCGGCATCATCGTAGCGCCGGGCGATGGAGGACCGGTACTGCATCAGCAGCAGGTCGATTTTCGGTTGACGGAATTCGGGGCCGGTGAGCACGTCGTAGAAGACGCCGAGGACTTCGTCGGTATTTTCTTTCAGGCAGTTGAAGGAGACCGAAGCCAAGGTCTCATCGATGCTGGATTCGACGCCGGCCGCGATGGCCTCGAGTTGTTCATCCAACTGATCTCCGGTCTTCGATTTCGTGCCGCCGGTGCGCATGGTGCCGGCCGCGATGATATGCATCCCGGTCTTGTCGGCCGGTTCCAGCAGCGTTCCCGTGCGAACGAGGGCGATGCCGTTGATCAGGGGCAGGTTGTGGTTCTCGAGCAGAAACACTTTCATGCCGTTGGGCAGGGTGAAGGTCTCGATTTCCGGGATCTTCACTTCGCCCAGCTTCGGGTACTTCAACTGTTTGTAGGCTGGCTGGGCGAAGGCAAGGGCCGAGATAGCGACGAGAGTGAGAAGCGTGCGCATGGATTACTTGCCCTCCGGCTTGGTTTGAATGCTGTAGGCGACGGTGCGGTTCTTCTTGGTCAGATAGGTGTTCAGCACCCGTTTCACGTCGGCGGCGGTTACCTTTTCGAGGTCATCGAGCTCGGTGAACACCATTTTCCAGCTTCCGAGGGTGACGTGGGATTCGGCCATTTGGCGGGCCAGGCCGCTGTTGCTATCGAGCCCGGCGATAAACGCGGCGCGGAGTTTCGTTTTCACCCGTTTCACGGCGGCTTCGTCGATCGGATCCTTCTTCATCTTTTCGATCAACTCGTCCCAGGCCTTCTCGAGGTCCTCGACGGTTTTGCCGGTGTTGGGCACCATGAAGGCGATGAACAGGTTTGGATATTTGCCGCTGGGGAAGATGGCTCCGGTATCGGCACCGAGGGCCAGCTTCTTTTCTTCGACGAGTTCGCGATTCAGCTTGCCGGTGCGGCCTCCGGAGAGGATGCCATCGAGGACGGCTAGGGCGGGGTCGTCCGGGTGGGTGCCTTCGGGCCGATGGTAGGCGATGGCGATGAAGGGCTGCGCCTCGGTGTCGACGGTGACGCGCTTTTCGCCGTTCTGCGGCGGTTCGACCGTGTAGAGGCGCGGGGGCAGCGGGCCGGTCGGGATGGGGCCGTAATACTTTTCGGCCATTTGCTTGATCTGCGCGGTGTTCACATCGCCGACGATGGAGATCGTAATGTTCCCAGGCACGTAGTACGTCTTGTGGAACTCCGCCGCTCCCTTCGCTCGAAGGTTCTCAATGTCGCTGGCCCAGCCGATGAAGTTGCGATAGGGATGGGCGGTGAAGGCGGTGGTCATCAACGCCTCGATCAGCTTGCCTTGCGCCGAGGATTCGACGCGCATGCGGCGCTCCTCGCGGACCACGTCCCGCTCCTTATAGAACTCGCGGAAGACGGGTTGGCGGAACCATTCCGACTGGAGCACGAACCAGAGCTCGGTGCGGTTGGAGGGCAGGCTGTAGAAGTAGTTTGTCGTATCGAGGCCGGTGGAGGCGTTGAAGCCGACGCCGCCGTTCTTTTCAATTTCGCGGGTGAACGCGTTTTGCTCGACGTATTTATCCGCTTCGGCGGTCGCTTTTTTCAAGCCCGCTTCGAGCCGCTCGATCTGCGCTTTGTCGGCGCGCCGTTCCTTGCGCCGCTCTTCTTCGAGCTTGTCGTAGGCGTCTTCGACGGCGGCCAGCGCCCTCTGTTCGGCCGGGAAGTTTTTCGACCCGAGCGAGGCTGTCCCTTTGCCGATCATGTGTTCAAACATGTGGGCGGTGGACGAAGCGTTGGCCGGATCGTTGGCGGCTCCAGCGTTGACATGGGCATGGAAGGCGACTGTGGGCGCCTCATGCCGCTCCATGACGATGAAATGCATCCCGTTTTCCAGGGTGAACTCGGTGACCTTTTTTTCAAAGTCAGCCAAGCTCTGGGCGCACAGCACCACGGGTGCCAGCAGCCCCAGGCAAGTGAGATTCCGAAAAGACATACTATTCGTAGCGTAACGCGACTACCGGGTCTAAGCGGGCGGCCTTGCTCGCGGGCCAGATGCCGAAGAACAAGCCGACCCCGATCGAGACGCCTAACCCAGCCAGGACAGCCCAGATTGGTACGGCGGTGGGCAGGGTAGGGAAGACCAAGCCGACGGCCTGCGAGATCAGCCAGCCGACGAACATGCCGGCCAGTCCGCCGAGGAAAGTCAGGACGACGGCTTCGGTGAGGAACTGGGTGACGATGTCGATGCGGCGGGCGCCCAGCGCCTTGCGCGTGCCGATTTCGCGAGTGCGTTCGGTGACGCTGACGAGCATGATGTTCATGACGCCGATGCCGCCGACGAGGAGCCCGATCGAGCTCAGAACGACCATTACGAGCGCGACCATGGCGATGACTCCGCGGAACTGATCGATCATTTGTTCGGCGGTGGAGATGGCGAAACTATCGGGCTTGTCGTAGGGAATTCGCCGCTCGATCCGGAGAACGGAGCGTACTTCGTCAATGGCGGCGGCTTGTTTGCCGTCCTGGGCGACGACGATCAGCATGTGCTCGCGAGCGTTGGGAAACATCTTGCGCATGCTGAAGTAGGGGAACAGGGCGCGCCGGTCTTCCTGGCCCGGCATCGAAGCGGAAGGCCGCTTCATGATGCCGACAACCTCGAAGATGTGGCCGTCGATTTCGACCGCTTTGCCGATGGGATCGGTGTTCTGGAACCAGCTTTTACCGAGGTCTTCGCCAAGAACGACGACCGCCATGCGGCGTTGGTTTTCGGTGTCGGTGAAGAAGCGCCCCTGCATCATTTCGACGCCGCTATCGATATAGCCGGGATCGGTGCCGCCCAGGTTCAGATTGAAGGCATCGACACCTTTATACTTGCCTTTGTGAATGCCCCACGGCGCGAAGAGCCAGGGGCTGACGGCGGAGACGCTGGGGCAACGCTCGGCGATGGCGACGGCGTTTTCGTAGGTCAGCGGCTTGCGCAGCCGTTCTTCCAGCGACCGGCCGCCGAAGCCGTTGATGAGCGAATCCCACTTGGTGACGACCAAGTTGTTCGTGCCGAAACTCTTCAACTGATTGGTGATGGCGCCGTCGAGGCCGGCGATGATGGATCCGACACCGATGACGGTGCTGGTTCCGATGATGACGCCGAGGACGGTGAGAAAGGCGCGGAGTTTATGGCCGCGGAGGGTATCGAGCGCGAGTTGGATGCCGAACCAGATCTTGCGCATGGGTTAGTGGTCCGCCCGCAAGGCTTCGATGGGGTCGAGCTTCGAAGCGACGTTGGCGGGGTAGATGCCGAAGAAGAGACCGACCACGGCCGACAGGCCAACGCCGATGAAAATTGCTGAAGCCGGCACGGACATGGGCACGGAAGTTAGATTCCGCACAAGGATCGCGATGATCCAGGCGATGGTGACTCCGATAAAGCCGCCGGTGCCGGAGAGCACGCTCGATTCGACCAGAAACTGGTTGAGAATATCCTTTCGTCGTGCGCCGACCGACTTGCGGATGCCGATCTCGTGGGTTCGTTCGATGACCACCGCCAGCATAATGTTCATCACGACGACTCCGCCGACCACCATGAAGACGCTGACGATGGCGACGGCGGTGGCGGCAATCGCGCTGGTCATCTGGTCCCAGGCGGCGACCAGGGAATCGGAGGAGAAGAGGCCGAAGTTATCGGCCTCGCCCGGAGGCACGTGGCGCCAGGCGCGGAGCAGCGATCGGACCTCGTCCTGGGCTTGTTCGAGGTGCTGCCGATCCACCGCGAGGGCGGCGTAGCCGATGCCCATGCGACTGCCGTAGATTTTGAAGTAGGTTTCGGAGGGGATGATCGCGAACCGGTCCCGCGACTGGCCGAAGACGCTGCCTTGTTCCTTGGCTACGCCGATCACCGTAAACGGCCGACCGCCGAGGTCGACGGTTTTTCCAATCGGGTCGACGGCCGGAAAGAACTTCTGCTTCAGCTCGTGACCGATGACGGCGACCATCATCCGGCGGGCGTCGTCGGAATCGGAGAGAAACCGGCCTTGGGCGATTTGGGTGTTGGTGATGACGCCGACGTTGGCGGAGACCCCACGCAGTTCCACTTCTTCCATCCGTTCGGTGGAGAAGTTCACGGCGACTTGGCGGTTCGTCTCGATGCCGACTTCGCGTAGCAGTTTGGATTCGCGTTTCAGGAAGTCGAACTCCTCGCGGGTGAGTTGTGGGTTTCGACGCTGCATTTCGAGGAATTTCTTCGGATCCCACTGGCCGATCATGACCATGCGGCGGACGCGAAAGCCGTCGACGCCCATGTCGGCTACCTGCGTGCCGATGTAGTCATCCATGCCGCGGATCACGCTCATGACGGAGATCAGCGTGGTGGTGGCCAGGATGATTCCCAGGAGTGTGAGGAAGCTGCGGAGTTTGCTACTTCGGAGGGAGCGGAAGGCCACGCGGGCAGCCTCCGCAAACGAAGCGTTGTTAGTTTTCGCCATCAGGTCGATAGGAAGACGAACCCAAACGCCTATTTGTTCCCGTAAGTTTGCAGCCACTCGAGCACCGCGGCGTCGAGCCAGAAGCGGGGCTTGCCTTTGGCCAGGAACGAAACATGCCCGCCGTGGCGGGGAGCGACGAGTTCGATGTGCGGGTTGGCGGCGATGGCGGGATGCCTGTAGCTGTCAAACGGGACGAGCGGATCATCCTGCGCGGTGATGAGTAAGGTCGGGGTTTGGATCGCAGCGAGGAAGTTTTGGGCCGATTGGGTGGCGTAGTAATTGGGCGCATCGCCGAAGCCGAAGAAGGGTGAGGTGATGCGGTCGTCGAAGTCGAAGACGGTTCGAATGTTGTCGCGGTCGGCGCGGTCGGCCAGGGGCGTGAAGACGTCAGGGTGCAGTCGGGCCCGTTCGCGGAGCCGATCTCGCATTCGGCTGATGAAGCGGCGCTGGTAGAGGGTGCAACCCGGGCGGCCCAGGGCCAGGACGCTGGCGCGGAGGTCGATGGGGGTGGATACGGCGATGGTCGCGGCTTGCGGCCCGCCTTCTCCGGTAAATTTTAGGACGACATTGCCGCCGAGCGAATAGCCCACGAGCAGGATCGGGCCCTCCGCGCGGGAGCCGATCTGTTCGAGGAGGTAGCGCAGGTCGGTGGTCAGCCCGGCGTGGTACAACGTTTTGCACCAGGATTCGGTGCCGCCGCAGCCGCGGATGTTGACTCGGTGGACGGCGTACCCGGCTTCGAGGGCGCTGTAGGCCATGCTTTGCATGTAGCCACCGTCGGA
>JAPKZA010000522.1 GCA_026394015.1 Acidobacteriota bacterium
GCCGCAGCGCCCCGCCGAGCGATTCCACCCGCTCGGCCCGAATCGTAAACCCGGTGGAGAGTAGAATAACTTCGGCGGCCTGCATCGAAAACCCGAAAAGCGCAAAGAAAACTACGATCAGCCGCACACCACTATTGACGCACAGGAGGGTTCATCCGTGGAAATGAATCGTAGAATGTTTCTCGGCAGCCTGGCCGCGGGTTTCGCCGCCGCCGCCCCAACCAAACCCAACATCGTCCTCATCATCGCCGACGACCTCGGCTACGCCGGCATCAGCGTCCAAGGCGAACGCGAATTCTCGACCCCGCATATCGACGCCATCGCCCGCGATGGCGTCCGCTTCACGAACGGTTACGTCTCCTGTCCCGTCTGCAGCCCCACCCGCGCCGGTCTGATGACCGGCCGCTACCAACAACGCTTCGGCCACGAATTGAACCCCGGCCCCGCCGGCGAAGCCGATCCGACCTTCGGCCTGCCGCTTACTGAAACCACCATTGCCGACCGCCTCCGCGCCGCCGGCTACTCGACCGGCATGGTCGGCAAATGGCACCTCGGCTATCGGCCGGAGTTCCATCCGCTCAAGCGCGGCTTCGACTTCTTCTATGGCTTCCTCGGCGGCGCCCACTCCTACTTCGAGCCGGACCGCGGCGACGGCAACCCGCTCCTCCACGGCACCGAAATCGCCCCCAAGGAAGAGTACCTCACCGAAGCCCTCGGCCGCGAAGCCTGCGCCTTCATCGAACGAAAAGCCGGGTCGCCCTTCTTTCTCTATCTCCCCTTCAACGCCGTCCACGCCCCCATGGAGGCCACCGAAAAGTACAAGGACCGCGTCGCCACCATCGTCGACCCCCTCCGCCGCACCCACGCCGCCATGGCCATCGCCATGGATGACGCCGTCGGTCGCGTCCTCGAAACGCTGCGCCAGAAGAAGCTCGACAAGAATACCCTCGTTATCTTCCACAGTGACAATGGAGGCCCCACGGCCCAAACCACCTCAAAAAATACTCCCCTCCGCGGCTTCAAGGGCCAAGTTTACGAAGGCGGCATTCGCGTGCCGTTTCTACTCCGCTGGCCCGGCAAAGTGAAGCCCGGCCAAGTCTACTCGAAGCCCGTCATCGCTCTCGACGTCCATCCCACCGCTCTCGCCGCCGCCGGCGCGCCCGTCTCCGGCCTCGACGGCGTGAACCTTTTGCCCTTCCTCGCCGCGGGCAACAAAGCCACCCCGCACGAAGCCCTCTACTGGCGCTTCGGGGCCAGCCGAGCCATCCGCCAAGGCGATTGGAAGCTCCTGTGGCCCAACGGGGGCAGCTCCGAACTCTACAACCTCGCCACCGACCTGAGCGAAACCAAGGACCTTGCCAACGCCGAACCGGACCGTGTCCGCGACCTCACCGCGGCCTTCGCGGCATGGAACACGCAGATGGTGCCTCCGAAGTGGCAAACTCTAAGGCAGGGCTCTGCACAGAAAAAGCAGCGTCGAAAAAAGGCGAAATGACCACAGTTACGCACCTCGAGTGCAGCATCACCGGAGAACGCTACGAAGCGGGCGTCATCCAGAACTTATCCACTGGCGGCTGGCCGCTGCTCGTCCGCTACGACCTCGCCAAAGCGCGGGACAATTGGAACCGCGACTGGCTCGCCAACGGCCCCCGCAGCATGTGGCGCTATGCCCCCGTGCTGCCCGTCAGCAAGCCCCCTTCGATCGTCTCCCTCGGCGAAGGCTGGTCGCCGCTGCTGAAGCTGAAACGGACCGGTGCCCGCCTCGGCACGAAGGACCTATGGTTGAAGGACGAAGGCATCAACCCCACCGGCTCTTTCAAGGCCCGGGGCCTCTCCTGCGCTATATCGATGTGCGTCGAACTCGGCATCAAAAAAGTCGCCATCCCCTCGGCCGGCAACCCCGCCAGCGCCTTGGCCGCCTACGCCGCCGCCGCCGGCCTGGAAGCCCATATCTTTATGCCGAAGGACGTGCCGCAATCGAACTTTATCGAATGCAAAAGCTTCGGTGCCAACGTCACCCTCGTCGACGGGCTGATCAGCGATTGCGCCAAAATCGTCGCCTCCCGCAAAGACGAAGAAGGCTGGTTCGACGTCTCGACGTTGAAGGAACCCTACCGCATCGAAGGCAAAAAAACGATGGCCTACGAGCTCGTCGAACAGATGCAGTGGCGGGTGCCGGACGTGATCTTTTATCCCACCGGTGGCGGTGTTGGCATCATCGGCATGTGGAAGGCGTTTGCCGAGATGGAAGAACTCGGCTGGATCGGCGCAAAACGGCCAAAGATGATCGCCGTGCAAGTGGAAGGTTGCATGCCCGTCGTTCGCGCTTTCAATCAAGGCGCGGAACGCAGTGAGTTTTTCGAAAATGCGACGACCGTAGCCAGCGGCCTCCGCGTTCCCAAGCCGCTCGGCGACTTCCTGATTCTCCGCGCCGTCCGCGAAAGCGGCGGCACCGCGATCGCCGTCAGCGACGATGAGATGATGCAAGCCGGAGTCCGCTTGGCCAGCGACGACGGCGTCTTCGTCGCCCCTGAAGGTGCCGCCTGCATCGCCGCGATGGAAAAGCTACTCGCCTCTGGCTTTCTGCAGCCGGAAGAACGCATGGTGATCTACAACACCGGCGCCGGGCTCAAGTATCTGGAAGCTTACTCCGCGCTGTTCCCCCGCGACTAGTTGATCCGCAGTAGCATCACTCCCGCCGCCCGTCGGTCGGCTCCATAGCCGACCACGTGCACGGCGTTCGACCGCGGCGAAAAATGCTGTAACGGCTGCGCCTGTTGTTGCGGCGGTTGCCCCGGCGTCGGCACCACCGGAGCCGGACCCGCCCACACCACGCCCGGCGGATTCGCGACCACTTGCAGATCGCCCGTGATCATGTCGTAAACCAACAGTTGGCTCCCCACCGGCTCCACCCGCGTCCCGCGCGCCAGCAGCTTCCGCGTCGTCGGGAAAATGCTCAGTAACTGCACGGCCGAAAAGCCCGCCGGCGTCGGCAACAGCCGCGCCTGCTGGTTTTCAATGTCGAAGAGCACCAGCCCCGCGCCGCCGTTCACGTTGCTATTCTGCGCCGTCGCCTGCGCCACCAGCAAGCTCATCTCCGGGTATGGCGTCGGGTTGGCAAAAGTCGAAATCTCCGGCGGCAAGTCCAGCCGAAACGCCGAGCCGCCCACCCCGTCCAGCACGTAAATCGTGTCCGAACGCCCTTGCCGCGCCGGGTCCGCGTTCGTGCCGTAGACGTAGTCGTTCATCTCGTTCGCACTGTTGCCCGACACGCTAAACTGCCCTTGGCCGGGCAGGTTGATCGTCGTCAACTGCCGCGCCGTCAGGTCGAGCAGCGCAAAGCTCGACGCCGCGCACGGGTTCTTCACTTCCTTCTCGGCCACGGTCCCGGTCGAAACCGCGATGCGCCGCGTCAGGTCGATCGTAAACAGCCGCGTCTGCGCCGTGCACGACGCTACGAAAATGCCATCGCCCAGCGGCAACACCACCGGTGCCGTGTTCGGTGCCAGCGAAAACGCGATAAACGCATCGGCCGTGTTCTGCGGGTTCCGCGCCAAAGTCCAAAAGAGTCGCGTCTGTCCGTCGAAGAAAGTGGCGCCCCGAATGAGCGCAAACGCTCCGCCGATCCCACCTCCACCGGGAATTCCCGGCAGTCCCGGCAGTCCCGGAATCCCCGGCAGTCCGCCGCCCGGCCCCGCCGCCTGCACGGGTGCCAGCAGGGGCAACCAGCCGCTTGGAAAATCCTGCGTCGATGTCGCCTGTCCGTTCGCGCCCACCAGCCCGAACTTCGCCTTGGTCGGTGCCGCGGCGCTATCCACCGCCAACACCGCCAGCGCTCCCTGCCCGACGTTCACCGGTACCGCAACTAGCTCCTTCACTCCATCACCCAGATCCACCGCCAGGTTGCTGATGTTGATCCCACCACCACCGCCGCCCGGCCCCGCTCCGGCCGCGCCCTCGGTGATCTCGCCTGTAATCGGGTTCACCACCACGTTCCGCGGCGGCGTGGTCGCCAGCAACACCCCCACATTGCCGCCCTGCGCCCCGGCCAGCGCCAAGCCCGCCGCCGGCAAAGTCACCGTCATCGGCTCCGCATTCGCCGGATGGAGAATCGTCAGCTTGTCGCTCACTCCCTGCGCGATATCCGCCGCGGCGGGCCCCACAAACGCCGCCACCGCCGCGGCTTCGTTATTGGCCTGAAACGGCGTCGCCGCGTTCCGATTCGCCGATGCCGCGCAACCGCCGAGACCCTGCACCGCCCGGCGCGAGAAATCCACGAGCCACGACGGCCAACAACCGTCCTCGCCCCGCGCTCCGCTGAGCGTCAAATATCCAGGCCGCAGGTCGCTCGCCGCCAAGCCCCGCGGGTCCCGCGCGTTCGCCGGCAGCGGCAGATATTCACTTACCAAAGAATTCGCCGCACCCAAAGTCACCCGGTTCCCCACCGCGTTGCCGAGGTAGACCGCCACCACGTCCGTGGGCAAGCTATCGGCCGGCAGCGCCACCGCAACTTCAAACTCACCCACATTGGTTGCCGATAGCTGCGCCGTCGCCTCCGCCGGCAAACCGCCCACCGTCGCCCGTATCGGCGCTCGCAACAGCGCCGCCTGATCCGCCGCTGGCAATTCGCCCGTCGCCACGCGCGGGTCCGTCAACCCCAGCCCGGTCGCTCGCAACTTCGTCACCGCCCCGTCGCTCTCGCCCGCCGTCCCGTACCCATTCCCATTGGCCGTCCGCACCGAAGGCACCGCCCCCACCACGTTGAACCGCGCCGGTTGGCTCGCCTGAGTTCCCCGCCGCACCACCACCTGCGCCGCCCCGTTCGCCGTTTCGAGCGGCACCTGCACCGTTATGCTCCCCGGAGTCGCCGCGTAAATCGGAGACGGCCGGTTGTTGATGCGGACCTCCAACGCCGGGTCCCCGATCGACGTCGGCAGCGTCCCGGCTTCCGCCGTAAACCCCGCCGCGGGGCCCAAGTTGATCCCGGTGATCGTCAAAATTCCGCCAGCCGAAACGCTGCTCGGTGCCGGCTGCACCGTGAACGCGTTCACCGCCCCCCGCGGATTCAGCACCGGTGCCGTGGGCGCTTGCCCAAAAACTCCGCCAGCCAGACTCAATATCAGGAGTGCGCGCAACTTAGCCATAACCATCAAAAACCCCGTAAGCCAGAATAGGTTTCGCTATAATGACGGTTTGATGATATCGAACAGCGCCAGTGCGTCGCTGGCTTCCCGGCCGGTTGCTTCCGCTTCGCAATCGGGCTTCGCCACCCTCGGCCTCCTCGCCTTTGCCCATTTCTTCATCGACCTCTACTCCGGCGCCCTCAGCGGCTTCCAACCCCTGTTAGTCGCCAAGCACGGACTAACTCTCTCCCAAGCCGGCCTCCTCGGAGGTGCCTTAGTCTTCTCTTCTTCACTCCTCCAACCCCTCTACGGCATCCTCTCGGACCGCTACCCTTCGTGGATGTTTACCGTCCTCGCCCCCGCTGTCGCCGGCGTTTTTATCTCCCTTCTCGGCTGGGCCCCCAGCTATCCCTGGCTCTTCGCCATGGTCTTGCTCGGCGGGGCCGGCGTCGCTTCTTTCCACCCCCAAGCCACCGCCAACGCCACCGTCGGCCTCCCAGGCAACCCCGGCCGCTGGATGGCCGTCTTCATCAGTTCGGGTACCCTCGGCATGGCCATCGGCCCCGCGTTTTACTCGCTCCTCATCGGCCGCCTCGGCCTCGAAGGCAGTTGGTGGGGTGCAATCCCAGGCCTCGTCATCTCGGTCGTTCTCTGGCAAACCCTCCGCCATCCGCCCGTTAGTTCCCGCAAAGGCAAGCTGACGTTTGCCCCGCTCCGAGCCGTCTGGCGGCCGCTCTCGGTTCACTATCTGCTCGTCTTCATCCGCTCGGTCGTCCACATGTGCTTCGCGCATTTCCTACCGCTCTATCTCAGCCGCGAACGCTCGTTTTCCATCCAATCCGCCGCCCTCGGCCTAACGCTGTACATGACCTTCGGCGCGCTCGGCGGCTTCGTCGGCGGCCACCTCGCCGACCGCTTCGGCGGCCGCCGCGTCATTCTCATCTCCATGCTCGGCTGCCTGCCCTTTCTGGCCATTTTCTTCCTCACCGAAGGCTGGCTCTCCCTCCTCGGCCTCGCCCTCGGCGGCCTCATGCTTCTCTTCACGATCCCCGTCAACCTGTTGATGGGCCAGCGCCTCGTCCCGGACCAAGCCGGCACCGTCTCGGCCCTCCTCATGGGCTTCGCCTGGGGCAGCGCCGGTCTAATCTTCATCCCGCTCACCGGCCTCGTCGCCGACCATTTCGGCCTCCAAACCGCCCTCGCCGCCGTCAGCGTTCTACCGCTCGCCGGCTGGTTCCTCGCCCGCACCCTTCCGGAGAATGCTTAACCCATGTCCCGCGCGATCTGCCTCCTCAGCGGTGGCCTCGATTCCACCACCTGCCTCGCCGTCGCCCGCCAGGAAGGCTTCGAAACCTACGCCCTTTCGTTCGACTACGGCCAGCGCCACCACCAGGAACTCGCCGCCGCCGAACGCGTCGCCGCCCACCTCGGTGCCCACGCCTTCCGCGTCGCCCACATCGATCTCCGCGCCTTCGGCGGCTCCGCCCTCACCGCGGAAATCGACGTCCCCAAGCACCGCTCGGCTGCTGAAATGGGCTCGGGCATCCCCATCACCTACGTCCCCGCCCGCAACACCATCTTCCTCTCCTTCGCCCTCGCCTACGCCGAAGTCGTCGGCGCCGACGCCATCTTCATCGGCGTCAACGCCGTCGATTATTCCGGTTACCCCGACTGCCGCCCCGAGTTCATCCACGCCTTCGAACACATGGCCAACCTCGCCACCAAAACCGGCGTCGAAGGCCACACGAAACTAACCATCCGCACCCCCCTCATCACCCTCACCAAAGCCGAAATCATCCACCTCGGCCTCGCCGCCGGAGCCGACTTTAGCCTCACCCATAGCTGCTACGACCCCACCCCCGCCGGCCGCCCCTGCGGCCAATGCGATAGCTGCCTCCTCCGCGCCAAAGGCTTCGCCGAAGCCGGTCTCGCAGATCCGGCACTCGCATGAAAATCGCCGAGCTCTTCTACTCCCTCCAAGGCGAAGGCAGCCTCCTCGGCGTCCCCTCCGTCTTCGTCCGAACCACCGGCTGCAATCTCCGCTGCTCCTGGTGCGATACCCCGTACACCTCCTGGAACCCCGAAGGTGACGAAATCCCCCTCGACGATCTCATCGCCCGTGTGCTCGCCTACCCCGCCCGCCACGCCGTCCTCACCGGTGGCGAGCCGATGATCCAACCCCAACTCGTCCCGCTCTCCCAGGCCCTCCGCCAGGCCGGCTGGCACATCACCATCGAGACCGCCGGCACCGTCGACGCGCCCGTCGCCTGCGACCTGATGAGCATCAGCCCCAAGCTCGCCAACTCCACCCCCACCGGCGACTGGGCCATCCGCCACGAAGCCACTCGCCTCAACCTCCCGGTGCTCCGGACGCTCATGGCCAAATGCGCCTACCAGTTCAAGTTCGTCGTCGCCGCCCCGTCCGATCTAACCGAAATCCGCTCCCTCGTTGACGATCTATCCCTCGACCCATCGAACGTCATCCTAATGCCCGAAGGCACCAGCGCCGATCTCCTCCGCGACCGCGCCCGCTGGATCGCCCCCCTCTGTTTGGAACACGGTTTCCGCTTCAGCCCCCGCCTCCATGTAGACTTATGGGGCAACCAACGCGGCGTATGAAAGACGGCTATTATCTCTACGACACCCATACTCACATCGGCCACGCCCGTCACAGCGGTCGCCGCCAAACCGCCGAGCAGTTACTCCGCGAGATGGACCGTTTCGGCGTCGATAAGTCGATGGCCATCCCGTTCCCGGTCGTCGACGACTACCGTGCCCAGCACAACGAAATCGCCGCGGCGATTGCCCGCTACCCCGGCCGCTTAGCCGGAGCCGCCTGCATCAACCCCTTCATCCCGGAAGCCGATTACCGCGACGAAGTTCGCCGTTGCCGCGAAGAATTCGGCTTCCGGGCGCTAAAGTTTCAACCCCAGTATCAAGGCGTCAGTGCGCTCTGGACCCAGAGTAACTTCATCTTCGAAACGGCCCTCGAAAACGGCATGGCGCTGATTGCCCACACCGGCTCCGGAATCCCGCATGCCCTGCCATCGGTGTTCATGTTCGCCGCCCGGCGCTACCCCGATCTCAAAATCGTCCTCGCCCACTGCGGAGGAGGTGGCCTGCTCCTCCCCGACGCCATCGTCGCCGCGTCGTTCTGTCCCAATATCTATCTCGACCTCTCGACGCTCATGCCGAATCACGTCCTCGAGGTTCTCCAGCACATCCCTGCCAGCCGCCTGATGGCCGGCTCCGACTTACTCGAAAACACCGACGTCGAGCTCTTGAAGATTCTTCTCCTCGACCTCCCCGCCGAACAAAAACGCCAAATTCTATCCGAAACAGCCCAAGCTGTATTCGGCTCGGAGTGAACCTAAATGCGCCTGTCGATCTTACTCCTCCTCGCCGCCTCCTCCTTCGCCGCCGAAGGCCCCTGGATCTCCCTCTTCGATGGAAAGTCGATGGCTGGCTGGACCGGCTTCCGCGGACCCGCCAACCCAGTCTGGATGGTTAAGGACGGTGCCCTCATTGTCGACCGCCAGGGAACCCCCGGCACTCCCGGGGTCGGTAGTTCCAATCTCCGAACCGTCCGTGAGTTCGGCGATTTCGAACTCGAATGGGAATGGAAAAACGCTCCCGGCGGCAACAGCGGCGTCTTCTATCGCACGACCGAAGACGAGGCCCGCCCTCAGTGGACCGCCGTCGAGTATCAGCTCTTGGACAGCGCCGCCCACCCCGACGGCAAAAACGGTGCGGACCGTGCCAGCGCCGCCGCCTATGCTCTTTTCCCCCCGGCCTCTGAAGCCCAACCCCTTCCGGTTGGCCAATGGAACAAGTCCCGCATTGTGGCCCGCGGCACTCACGTCGAGCACTATCTAAACGGCAAACTGGCGTGTGCGTTTGACTACGGGAGCCCCGCTTGGAAGCAGCGGGTCGCCGCCGGCAAGTTCGCCGAGTGGAAAAAGTTCGGCGTACCTACCCGCGGCTACATTGCGCTTCAGGACCACGGCCATTTCACCGCCTTCCGCGCCCTCCGCATCCGCGAATTGAACTAAACCGGAATCCCTAAATCCGCCGCCCCCAGCGGCGACATCACCGCCTCCGGCGCATAGCGTTCAATCATCTCGCAAGTCAACTGCGCCCGCCGCACCCGCTCTCGGCACAGAGCCAACACCGTCCCGTCCAAATGCGTCCCGCTCGGGTACACATCCGGCGAATTCCTTAGCCCAAACTTCAGATACACCGGCGCCGCCACCCGAATCAACTCCGCCGCCTCATAATGCCGAATGAACCCGCCAATCGTATCCGGCGCTTCCACATAAAAATCGATCGGCTTCGTAATCGCCGCCCGAATGCTCGCAATCTGCGGCAACGTCAAATCCGACGGAATGTTGATCGTGTCCGCCCCGTGCTCTTCCAGCAACCGCGCGCTCGCCGGGTTCGCCGGCGCCATCATCACCGACGTTTTGATGATCAAATCCGCCGGCAACTCGCCCTTCGCCCGTAGCTTCGAAATCACGTCCAGCGTCCCAATGTCGCTCACGAGAATACTCCGCAGCCCCGCCGCCATCCCGCGCCGCACGTCCTCCAAACTCTGAACGAGCTGATTCGAACCCCGCGCCGCCAAAGCAAACGCCTTGCCCGTCGGAGACACCGTCTGCCCCCCAATGTCCCACGCCGCCCGCGGTCCCAAAAACAGGTTCACTTCAATTTTCGCGGCCTTGCCAATCTCGAGCATCTCCCGTAGTTCGTCGTTCGTCAGCAGCATAATGCCGCTACCCTGGGACACCCGATGCACCGGCACCCCGCGCTTCCGCGCTTCGTCCAATACCGCCCCCAACGCCAGCGGCCCTTCCGTCGACGGGATCTCAATCCGATACTGGCCCCCGTCCGGAAACCGGAGCAGGGAACTGGGGGCCACCGCCGGGTCTTCCCCGGGCAATCCTAAGTCAATCAGCGCCTTCTTACTAACTTGCATAGGACTCCGTAATCGTCAAACCGTCAGTCGCGACGGCCGCATGATGAATCTCGGCCACATGGCCGTGCTGCACAAAAATCTCGCGAATCAGCTCACAAACCGCCTCGCTGCCGCGTTCAAAAAACACCAGAATCGACGGCCCCGCCCCCGACAGCGCACACCCCAACAGCCCCGGTGCCCGCAGTTGCAACATCTCCGCCAACCCCGGCACCAATTTCGTCCGATAAGGCTGATGCATCCGATCCTCCAGCGCCGCCGGAAACGCGCTCACGTTCCCGGTTGCCAGCGCCGCAATCAGCAGCGCGCTTCGCTGCACGTTGAAGATACAATCGGCCTTGGAATACTCGGTCGGCAACGCCGCCCGAGCCTCCCGCGTCGGCAATACAAAATCCGGCACCACCACCGCCACCCCAAACTTCTCCGGAATCTCCACCCGCACCGCCCGCGCCACCCCGTCGCCGTCGATCGCGCTCGCCACAATCGATCCCAGCACGCAAGCCGCTACGTTATCCGGATGCCCTTCCAGCCGCGCCGCCTCGTCCAAAATCCGCGCCATCGACCAACCCAAGCCCAGCATCCGGTCTGCAATCACCACCCCCACCGTCAACGCCGCCGCGCTGGAACCCAGCCCCTTCCCCAGCGGAATATCGTTGTCAATATGCAGCCGAATCGGCGGCAGCGTCTTCCCCAAATCCGCCGCCACCTGCTGCGCCGTCTGCCAAATGAAATTATCCGGCCCGGTCGAAATCGCGTCGGCGTCTCGCCCCCGCACCCCGATCGACAAACTCCCCGCTGGCCCAAACTCACACGTCAAATAGATGCCAAACGCCAAGCCCAAAGCGTCGAAACCCGGTCCCAGATTGGCGCTCGACGCCGGCACTCTGACTGTCCACATCGGCTTAGCTAAGCACCACGCGCCGGTCTTCCCGGCACGACTGGTACACGCCCAAAACCAACTGCAACGCCTTCATCCCCTCTTCGCCCGAAACCACCGGCGCCCGCCCCGTCTGGCACGCCTCGCCGAAATCCCGGAACTGCCGCTCAAACGGCGTCAGCGGAATCGCCATCGGGTCCGAAGCCCCCGACATCACCGAACTCTCCACCGGTGCCGGCTCCCCGACGTCATCCTGTACGTCCCAGGTCGTCAACTTGTCCCCGGTCAACACCGCCGTGCCCTTCGTGCCGTGGATCTCCACCCGCTCGGAGTAGCCGGGCCAAATCGCCGTCGAAGCCTGAATAATCCCCGTCGCCCCGCTCTGGTACCGCATCATCGCGTTGACGACGTCTTCAGACTCAATCCGATGCAGCGCCCCCAACTGCCACGTCCCCACCACGTCCTTCACCGGCCCGGCCAGCGACAACAAAATATCCACCTGGTGAATCGCCTGGTTGATCAACGCCCCGCCGCCTTCCACGTCCCACGCTCCCTTCACCGGCCGCGAATAATACTGCGCCGACCGATACCACTTCACGTACGCATCCGCCTGCAGAATCTTTCCCATCCGCCCATCGGCAATCGCCTTCGCAATGAAAATCGTCGAGTCGTCGAACCGGTGCTGGCTCACGACGCCCAGCGTAATCCCCGCGTTCTTGGCCAAATCCACCATCTTCTGGGCCGTCTCGATGCTAATCGCCATCGGCTTCTGCACTAAAACGTGCTTCTTGGTCGCCGCGCACAACTCCACCGCCTGCAGCCGAAAGCTCGGGAACGTACACACGTCCACGTAGTCTACCTTCGGGTGCCGACACACGTCCTCGTAGTTCCGCACAAACTCGGCCCCGTTGGCTTCGGCAAACGCCTTGCCCCGCTCCTCGTTGCCGTTCGTGCACACCGTAATCTCATACCCAATGGCCTTGTACGCCCGAGCATGCATGTTGGCGATAGCGCCGGTTCCAATAATCCCTACTCGCAATGAATTCTCCTTGAACGCCCTAGTTTATCGCACAAAGATTTACATGCGTTGCAACAGCTATTCCCGCTCGAAAACCGTCTCCACGATATGACGAATCGCATCGCCAAAGGCGCTCCGCTCCAAATGGGGCTCAACTTCCGCCTCCACTACGGTTGGGACTTCGGCTCTTTGCCCGCCGCCCCCCTCGGCCTCGAAGCCCCTGACCGCGCCGCCCTCCTCGACGCTGATTTCGCCAAAATCGCCGCCGCCGGCTTTCGCGTCGTCCGTTGGTTCGTCTTCTGCGACGGCCGGAACGGTATCCGCTTCACGGGCGAACGGCCCGCCGGTCTCGAACCCTGCGTCGCCCCGGCCGTCCGCGAAGCCCTCGCCGCCGCTATACGCCACGGCATCTCCATCCTCTTCGTCCTCCTCGATCACACCTTTGCCTTCAACCCCATCCCCATCCCCGGCACGAGCCTGATCAAGCAAGGCCACGGTCACACCCTCAGCCATCCCGATCTCTTTGAAGCCCTCATCGGCAACGTGTTCGTCCCCTTTTGGGACCTCATCGCCGATCATCCCAACGTCCTCGGCTATGAACTCATCAACGAACCGGAAATGGTCATGCGCCGCCGCGAAAACTGGTTTTCCACCCCCTCCGGCGTGGGTTGTGCCGATGTCCCCGACGCCCATCAACTCTCCTTCGCCGACATGTCCGACCGCCTGAACCGTACCCGCGAAGCCGTCCACCAATCGACGCGCGCCCAGTTCTCCATCGGCAGCATGACCGCCCGTTGGATGGGCCGCTGGGCCCCTCTCCTCGACCCCCACCGCGATTTCCTCACCTTCCATTACTACGGCGACGAACCCGACTTCCCCCGTCTCCTCGAAGAACGCATCGTCCCCCACACCGAACGCCTGGCCGTCGGCCTCGGAGAATTCTATCCCCAAGGGGCCAGTTGTATCCCCCCGGGCCACTCCGGCTGGCCAGACCTTTCGGCCTCCGATTTCTTCCGCCACACCGCCGCCGCCGGCCTCCAACTGGCCATGCCCTGGGTCTGGCGTCCCGGCGCCAACGACCCCGGGGAAATTGCCCTCGAAGAGTGCCGAGCAGTTTCCCGCCGCCTGCATCATAATGTCAGCTATGGCCGCTCCTCGCTTGTGCATGCATCGTAGAAAATTTCTCGCGACGCTCTCTGCCGCGCCGCTCGCCCTCTCCTCCTGCGTCTCCTCGAAAGCGGAGCTCAGCAAGTTAGGTATCCCCGGTCTGTTCAAGGGGCGCGTCGTCGCCGTCGAACACGCCGGGTCCATCATTCAGGGTGCCTACCAAGCCGAACCCGTCCGCGACATGCTGCGCCGCGGCATGGTCGGCCTCACTGGCTCCGATGACTGGCAAAGCGCCTGGAAACTCTTCTTCCAGCCCGGCGACGTCGTCGGCATCAAACTCAATCCCGTCGGTCGCCCCCACGTCATCTCCGCCCCCGAAGTGGTCCGTGAAATCATCGCCAGCCTCAACGCCGTCGGCATCCCTTCCCAGGACATCGTCTGCTACGACCGCTATCGCGCCGAATTCCTCCAGGCCGGTTTCGACAAATGGCTGCCGGAAAAAGTCCGTTGGACCCATGCCGCTGAGAAGTATGACGAAGTCCAGCAGGCGATCGAAGGCTACGATCCCGATCACTACATGGAGATGTCGCTTGTCATGCCCGGGCAGGATCCGGCGTCGTTAACCGCCCGCCGTTCTTTCGCGTCGCGCTTCATCACGAAGGACGTCAACAAGCTCATCAATCTCTGCTTGCTGAAGGACCATCAATCGGCCGGCATCACGATGGCGCTCAAAAATCTCTCCCACGGCTTGGTGAACAACGTGTGCCGCAGCCACGGCACGACGACGCTCAACGCCTGCGGTGCGTTTATCCCCGCCTCGGCCTCCATCCCGATCATCCGCAACAAGACCGTTCTCAACATCATGGACGGCATCAAGGGCCTCTATCACGGTGGCCCCAGCGGCAAGCCGCAGTTCGTCTGGGAGCACAAGAAGATGTACTTTTCGACCGATCCGGTGGCGATGGATCACGTCGGTTGGCGAGTGCTCGATGAAAAGCGGCTGTCGGTAGGCATGAAGAAGCTGGTTGAGGATATTCCGGACAACTTCAGTCATTTCACCCATCGTCAGCCGGAACATGTTGAAATTGCAGGTGCCTTGGGCCTCGGGGAGTGGGATTGGGCAAAAATCGACCGTCGAGAGATACGTTTAGCGTAAAGTCTTTGGTATTCTATTGGTTGAGCCCCGTGAGTCGGTAGCTCAGTTGGTAGAGCATCGCACTTTTAATGCGGTGGTCGCGGGTTCGAGCCCCGCCCGACTCACCATTCAAAATCGATCGGCCTCTTGCTCACGCCGATTCCCCCAGGAAGCCCGTCCACCGCCGCGCCTCATAGTCGTAGAGCTTGCACTTGTGGCAGCATTCCAGATACAACTGCCACGACCAGCGGACTCGCGGCACTTCCCCCGGGAACTCGGCCTCTACGCGGCGCTGTGCTTCGGGAAGGTCAAACATCGGAATGGCAACGTCCATGTGGTGCGCCGTATGCTCCATAATGTTTCCCAGCAGCCCCCCCACTAGTGGTGGGAACTCCACGTGAACGGTGCCATGCACCTGCGCGCTCACCGGATCCCACTCCCGCCGCTCGGCATACCAGATCACTTCCGGATGCGTATGCTGCTGATAGGTGACAAATCCCATCACCCCATTCCAAACCAGGAACGGCAGAACCACGGACCAGATGGCAAGCGCAAGCGCTTCCTGACCGGTGGCTCGCGCCACGGCCACCACAACGGCAATCTGCGCCGCCACGAAGAACAGCGTGAGCAGCGAGTCAGCATAGTAGATCCCGCGTTCGGCTCGGCGAGGGAACCAGAGCCGCTTCCACCAGACTTCGATCCCATAATGCAGGCCGGGCCCGAGCGGATGGCGATAGGCGCGTTCCAGCCACTGGCGCCAGCGAGGCAGGGCGGCGAACTCGGCGAGACTGAAGGGGGTGTAGACGTAGTCCTTCCCTTTGAGATTCGTGAAGCCGTGGTGCAGAGTGTTGTGGCCGAACTCCCAAGTGCTGAACGGCGTCAGCGAAGGCAGAAAGACGAGCCTTCCGGCCACGGCATTCACCCAACGGGGCGCCGGAAAGAACGCTCCGTGACAGGCATCGTGGCCGATGAGAAACAACCGGGCAATGGCGACTCCCGTACACAAGGCAAGTGGCAATTTCAACCACCAGGGGCCGGCCAGCAGCAGCGCCGTCCACAACCCGGCATACACCAGCAGATCCGCGGTCAGTAAGACCGCGGATCGGGCGAACCCCGACGTGCGGATCGGCCGGATGCGATCCACAACCTGGCGGCGAGACCTCTTCATGCTTTCACCGCCTCCAGAAACACGACGTTGTGCTCGGTCTCATGGAACGTACGCGTCGAGGCGACATCAGTGCATCCTGCGAGCCCCGTCGCCGCGAGCCCCGACATGGCGGCCGCATCGCGGTAGATCAGCCACCAGTCCATGATGGCCTCCATGAAGCCGACGTCAGAGATGTCCGGTACAAAGTTGGCCACCCAGACCTTGCCGCCGGGCTTCAGCATCGAGAAGAACGTGTTGAGCAGGCGGGCGGCGACACGGTCATTGAGCTAGTCGTAAAGGCCGGCGGCGTAGATGAAGTCGAATTGGCCGAAGTCGCGTAGGCCGCGCGCCAGCAGCGTCTTCACCGAGCCCGGCTGCGCTTCGATGCCGAGTGCGCCGTAATCACGCTGCACGGAGGCGATGCTCTCCGGGTCCTGATCGAGAGCGACGAACCGGCCGAAGCGCTGCTCGGCGAGCGCACTGCTGTGTTCGGCTTCGCGCAGATGGCCGCAGGCAAGCGAGAGGATTTCGGCGTTGGGCTTGCGGACACACAGCGCATCCAACTCGTCGGCGAGCAGGCGGCAGCGATTGCGCACGGCCCGCGGCGCCGGCGTGGTGAGTCCGGCCTGCATCAACATGCGGCCACGCGGTGTTGTGTGTTCGGCCAGCGAACGATTGACCGGATGCCGGTAGATGAAATCGAGCATCACGGCGTCGCCGGCGTAGCCCCGGGGCTTGGTGAAGCAGCGATGGACGAACGGGCTCTCATGCGAGACGCCCAGGATCGGATGCGGTCGCACATGGCGGTCGACATCGGCGCGCCAGGCGTCGGGCGAAGGAGCGGCGGCGCGGGCGCGGCGGAGTCCGGCGCGGAGGTTGTCAAGGGAGGCGGGTAGGTCGCCTTGTTCGGCCAGGTTTGTCGTGGTTGAGAGGGTTTCTGGAATGAGTGACATGGGTTGGGTGTTCTCCGTCTGAGGGAACAAGCGCAAGGCAACGCTGAGAGCGGACAAGGTTTTGTAAGAAAAGCGGCCCCGCCCGACTCCCCATTCATCGTGCGTTAAGATAAGGGCATGATGGTCGAACTGAAGCCGGAGACCGAGCGCCTCGTCCTCGAAGAAATCCAAAAGGGTCATTTCTCGTCAATCGACGAGATCATCGAATCGGCCATCCGCGAGCGCCGATTGGGCGGGACTCTTTCGACAAAGACCCGCGAGGAGGCCTTCGCGAGCATGCGGGAAATTCGCTCGAGAACCTCTCTCCCGCCGGGGATGACAATTCGCCAAATGATCGACGAAGGACGCGATTGAAGGCGTTTGTTTTGGACAATTCTGTTTCCATGCGATGGCTCTTCTCGGACCCCGCGCCACCGCTAGCCGAGAAAGTTAGTGCGCGAATGCTATTCGGTGGCATTGCTTACGTCCCCGCTCTTTGGCCCTACGAAGTCGTCGCTGTTCTCGTCAAGGCACAGCGGAATGGAGCTGTGTCGCAAGCTGATGCTGACCGGTTCCTCCACGATCTTCGCTCTCTGGACATCGTCGTAGACAACCAAAGTGCCGGGCTTGTGTTCAGCGAAGTACGCCGCCTGGCCGCCCAACACCGATTGAGCGGATACGACGCCGCC
>JAPKZA010000310.1:0-2237 GCA_026394015.1 Acidobacteriota bacterium
TCTCCGGTGACGTATCCGAAGATCTCGCTGGAAGGGGTGATGCGATTGGACCCGGACGTGATTGTGGACATGGGCGACATGGCGGTGACGACGGGGGTGACGCAGGCGCACATTGATGCGGTGGTGCAGCTTTGGCAGGGGCAGAAGGGGTTGCGGGCGGTGCAGGGAAAGAAAGTTTTTGCGGTGGCGGCGGATATCTACGTGGTGCCCGGGGCGCGAGTGACGGAGGCGGCGGAGGCATTTCGGCGGATGTTGCAGTGAAGCAGTTGGAGTTAGTTGGATTGCGGTTTGCTTACGGCGGCGGCCGGGCGGTGGTGGACGGGATCGACGCGTCGGCAGATGGGCCGGGGTTGATTGCGATTGTGGGTCCGAACGGTGCCGGGAAATCGACGTTGCTGGACTTGATTGCGGGGCAGAAGACGCCCGTGGAGGGGAGTTGCCAGCTGAACGGGCAGGAGGCTTGTGCCATGCCGCGGGCGGCGCTTTGTCGGTTGGTGGCGCATGTACCGCAGCTTGTGCCGGGGGAGATTCCGTTTACGGTGGAAGAGGTGGTTTTGACGGGGCGGATTCCTTACGGGCGGGGGTTGTTTGAAAACGATGACGACCGGGCGGCGATGGAGATGGCGCTGCGCAAGACTCGACTGGAGGGGTTTCGGCAGCGGAAGTTTTCGGCTTTGAGTGGAGGGGAGAAGCAGCGGGTGCTGTTGGCGGCGGCACTGTGTCAGGAGGCTCCGATGGTGCTTTTGGATGAACCCAGCGCGCACCTGGACCCGGAGAATGAGGCGGAGATGTGGGAGCTTTTGAAGGAGTTGAAGGCGGCGGGTAAGTTAGTGATCGTGGTGACGCATCACTTAGGGTTGGCGGCGCAGCATTGCGACCGGGTTTGGTTACTGGAGCGGGGTAAGTTAGTGGCGGACGGGGTGCCTTGCGATGCCCTGGAGGCGGGTCGGTTGGAGCGGGTGTTTCGAGTTCCTTTTTATTGGCACCAGAACGCGGAAGGGAGGGTGTTTTTGACCTATGGGCGATGATTTAAGGCGGCGGGCGGGTCGGGTGTTGGCGTGGTCGGCGCTGGGGGCGGTGGCGGTGGCGGCGGTGTGCCCGTTTGTGGGCGGGTCGGGGATGGACTATGGAAAGTTGTGGCGGGGAGAGGGGCCGGATTGGGGAATTTTCGTGAATTTGCGGGTGCCGCGGACGTTGCTGGCGTTTTTGACGGGGGCGGCGTTATCGACGGCCGGGGCACTGTACCAGGCGCTTTTGCGGGATGCTTTGGCGACGCCATCGAGCTTGGGGGTGACGGCGGCGGCGGCGTTGGGGGCGGTGGCGGCGTTGGCGTTGGGACCGGGAGACGAGGCGGGGTTTCCGGTGGTGTGGGTGGCGGCATTAGTGGGGGCCGGGGTGGTGATCACGCTGGTGGCAGCGTTGGGGCAGGTGAAGCGATTTACTTCGTTTACGTTATTGCTGACGGGGATCGCGGTGAGTGGGGTTTGTACGGCTCTCGTGCTGTTACTGCATAGCATGGCGGGGCTGACGAAGGCGTTTCAGATTTCGCATTGGTTGATGGGGGGGATTGACGCCGTAGAGTACAGCGTGTTGGGGTGGCTGGCGCTCGTGCTGGTGCCGGTAAGTTGGTGGGTTTTACGGCAGGCTCGGGTTTTGAACGTCGTTTCGTATGGCGAGGCTTGGGCGGTGGGGCGGGGGGTGGATTGCCGGAAGATCACATGGCAGGGGTTTGCGGCGGGGGCGGTGCTGGTGGGAACGACGACGGCGGTGACGGGGCCGATCGCGTTTGTGGGATTGATCGTCCCGCATTTGTTGCGGCGGGTTTTGGGGCCGGATCATCGGGTGCTGCTGCCCGCTTGCTTGTTTGGGGGCGGGGCGTTTTTGGTGGTTTGTGACGCGATTTCGCGGAGCGTGCTGGCGCCGGTGGAGATTCCGGTGGGGGTGACGACTGCGTTGTTAGGAGGGCCGTTTTTTGTCTGGTTACTGTGGTCGCGGTGAGGCGATGGGGCACGTGGGAGAGATCCTGCAAGGGGCGCTGGGGGGCGAGCCGTTTTTGGTTTCGTTGCCGGCGCCATGGCTGCGTTCAGTGGTGACGGTGCGGGCTTCCGAGGCGTGGATGGTGACGCCGGCGGATCGAACGAAGGCTCTGCGGGCGGCGCAGTTGGCGAGTATTTCGGGCGCTTTTTCGGTGGCGGTGGAATCAGAGATGCTGGTGGGGCGGGGGTGCGGATCGTCGA
>JAPKZA010000310.1:2271-15603 GCA_026394015.1 Acidobacteriota bacterium
GCCGGAGTTGGGGGCGGCGGAGGTGGCAGCGATCGTGGTGGCGGCGGAGGCGGCTTGCGATGGGACGATGTTTGGGTTAGAGCCGGTGGCGTTTTTGCCGCGGCGGGGGCGGGCGTTGAAAGTGTTGGGGGAGGCTTGGCCGGCGATGGGGATCAGGATGGTGGACTTGGGCGGGGCGGCGGTGGATACGTTGGGGCTGGAGCGGATTCGGTACACGGCGGCGGAGATGGGAGAGTTTGGAGCGCTGCTGCAGGAGTTGGAGGCGGCGGTGCGGGCGGGAGATGGGCGGGGCGTGGCGGCGGTGGCGACGCGGAGCGCGGAGATCCATCAGCGGTATCGGCCGCATTCCGGTTTCGAGGCGTTGCGGCGCGAGGCAATGGCGGCGGGGGCTTGGGGCGTGGCGGTGGCGCATAGCGGGACGGTGGCGGCGGTTTTAGGAGAGTTCGCATGATCATTTTAGTGGGCGGCGGGAGTCGCAGCGGGAAGAGCGCGAAGGCGTTGGAGATTGCGCGGCGGTACGGGCCGCGGCGGGGATTTTTGGCGACGGCGCAGGCGTTTGATGACGAGATGGCGGAGCGGATTCGGCTGCATCAGGTGGAGCGGGGCGATGAGTTCACGACGGTCGAGGAGCCGATCGATTTAGGGGCGGCGGTGCGGCGGATGGAGCGCGAGTTGGACGTGTTGGTGGTGGACTGTTTGACGTTGTGGTTGACGAACGTGATGTTATCGGGGGCGGAGGTGGACATGTTGGCGATGTTGGATACGATGGCGGCTTCGGCGCTGCCCTGCGTGCTGGTGACGAACGAAGTGGGGTGCGGGATTGTGCCGGAAAATAAGCTGGCGCGCACGTTTCGAGATCGAGCGGGGCGGTTGAATCAAGAGGCGATGGCGCGGGCGGCCGAGGGGTGGTTTATGGTGTTTGGGGCGGGGTTGCGGTTGAAATGAGGCAGGCGATTCAGTTCCTGACGATCCTTCCCTGCCCTGCGCCGGACCGGCCGTTGGGACGGGGGGCGTGGGCATTTCCGGTGGTGGGGGCGTTGCTGGGCCTGGGGGCGGCGGGGCTGTGGGCGTGGCCGATGGGGCCGCTGGCGATCGTGATTTTACTGGCGATTTTGACGGGCGGGTTGCACGAGGACGGGTTGGCGGACGTCTGCGACGCGGTGCGGGCGTATCGGAGCCAGGAGAAGATGCTGGCGATTTTGAAGGACAGTCGGATTGGGGCGCATGGGGCTTTGGCTTTGGTGGCTTCGTTTGTTTGGCGGTGGCAGGGGTTGGTGATGGTGCATGGGGACGTGTGGCGGGTTTTGCCGGCGGTGTTTGGGATTTCGCGGGGGATGATGGTGCTGCTGGCGGCTTCGGCGCCGGGGGTGGGGTCGGGGTTGGGGAAGGCTTTTGGCGATAGTTTGCCGCGGGGGGCGGTGTTTTTGGTGGCGCTGCAAATGGGAGGGTTGGCGGTGCTGGCTGGGCGGGCGGGCGTGGCTTTGGTCGCGGTGAATTTGCTCGTGTTGCTCGTGCTGCGGGGGTGGTTTTTGCGGCGTTTGGGAGGGGTGACGGGGGATTGTTTGGGGGCGGTTTGCCAGGTTTCGGAGGCGGCTTCGCTGGGGGTGCTGGCGTGGTCCATCTGATTCGGCATGGGCGGACGACGGTGACGGGGGTATTTGTGGGGAGTACGGATGTGGAGTTAGTTAGTGAGGATATTCGTGTTAGTGAATTGGCGGTGGCTCGGGTTTTGAGTAGCCCTTTGCGGCGGGCTCGGCGGACGGCGGAGTTACTCTTTCCGGGGCGGGAGTTGGAATTGGTACCGGAGTGGGCGGGGGGGGACTTAGGGAGCTGGGAGTTGAAGAGCTGGGGGGAGATTGTGGCGGAGTGTCCGGCGGCGGAGACGGATTGGTTTGGGGTTCGTCCGCCAGGGGGCGAGTTTTGGGGGGATTTTGTGGAACGGGTGGCGGCTGGTTGGCGACGGGCGGCGCCGGGGGATGGGTGCGCGATTGTGGCGCATGCCGGGGTGAATGCGGTGCTGCGGCAGATGTTGGCGGGCGGGGACTGGGCCGGAATGAAACAGGATTACTTAGAGGTGATTTCGCTTGCGGTATAACATTCGAGAGACGGCAGATAGTAAGCGAATTCATTGACTAAGCCGCCGGGGAGCTTGGGAAAGTTAGAGGAGTTAGTATTGCAGTTGGCGCTGGCGCAGGGGACGGAGAGGCCGAAAGTGGCGCGGCGGACGATGGTGCTTTTCTGCGGGGACCATGGGGTGACCGAAGAGGGGGTGAGCGCGTTTCCGAAGGCCGTGACGGGGCAAATGGTGGCGAACTTTTTGAAGGGCGGGGCGGCGATTAATGTGCTCTGTAAGCAGGTGGGGATGGAGAAGCTGATTGTAGATTGTGGGGTGGACGGGGTGCCGGTCGCGGGGACCGTGGATCGGTGGTTGGGGCGGGGGACGGCAAATTTTGTGAAGGGTCCGGCGATGAGTGGCGGGCAGGTGGAACGGGCTTTGGAGAACGGGGCGGCGCTGGCGCAGGGGTTGGATTGCGATGTGGCGGCGGTGGGGGAGATGGGGATTGGGAACACGACGGCGGCGAGCGCATTGTTGTGTGCTTACTGCGGGGTGGCGGCGGAAGAGGCGGTGGGGGCGGGGACGGGGTTGGACGAAGCGGGGATGCGGCGGAAGGCGGAGGTGGTGGGCCGGGGGTTGGTTCGGCATGCGGGGGTGACCGACGCGATGGGGATTTTGGGGGCTTTCGCGGGCTTTGAGATGGCCACGATGGCGGGATTTTTCCTGGGCGCGGCGGAGCGGGGGTTGCCGGTGGTGGTGGATGGGTTTATCGCCTCGGCGGCGGCGTTGGCGGCACGGGCGATTGATCGGCGGGTGATGCCGTATCTCGTGTTTTCCCATGTTTCGGCGGAGAGGCCGCACCGGCGGTTGCTGGCGGAGCTAGGGGTACGGCCGGTACTGGATCTCGACTTGCGGTTGGGAGAGGGTTCGGGGGCGGCGCTGGCGATTCCGGTGTTGGAGGCGGCGGTGGCGCTTTATGAGGGCATGGCTACGTTTGGGGAAGCCGGGGTGGGTTAGTTCAGCCGGCGTTGGGCGGCGCCGAGGACTTCGCCTTGCTTGGGCAATTGGACGAAGACGACGAGGCGGGTGGAGCCGGGGAGGTCTTCGAGATCGAAGTTGCCGGAGGCGTCGAGGTTGACGAGTTTGCGAACAACGGCGACGTGGGCGAGTTGGCGGCCGCCGTTTTCGCCGCGTTGGACGGCGGTGGGCGCGGGGTCGGCGGCGAGGGCGGCCACGAGGGTGGCCTTTGAAGGGATGTCCCCGGAGACGTGGCCTTTGATGCGGCCGTTGGCTCGGGCAAAGTCCGAGATCGTGAGAGCGATTTGGGGTTTCGTGGCGGCTTGGCGGGCGGCGGCGAGGAGTTTGGACGAATCGCTACCGACGAGTTGGGCTTGGCCGTGGACGACGGCTTGCGGCGTATAAACGCCGTCGAGAGAGAAGCGTTGGCCGTAACGCTGTTGGCGGGCGGTGAGGGCGGCGGAGGAGTAAGGGTCGGTCCAGCCGAGGCGGTTCCAATAATCGACGTGCTCAGAAAGAACGAGGAATTCGATGCCAGGGACGGGTTGCTGATCGAGTTGAGCCAGGACGCGGTCGGCCGGGGGACAACTGGAGCAGCCTTGAGAGGTGAAGAGTTCGACGAGGATGGATACGGCAAAGAGTAGCATGCTGGGGATTCGCGCCGCGGGCTGAAAAGGTTACGAATGGCTGTAAAGCTCGCGGACCCTTTGTCGAATGGCGGGCGGGGTGTACTGTTCCCAGTCGCCGCCCTTGCGGATTTTGTCGCGCAGGGCGGTGGCAGAAACTTCGTCGAGGCCGGGGCCGAGAGGCAGGGCGTGGATGTGGGCAGCCAAGTGCGCCGGGGGCCGATAATCACCGTTGCGGGCGGCGACGAGGAGTTCGTACTCGCGGAGTTGTTGGTCGATCGGTTCGATGCCGTCGTAATCCCAGGAGACGATGCGTTCGGCGGCGTCGCGGCCGCAGACGACGTAGATTTTGTCGAGCCCCGGGTGGCGGCGGCGGCATTCGCGTACCATTTCGATGAAGAGGCCGCCTTCGGTGACGCCGGCTTCCATACGGGGGTCGACGATGGCGAGGCGAATGAGATCGAGACGGTCTTGGAGGGTGACCTGATCGTACGATTTATGAGGAAACGAGCGGGGGAGGACGAACAGAACGCGGTCGGCGCGTTGGAGGGCGGCGCGCGCCAATTCAAGGTGCGCGGTGGTGATGGGGTGGAAGCTGCCGGGAAGAAGAGCGAGGCTGCGCATGTTCTCTGTAACTTGAATGGCTTGCATGTCGTACTCTGATGTAGAGATATGTTTACTTGGATCTGCCCGCAATGTGGCGCTGAAGTGTCGCCATCGATGAGTGTGTGTCCGCGTTGTGCACCGCGATCAGCGGCACCGGCGGTGGAACCCGCTGCTGCTCCGGTGGCGGCGGCCGCTCCGGCCCCAATTCTGGTGCCGGTTCCGGTGGCTGCTCCCGCGCCGATCCCTGTGCCAAGCCCGGCCCCGGCCCCTGTTTACCAACAGCCGATCCCGCAGCCTATACAATACCAGACGCCCCCGGTGGCCCCTCAAGCGGCCTACGCCCCTTATCCGGAGCATGAGGCGAAGCCGGGGATGAATCCGATTCTGGTGGTTGCCCTGGTGGCGGTCGCGTTGCTGGGCTTGGGCTATTTGGCCTATACCTATCTGCTTCCGTCCTCGCGGGTGAAGCAGGAATCCGAGGCGACGGCGAAATCGACTTTACTCGATGCCAAGGGCGAGAAGACGAATCCGCTAACGAAGCATATTGAAGTGACCGGGTTCCGGATCCGCGAGGACAAGAACCAGAAGGTGACCGTCCAGATGGTGATCGTGAACCATGGCGGGGCGGATATTGCAGGCCTGGAGATGCAGGTCGGTCTGTACGCGAAGGGAAATTTGGTGGTGGAGTTCCCGGTTAAAGTGAAATCGTTGGGACCGTACGAGGTGGCCCAAGGGACGGGGACGGCGACGACCAAACTGCGAGCGTACGAGATTCCGGATTGGCAGTTTTTGACGCCGAAGTTTGTGATTACCGCACCGTAACGGCGGCGGCAACGGCTGCCCGGGCTTCGGGTTCGGGCAGCAAGCGGACGGTTGGCGACGAGATTTTCGCTTGGCCGCCCCAGAGTTCGTTGAGGGCTTTTTGGCGGAAGCGGAAGATCATGAGGAGCTGCGCTTCGACCATGACCCAGTGGGCGATGGCGCCGAGTAGGCCGAAGGGCAGGACGTAGTCGACGGTGTCCTTGACGAGGGTGCCATCGGGGGTGGCTTCGAAGGTGTGATGATGGCGCCACATCACGTAGGGCCCGCGCATTTGCTCATCGACGAAGTCGTGCGGGGGGTTATAGGCGGTGATGAGGGTTCGCCAGCGCATGGGGAGGACGAACCAGCGAAAGCGGTAGTCGATTTCGGCACCGTGGCGCATGACGACCTGTTCTTTCGACGTGACGGAGAAGCTGAGCCACGGCGGGGTGATTTTCTTTAGGTTGTAGGGGTTTTCGAAGACCTCGTAGACTTCGGCAAGGGGCTTCGGGACGAGCATTTCACAGGTTAGTTGGTAGGTACGCATGGCGGTGGGGTGCCACCTAATCGCAACAGGTTTTCGCGGGCCTGGGGTTGGCAGGGGTCGCGTTGGAGGGCCCGGAGGAAGTCGGCTCGGGCGGCCTCGGATTGGCCGAGGGCTTCAAGTGCCACGCCGCGGTTGAGGATCGCTTTCGGATCGTTGGGCCGCTGCGCCAGCGCCTTGCCAAACTCCGCCAGGGCTCTGGCGGGGTCACTTTGTTGCAAAAAGGCTCTCCCCTTCGCAGATGCGATGGCGGGGTCGTCCGGCGCTATTTGTTCGGCGGCGGCGAGAATGGCGAGGGCGTCGGCGGGAGAGGCCAGGCGAGCGAGTTGGAGGCGGGGGCGGAGCTTTTCGGGGGCGGCGGCGGCTGCTTCCTGCCAGAGGCCGAGTTCGCTGCGCCAGACGGGGGCGCGGGCTCCGGAGAGGAGGGCGAGGAGGAGGACGACGGCGGGGACGGCGCGGGGGGGCAGGAGGTAGGCGGCGGCGAGGGAGAAGGCGGCCATGGGCAGGTACATGCGTCGCCAGGCGATGAGGTCAGCGGCGGGGAGGATGGACGAGCTGGGAAGGAGGAGGATGAGGCCAAACACGAACCAGCGCCCGGCGGGATGGCCGAGCCACAGGGCGAGGGCGGCACAGACCGCGAGCAGGACCCAGCCGAGGACGCCGGCTTCGAAGCCGAGGGCTGGGGCGGCCGGATCGAGGGTTAAGCCGAAGGGGAAGACACAGCGAAGGAGGTAGCTCCAGATGACCGTTCCCTGGGCGAGGAAGTAGTTGCCGGGGGAGACGCCGGCGTCGAAGCCAGAGCCAGCTCCGGCGACGACTTTGGTGGCGTACAGCACGCGTAGGCCGGCGGCGAGGCTGAGGGCGAGCATGGCGCCGATGGGGCCCCACACTGGGCGGAAGGCGGGGCGGAAGAGGACGAGGGCCAGGGGGAAGGCGACGCATTCTTCTTTGGCAAGTAAGGCGGGGAGGAACCAGGCGACCGCCTGCCAGGGTCGATCACGGGTCCAGGCGTAGAGGGCGGCGAGGCAGAAGAGCGTGGCGAGCAGGGAGCTACGGGCGAAGACGTATTGGATGGGCTCACTGAGGAGGGGGTGGACGGCGAACAAGAAGGGCGCGACCCAGGCGATATTGGCCGGGAGAACGCGGCGGGCGATGCGGTCGAGCAACCAGACGCAGGTGAGGTGGGCGGCGAGGTTCAGCAGGTGCCAGCCGCCGGCATATTGGTTCAGCAGGAAGGAGAGATAAGTCAGGGGCCGGGTTTGTTCGAGGCGCCAGAGATCGGCCCATTGCGGCGGCTTGGCGAGCAGGGAGTAGTCGTCAAAGACGAAGACACCGGGCAGCGCCAGGGCGTGCGGCAAGAGCGCCAGAAGAAAAAGTGACCATCGCGGTAGCAAGCCTAGTTAGGATAACGTGATGGACTTCAATTTCGACGGGCGGCGGTTTCGCGCTTGTGAAAACTCGGCGTCGGGCGAGGTTTCGAATGCGACGGTGTTCGACTACCCAAGTTGGTGGCGCTGATGGGCGAGAATGGAGAGTTGGACATGCGTTATCACCACGTGAATCTCGCCGGGAAGTTGAGGATAGGCGGCCGCTATGGGGTGGAGGAGGCGCGGCCGTGGACCCGCGGGGGCCGGTCGGTGCTGGAAGAGGTGGCGGATTGACGAAGAAGAAAGCGCGGCAGACGGCCATTTTGGCGACCCTGGACGAGCTGTATCCAAACGTGACGTGCGCACTCAACCACAGCAGCCCGTGGGAGTTGTTGGTGGCGACGATTCTATCGGCGCAGTGTACCGATGAACGGGTGAACATGGTGACGCCGGGGCTGTTCGCGAAGTACCCGACGATGACCGACTTGGCTCACGCGCCGGTGGCCGAGGTGGCGGTGCTCGTGCATTCCACCGGATTTTTCAACAACAAAGCGAAGAACATCATCGGGGCGGCGCAGCGAATTCTGACCGCTTACGGCGGCGAGGTGCCGCAGAACATCGACGACCTGCTGACGGTGCCGGGGGCGGCGCGGAAGACGGCGAACGTCGTGCTGGGGACCTGCTTCGGCATCGCGAGCGGAGTCGTGGTGGATACGCATGTTTCGCGAATTTCACAGCGGCTGGATTTGACGCGCGAGGTGACGCCGGAGAAGATCGAGAAGGACCTGATCAAGATTCTTCCGCAGAGCCGATGGATCCAGTTTTCGCATCAATTGATCCACTTTGGCCGCCAGACCTGCGTTGCGCGAAAGCCGCGCTGCGGCACGTGCCGGCTGGCGGACGTTTGCAAGTCAAAGGATAAGGTGGCATGAAGGCTGGCGTCTTCGCCGTTTTGCTGTTGAGTAGCTGCACCCCGGTGCCGCAGTGGTACTCGATACCGACCCAGCGGACGGGGCGGCCGGAGACGGAGCCGGTCGGGGTGGGCAGCTTCATGACGTTTGGCGATCGCCAGGCGTCGGAGCATGTCGTGGCGGATGTTTTGGCGGGATCGGGCACGGAGGTTTGGCGGTGGACCAATCAGAGGCCGACGCTGAAGTTCGTGGTTCTCGAGGTGGGTCGGTGGTCGTTTCAAACAGCGTTTGCCTTGCCGGAGGCGACTTGGAAGCAGACCGGGCCGGTGACTTTGCGGGTGTTCGTGAATGATCAACTGATCGCCACGGCGGCGAACCTGCCCGCGGGACGACATGCGCTTCGCTGGCCGGTTCCGGCCGGATTGTTGAAGGCCAACGTCGAGACGATCGTTCGGCTGGAGGTGGACAAAGTGTTTGTCGCCGAGGCGGATAAAGCGCGGCTCGGCATGATTTTGGAGAACGCGGGATTCGTCAAATAATGGGCCAAGTTCTCTACATTCTGCTCGGCTGGCTAGTGACGGTGACCGGGGCTTACGCCCTGGGCCGAATGCTTTGGAGCCGTCTCGACATTCCCTGCACGCGGGAAGAGTCGATCTCGTTTTCGTTTTTGTTGGGGGCCGCGGCTTACTCGCTGGTGATCTTTTTCCTTGGGATTTTTCATCTCTACTATCGGGGGATCTTCCTCGGCTTGCCCGCCTTGCTGCTGGTGGCGGCTTGGCGCATGGGCGCTCTGACGTTGCCCGCGGAACGCTTCGCTCCGCTGCCGCGCTGGCTGCGGTGGAGCGTTGGGGTGGTGGGCGGATTGTTCGGGCTGCTTTACCTTTCGAACGCGTTGGCACCGGAGGTCAGCCCGGACGGGAGTACGTACCATTTGGGTCTGGTGGCGCGCTACTATCGCGAACGTGGCATGGTTCCGGTGCATACAAATTTGTATGCCGCGCTGAGCCAAGGCATCGAAATGCTGTTCGTTTCGGCGTTCTCGATTGGCCGCCATTCGGCGGCGGCGATGGTGCACTGCACGTTTCTTTTTCTGCTTCCTTGGATGATGCTGAACTGGGCGCGGCGGCGAGGCATGCCGATCCCGGGGGTGGCGGCGGCGCTGCTTGTTTTTCTGGCGCCGGTGGCGGGCATCGACGGGGTAAGCGCCTATATTGACCTGGCCGCGGCGACGGTGGTTTTTGCGGTGTTTGCGCTGCTCGACCGGTGGGACGAGACTCGCGAGGGGAATCTGCTGCTCGTGATCGGGGCGCTGGCGGGGTTCAGTTACGCGGTGAAATACACGCTGGCGTTGAGCCTGCCGTTTGCGATGGGGTGGGTGTTTTGGCGAGAGCGCAAGCTGCGACCGGTTTTGGTGGTCGCGGTGTGCGCGGCGGTGTTCATCGCGCCTTGGATGATGCGGAACGCGATCTGGTGGAACAATCCGGTCGCACCGCTGTTCAACGCGTGGTTTCCGAATCCTTATGTGCATCAATGGTTCGAAAAAGAGTACAAGCTGAGCATGGCGACCTATGGGCTGCGGTCGCTGTGGGCGATTCCGTTTGAGGTCACCTTCCGGGGGGCGAATCTGGCGGGTCGGCTGGGGCCGGTGTTCTTGTTGGCGCCGCTGGCGTTGCTCTCGCTGCGGCACGCGGTGGGTCGGCGTTTGCTGCTGGCTTGGGTTGTTTTCACGGCAACCTACTTCACGAACATCGGCACGCGGTTTTTGCTGCCGGGACTACCCTTCCTCGCCTTGGCGTTGGCGATGCTGCCGTGGCCACGCCTGGTGCTGGCCGGGGTGGCCGTGCACGCCTTGCTTTCGTGGCCGGACTCGATCAAGTTTTACGGCGATAAGTACGGCTGGCGGCTCGATAAGATCGTATGGCGGGAGGCGCTGCGGGTGAAGTCGGAAGAGGCGTTTTTGTCGGCACTGGTGCCGACGTATCCGATCACCCGGTTGATCGATGCGCAGGTTCCGGCTGGTCGGCGCGTTTACTCGTTTCAGCAGCTCGCGGAAGCGTACTGCAGCCCGGAGATCGTCGTCGCGTTTCAGTCGGCTAAGGGCGAGGTTCTGGCGCACTCCATTCACAATGCTTTGCGGGAGGATCGGAAGCCGACAGTTCAGGTTCGCTACACGTTTTCGGCGCGGCCGCTGGCGCAGGTTCGGGTGGCGGTGAATCGCGATTGGCCCGACGCTCGCTGGAGCGTGCATGAGATGCGAATTTTCCATAAGGGAGCGGAGTTGCCGCGCTCGCCCCATTGGCGGGTTCATGCCGATTCCGCGGGGGAGCAGGCGGTGCTGGCGTTTGATAATTCTCCGGCGACGCGGTGGCTCGCAGACGTGCCGTGGCGCAAGGGTGACGGGCTTTCGATGGACCTAGGCAGCCCACTCACGGTCGATGAGGTCGTGCTGGAGATGAGCCCGGATCAGCCTTGGGATGGAATCTTGCTGGAGGGGATTCCCGAGGCCAAAATCGAGCGTCGGGTGGTGCCTCCGCCGCTGGGACTACGGCGGGCGGCGATGGAAGAGCTGTTGGCCCGCAACGTGCAGTACATCGCGGCGGAGGCCGGTGAATACTGGTATGCGGACTTACAGAATCGGAGTGACTCGTGGGGCATTGAAGAAGTTGGCACCCGGGGCTATATGCGGCTTTACCGCATTCTTGCCAACCATGAAATCCAGAAGATAAGGAAGTAATCGTGAACGTTTCTACACCACTCTATCTCGGCGTCGACGGGGGCCAATCGAGCACCATTGCCGTGATCGGCAACGCGCAAGGCGAGATTCTCGGCCGCGGCACGGACGGGCCTTGCAACCATGTGAAGTCGGCGGCGGAAGGTCGCGAGAAGTTTGTGCGGGTGATCGGGGGATGCGTCGCGCTGGCTTGTCAACAGTCCGGGCTGGACCCGGCGACGGTTCGTTTTGCCAGCGCCTGTTTGGGCTTTAGCGGGGGGCCGGCGGATAAGGAAGAGATCCTGCGTCAGATGCTGGCGGCGGACTCGATGCACGTGACGACCGACGCGATGATTGCGTTGACCGGGGCGACGGGGGGCGGGCCGGGGATCATCGTGATCGGCGGCACGGGGTCGATTTCGTTTGGGCGGGATGAGGTGGGGCGGATCGCGCGGGCGGGCGGTTGGGGGTATATCTTCGGCGATGAAGGCGGGGCGTTCGATATCGCGCGACAGGCGTTGCGGGCGGCGCTGCGGCACCACGAAGGGTGGGGCGCGAAAACGGTGCTGCACGATCGGCTGCTGACCGCGACCGGGGCGCACGACATCAACGAATTGATGCACCTTTGGTACACCGAGGAGTATCCGCGATCGCGCGTTGCGACGTTTGCCCCGATGGTGGACCAGGCGGCCAAGGACGGCGACCGGATCGCGGGTGATATACTTTCTCGCATGGCAAGGCAGTTCACGCTGCTGGCGATGGCGGTGCGCAATCAGCTTTTTAAAGAGGGCGATGAAGTGCCGGTGTCGCCCATCGGCGGCGTGTGGCAGAGCCAGATTTTGCTCGATCATTTCATCAAGTTTTTGACGGTCGTAGAAGGCAATTTGGTTGTTCCGCCTCGGTATGCGCCGTCAGTGGGCGCGCTGCTGGAAGCGTATAAACTGGTTGGTCTTTCGCCGCAACTTTCGAACGTCCCGGAGTCTCATAAATGAAATCCCTTTGCTTGATTGCGCTTGCGCTGCCGCTTGCTCTGCCGATGATGGCGGCGGAACCGGATTGGACCGTCGTCGAGCCGTACGCGCTGAGCGTGCTGCAGCGTTACATTCAGATTCCGAGCATCAACCCGCCGGCGGATACCCGCGCGGCGGCGGAGTTTATGAAACGCGAGTTTGAGGCGGCGGGGATCGTCGTCAAGACCTATCAGGCGGGCACCGGCAACCAGATGAACCTGGTGGCTCGGCTGCCGGGCAAGAACAAGGCGAAGAAGCCGTTGCTGCTGCTGAATCACTTCGACGTGGTGCCGGTGGACCGGGCGGCGTGGAAAGGCGTCGACCCGTTTGGCGGGGCCGTGAAGGACGGCTTTATTTGGGGCCGGGGCACACTGGATATGAAGGGCATCGGGGTGATGCACATGATGGGGATGATCACGATGAAGAAGTTGGGCATCGTGCCGGATCGGGAGATCGTGATGCTGGCCACGTGCGATGAGGAGACGGGCGGGGACTTGGGCGTGCGATGGATGCTGGCCAATCATGCGGCGGACATCGAGGCGGAGTACGTTCTCGACGAGGGTGGGCTGGGCACGCGAGACGTGTTTCGGCAGGGGAAGCTGGTGTATGGAATTTCGGTGGCCGAGAAGCAGCCGCTGTGGATTCGTCTGCGGGCGACGGGCACGGCGGCGCATGGCTCGCAGCCGAACCCGGATAACGCAAATATGATTCTGCTGGCCGCGGTGGCCAAGGCGATGGCGCTGCCCGAAGGCGCGAAGGCGAATGCGGTGGTGGAGGTGATGCGGACGGCCAGCGGTGGTGAGTTTGCGGCGGGCAAGTTCACGTCGGCGATTCAGCGCAACACGATGACGCTGACGACACTGCGCAGCGGGGTGGGCGATCCGCCGAAGATCAACGTGATTCCATCGGCGGCCGAGGCGACGCTGGACTGTCGGCTGCTGCCCGGGGTGAACGCCGATGAGTTCATCAGCGACATCAAGGCGCGCATGAACGATCCGCGCATCAAGCTGGAGGTGACGAACACACCGCCGGGCGACCCGGGGACTTCGAACTACGAAACGGGCCTGTTTCGGGCGCTGAAAAAGGTGATTTTGAAGTACCATCCGGAGGCGGAGGTGACGCCGATGCTGGTGCCGTATGGCACCGATTCGACGAAGTTTCGGACGAAGGGGCTGCCCGCCTATGGCTTTACGCCGCTCGTGTTGCCGGCCAACATTTTGGCGACGATGCACTCGGATTCCGAGCGCATTCCACTGGACCAGTTCTATACCGGAGTCCGGATGATGTTCGACGTGCTACGCTCGGAGTTCTAACCGAATTATATGGCTAAATTGTCTATTCGTGACCTCGATTTGAAGGGTAAGACCGTTTTCATGCGCGTGGACTTCAACGTCCCGCTGACGAACGGTGGACAGGAGATCACCTCCGACAAGCGCATCAAGGCTTCCCTGCCCTCGATCCAGTACGCCCTGGCGCAGGGCTGCGGGCTGATTCTGGCGAGCCACCTGGGCCGTCCGAAGGGGATGAAGAATTCCGAGATGAGCTTGGCGCCGGTGGCGGTTCGGCTGGCGGAGCTGCTGGGCAAGCCGGTGGTGATGGCGCCTGATTGCGTCGGGCCGGAAGTGGAAGCGCTGAAGCCCGGCGTGGGCGAAGTGTTGCTGCTGGAGAACCTGCGGTATCACGC